>JBGQNR010000013.1:0-53591 GCA_041501225.1 Acidobacteriota bacterium
AGATGGAAATCAAAGATATGCTCAAGCGCGCCGGCTTGCCATCGAGCGGCAAGATCGACCTCTATGACGGTATGCTGGGCGAAAAATTCGATCAGAAGGTCACCGTCGGCTACATCTATATGCTCAAACTGTCGCACCTCGTGGATGACAAGATTCACGCGCGCAGTATCGGACCCTACTCTCTGATTACGCAGCAGCCCCTGGGCGGAAAAGCTCAGTTCGGCGGACAGCGGTTCGGGGAGATGGAAGTCTGGGCCCTGGAAGCCTACGGTGCCGCAAACATTCTTCAGGAGCTCCTGACCGCCAAGTCCGACGACATCCAGGGACGAACCAAGATTTATGAAGCCATCGTGAAGGGGGAATCTCACTTCACGCCGGGCATTCCTGAATCGTTCAACGTACTGATTCGAGAACTACAGAGCCTTTGCCTGGATGTGGAATTGATCCAGCGCCAGAAAATACGGCGTGCAGAACCCATTGAATAGGAATGACGATTGACGAACCGAAACAATCGTCACTCGTCACTCGTCACTCGTAAATGAAATTGAACCTCTAAGATTAGGGGGAGCACCCTTGAGAAGTTTTAAGGACACAATCGAAAAGTCAGATCTGAGCAACGATTTCGACAGCATTCGCATCAGTCTGGCCTCGCCTGAGAAGATCCGGGCCTGGTCTCACGGGGAAGTGACGAAACCGGAGACTATCAACTATCGCACCTTCAAGCCCGAAAAAGACGGCCTCTTCTGCGCCCGTATCTTCGGTCCCGTCACCGACTGGGAATGCTTGTGCGGCAAGTATAAACGGATGAAGTACCGTGGCGTCACCTGCGACAAGTGCGGCGTCGAAGTGACCTTGTCCAAGGTGCGGCGCGAACGGCTGGGGCATATCGAGTTGGCCTCTCCATGCTCCCACGTCTGGTTTTTCAAAGGGCTGCCGAGCCGGATCGGCCACCTGCTCGACATCAGCCTCAGAGACCTCGAACGAGTGCTTTACTTCGAGGCCTACGTGGTGATTGATCCGGGCGAAGCTCCTCTCAAAATCAAGGAATTGCTGACGGAAGAGAAGTACCGCGCCTTGATGCAGGAATTCGCCGGCAGGTTCAGGGCGATGATGGGCGCCGAAGCCATCAAGGAACTCCTGCGACAGGTCGACGTCGAAGAGCTTGCCGATGAACTGCGCGCAGCCATGAAGACGGAGACGTCCCAGCTGAAGCGCATCAAATTTGCCAAGCGTTTGAAGGTGGTCGACGCCTTCCGCAAGTCCGGAAACAAACCGGAATGGATGATCCTGGACGTGATTCCTGTGATTCCACCGGAACTGCGCCCCCTTGTTCCTCTCGACGGCGGGCGTTTTGCCACTTCGGATCTGAACGATTTGTACCGGCGAGTGATCAACCGCAACAACCGCTTGAAGAAGCTCATGGAGCTGCGTGCCCCGGAAGTCATCATCCGCAATGAAAAGCGCATGCTGCAGGAAGCGGTTGACGCCATGTTCGACAACGGCCGCCGCGGCCGTGTGCTGCGCGGCGCCAATAACCGGCCGCTCAAATCGCTCAGCGATACATTGAAAGGCAAGTCCGGACGTTTCCGCCAGAACCTGCTGGGCAAACGCGTGGATTACTCAGGTCGTTCCGTAATCGTAGTCGGGCCGGAACTCAAGCTGCACCAGTGCGGGCTGCCCAAGAAGATGGCTCTCGAGCTGTTCAAGCCGTTCATCTACAACCGGCTCGAGAACGAAGGCCATGCTGCGACCATCAAGGGCGCCAAGGAAATGGTGGAACGCCAGGAATCGGTCGTCTGGGATATCCTGGAAGAGGTGATTCAGGACCACCCGGTTCTGCTCAACCGCGCTCCGACGCTACACCGTCTCGGCATCCAGGCTTTTGAGCCGGTCCTGGTCGAAGGCAAGGCCATCAAGATTCCACCGCTTGTCTGCACCGCGTTCAACGCGGACTTCGACGGCGACCAGATGGCCGTCCACATTCCGCTCTCGCCGGAGGCCCAGATCGAGGCATCTGTTTTGATGCTGAGCACACAGAATATTCTTTCGCCCGCAAACGGCCAGCCGATTGCCATTCCCAGCCAGGATATCGTGCTCGGGTGCTACTACCTGACCAAGGTAAAGAAAGGCACAAAGGGCGAAGGCCGGATTTTCGGTTCGTTTGATGAAGCCATGTTCGCGCTCGATAACAGCATGGTGGAGCGTCTAACCCCCATCCGCTATCGTTTCAGCGGCCTCTTGATGGATCTTACCACCCAGTACGACGACCAGGGGGTGATGCGAGCCGATGTGCGCGAGGTAAGGAATGAATTCATCAACACCACGATCGGCCGGCTGATCTTTAACTCGATCCTGCCCAAAGGCATGCCCTTTATCAACGGCCTGATGAAGAGAAAAGGGCTGCAACAGCTGGTGAACTACTGCTACCTCAATTTTGGACTGCAGACCACGGTCACCATGCTCGACGATTTAAAGAATCTCGGCTTCCTGCACGCCACCAAGGCAGGCATTTCCATCGGGATCGAAGATCTTATTGTCCCCGACAGCAAAGCCGAACTGGTGGACGCAGCGCGCGAGAGCGTGATCGAGGTGGAAAAGCAGTACCAGGACGGCGCCATTACCGATGGCGAGCGCTACAACAAGATCATCGACATCTGGTCGGATGTGACCGAACGGGTTTCTGACGAGATGTTCCGCAAGATGGCTCAACAGGACGAGAGCAGCAGCGAATTCAATCCCATCTTCATCATGGCCGATTCGGGAGCCCGCGGCAGCAAACAGCAGATCCGCCAGCTGGCCGGCATGCGCGGCTTGATGGCGAAACCGTCCGGCGAGATCATCGAGACGCCCATCACGGCGAATTTCCGTGAAGGGCTGACGGTGTTGCAGTACTTCATTTCCACACACGGCGCGCGCAAAGGTCTGGCCGACACCGCCTTGAAGACCGCGGACTCCGGCTACCTCACCCGCCGCCTGGTGGACGTGGCCCAGGACGTCATCATTTCCCTGGATGACTGCGAGACTCTCGATGGGATCTACGTCACTTCCATTATCGAGGGAGGTGAGATCATCGAGCCCCTGCGCGACCGTATCGTGGGGCGCGTGTCCCTCGAAAATGTCAAGGACCCGTTGACCGGCGAGCAGGTGGTCGGGATCAACCAGGAAATCACGGAAAACCTGGCCGGAGAAATCCAGGCGGCCGGGATCGAACAGGTGAAGATCCGCTCCGTGCTGACCTGCAAGGCCAAGAGGGGCGTTTGCGTCAAATGCTATGGGCGCAACCTGGCCACCGGAAACCTCGTGGATTTGGGGGAGGCCGTGGGCGTGATTGCGGCCCAGTCGATCGGCGAGCCCGGTACGCAGCTGACCATGAGGACGTTCCACATCGGAGGTACGGCCAGCCGTACGCACGAGGCGTCGACCGAGGAATCCAAGAACGACGGCATCGTGAAGTTCCTCAATATTCAGCACGTGACGAACCGCGATCAAAACCTCGTCGTGATGAACCGCAATGGTACGCTGATCATCGCGGATGATGCGGGACGCGAGAAGGAGCGCTACTCCGTGGCCTACGGCGCGTTGCTCAAGGTCAAGGAAGGGCAGCGCATCAAGGCAGGTCAGGTGCTGGTCGAGTGGGATCCCTATTCCTTCGCCATCCTGACTGAGTTCGGCGGTACGATCGCCTTCAAAGACATTATTGACGGCATAACCGTCAAGGAAGAGCGCGACGAAAACACCGGCCTGGTGCGCCAGGTCATCACCGAATCGCCGGATGAAAAGTACCAGCCGCAAATCCTCATCAAGAACGAGAAGGGCAAGGTAGTAAAGAGCTATCTGCTCCCCTCCAAGGCCCACCTCTGGGTTTCGGATGGCGATGCGGTCTTCCCCGGCAGCATATTGTCGAAGATCCCGCGGGAAACGCGCAAGACGAAGGATATTACCGGCGGCCTCCCCCGCATCGTCGAACTCTTCGAAGCGCGCAAACCGAAGGAGACCGCGGTTATCACCGAGATCGACGGCTTCGTGAAATATGGCGGCCTGGTCCGCGGACAGCGGAAGATCGAGGTCCATAGCGAGGCCGGCGTCATTAAGGAATATCTGCTGCCTCGCGGCGTGCACATCAATGTCCAGGAAGGGGAGTATGTAAAGGCCGGCGAAGCGTTGATGGACGGCCCGCGCAATCCTCACGACATTCTGCGCGTGCTGGGGGAAAAAGAGCTGCAGAGCTACCTGGTCAACGAGATCCAGGAGGTCTACCGCTTGCAGGGTGTGAACATCAACGACAAGCACATCGAAACGATCGTGCGCCAGATGATGCGCTGGATCAAAGTCGAAGAGGTCGGCGACACCGAGTTCCTGCTCGAAGAGCAAGTGGACAAGTTCCGCTTCTACGAAGCGAACGATCGCATCGAGACCGGCGGTGGACAGCCTGCCAAAGGACGCCCGTTGCTGCTCGGGATTACGAAGGCTTCGCTCTCCACCGACAGCTTCATCTCTGCCGCCTCCTTCCAGGAGACCACGCGCGTGCTCACCGAAGCTGCGATCAGCGGCAAGGTGGACTACCTGCGCGGGCTCAAGGAAAACGTCATCATGGGACGCCTCATCCCTGCCGGCACGGGCATGGAATATTATCGCAATGTTCGTCTGACGGAGGAGATCATTCCCGAGGAAATTGTCGAGTCCGAACCGGATTTGGAGGCCGATCTCCTCTCAAGCGGCGTCAGTCTCGACGCTCTTAAGGTCAAGAGGGGCGATCTCGGCTGATCCCGGGAACTCGGCGTTCATGCGCGGATACTGGTGAAAAGAAAAAAGGCGGGGATGAGACCCCCGCCTTTTTTATTCCTGCCGGGCGGTAAGAGAGGCTCTGTCGAGCCACTCCCCGCCTGACATGCACTACTTAGTTCTTCCCGATGGCATTTCCAGGTACCAGACCATTCGGATCGGTGCCATTGTTGGTGGCAAGATAGCGCACGACCTGATCGGGAGCGATCCCGTAGGTGTAGCGGGCATTCCCAGCGGCCAGCGGCGCCGCAACGAGGCCGAAACCACCGGTGGCTACAGTGATCGGGATTGCATTGACCGGGGCCGGAACGAAGACCACGGGACCATCATCCACATACGTGAACCCGTTGAACCCGTTGGCGTTGGTAAAGCGCGAATCCAGGAAATTCCCAGCAACCAAAGTGGCCAACGTCGTGTACTGGGCGTTGTTGGTGGAAGCATAGGCAACCTCAGCGGAACCGGCCGTGCGGCAACCCTGAATGCCGCCGGCTTCGTTGGCAGCCATGCGCGAAGTCAGCAAGCTCGGCACTGCGATGGCGGCGATAATGGCGATAATCGCCACGACAATCAATAACTCGACAAGCGAAAAGCCCTGTTCATTCCTCATGTGATTCTTTCTCCTCTTCTGTGTATGGGTGATTGCGTCTCACTGCTATCTTTAGCAATAGCTGTGCCAAAAATGTGTTACCGATCAAAAATCATGTAAATGACATGTAATCAGTAGGATGGAGAGGTGATCAAAAACATCCCACTCAGGCCAAACGGGTCAAAGTGATGATCCCCATCATTTTGACCATGATGGAAATCATCAGAGGTTGCAGGATCGAAAAGTGCGAATTTAGTGCTGCCCGGCACCTTTCCTAACCGGCAGAGGCTGGTTCGAGCGAAAAAATCTGAGGGCGTATAACCCTCGAGGTTTTAACGATCAGGAATTGTAGCCGTCGTGCCGGAAAATCGTGGGATCGATGCCCAGAGTCTGAATCCGGTGCCGCAGGGAAGGTTTGGTAAGTTTGAGATCTTGTGCCGCCAGGGTCTGATTCCCCTCCGTGCGCCTCAGTACCTGGCAGATGAGGTTGTATTCGAGGTTGCGCAGCACTTCTTCGAGATCGAAGGGTCCCTCCGGCATGGGAATGGACTCGCGGATTGCGCCGGGGGGGAGCTTGCGCACCGCATCGGGCAAGCGCTCGATCTGAATGGCCTCGGTCGTCTCGAGGGCGATGGCACGCTCGATCGTATTTTCGAGTTCGCGCACGTTGCCCGGCCAATGGTAGTTCTCCAGGCAGGCGAGCGCCTCGCGCGCGATACTGAAGACGCGCTTGCCGCTCTTTTCAGCATATTGGCTGAGGAAGTGGAAGGCGAGCAGATCGATGTCCTCCGCGCGCTCCCGCAGAGGCGGCAGGTGGATCATGATGACGGCCATCCGGTAATACAAATCCTCCCGAAACTGGCCTTGCTGGATCGCTGCCTGCAGGTTGCGATGGGTGGCGGCAATCACGCGCACATCCACGGCAATCTCCTGTGTGCCGCCTAACGGCCTGAGTGTCCTCTCCTGCAGGACTCTGAGCAGCTTCACCTGCATGGCGGGCGTCATGTCGCCGATCTCGTCGAGGAAGATCGAACCTCCGCTGGCGGTCTCGAGCAGCCCTTTCTTGTTGCCGTTGGCTCCGGTGAAAGCGCCCTTTACATATCCGAACAGTTCGCTCTCGAGCAGGGTTTCCGGGAAGGCGCCGCAGTTGATGGAGACAAAGGGCTGTTCGCGCCGCAGCGATGCCTCATGGATGGCGCGCGCCACCAGCTCCTTGCCGGTTCCGCTTTCTCCGACGATGAGCACGGTGCTTTCGCCCGTGGCGACGGTGCCGATCGTCCGGTAGACCTCGAGCATTTTCTGGCTCTTGCCTACGAGGTGGCTGCGATTCAGCGCCTGAAAGAGCTTCTGCCCTTGCTGAGCGCCGATCTCGTTTTTCAGTGTTGCGACCTCGCGCTTGAGGGACTTTTTCTCGAGCGAGTGGCGCACGATATTCAGCAGTTCCTCCATCTTGAACGGCTTGGTAAGGTAATCATAGGCGCCGTGCTGGAGGGCATCGATGGCGGTTTCAGTGCTGGCATAAGCTGTGATGAGGATAAACACCGCTTCGGGGGCGATTTGCTTCGCCTCTTTGAGGAGTTCCACCCCCGACATATCCGGCATGCGGATATCGGAGATTACGATATCGACTTCATTTTTGCCCAGCAGTCCCAGTGCATCCTTGGCCGAGGAAGCCTTCAGCACCTCCAGGCCTTCGTCGCGCAGCACGATCTCGAGGATTTCGATGATGTTGGGCTCGTCATCCACCAGCAGAATTGTAGCTTTGGAATTCATAGCCCACCACCCCGGCGGCGATCCCCCCGGCATTCGGGAAACACGCGCAAGTCTTTTCGTGTCTTATTCAAATTCCCGGTATGGTTTTCAATTCCTTGCTTTGTCGCCATGATGTTATTGGACCGCCAAAGGGAGCTGGAGGGTAACCCGCGTTCCGCGACCTGGCTCGCTGTTAAAGTGGATCTTCCCCCGGTGGTCTTCAATGATCTGAAAAATGATGCTCAGCCCCAGGCCGCTCCCGCCGGCAAAACTCGAATGAAACGGCTGGAAGAGATGGGCTTTCTGTTCTTCACTCATCCCTATTCCCGTATCCTGGAAAATAATCTCTCCTCCCCCGTTCTCCGCGGTCTGCATCGTAATGGTCAGCGTGCCGCCGGAGGGCATGGCGCGCAGCGCGTTCTGCGCCAGGTTCCAGAAGACCTGCCGAAGCTTGTCGGCATCGCCCAGAATCGGGATCTGTTGGGCAGCAATGCTCAGCTTCACCGCATGCTTATCGCGTACCTCCGGGCTGTTTTTCAACAGGAGGACCGAGTCATGGAGCAGGGGAACCAGATCGAGCGGCTTACGCACACATTGAGCCGGCCTGGCAAAGATGAGGAAATCCTCGACAAATCTGTTCAGGCGATCGCTTTCCCTGACGAGAATGTCCAGAAGGCGTTCATCCGGGCCTGGAAGGTTGAGGTGGGAGCGCAAGATCTCCACCGAGCCTCGCATGGCCGCCAGTGGATTACGGATCTCGTGGGCAATTCCGGTCGCCATGCGCCCGATCGCCGCCATTCGGTCCTTGATTCGGACCTCCTCCTCCAGGCGTTTGATATCCGTCAGATCCTGGAAGGATATGATGTAGCCGATAAGTTCCCGTTCCTGATTCAACAGGGGCGAGACGCTGTAGCCCAGGAAGCGCCGGGTGCCGCTAGGCAGAGCCAGCCACTCTTCGTAACGCAAAGCACGGGCATCCTGGAACAAATCGGCCCCGTGGACCTTGGCCCACAATCCTTCGCCAATCACCTCGCGGATAGAGTGATTGACCGCGGCAGAGCGCGGCTTTTCCGTGAGCTCCTCGGCCGTGCTGTTAAACAGCGTGACGTATCCATCCAAGTCGGTCGTGAACAAGCCGCTTCGAATGCTGCTGACAATGTGTCCTGTGAGCCTCTGAACCTGCTCCAGGGAGTCGATTTTCTGTTCCAGCTCTTCCTGGACGACATGCAATCGCTGCGACAGGTTGGCTCCCAATAGAGCGACGGAAAAGAATCCAAGCGCATGAAGCGAGATGCGGAACGTCAGGTTGTTGAAATCGGTCGATCCGCCGCTAACCTCCAGCATTCCCAGATGGCCGAGAATGATGACGCCGGCGTAAAGGATCGTGCTGAGAGAGGCGCCAATGACTCCGCCGTTCCTACCCAGTGTCAGGCTGCAATAAATGATGATGAGCAGGTAGAACGAGATGAAGGGGCTCTGGCTGCCGTGCGTTTGCGCGACCACCACGGTGGCGATACATAGATCGACTGCGATCTGCAGATACAACTGCAGCGCCAGGTGTCGGCCGCTCCACCAGAGGGCGAGATAGCCGAAGGCGAGCATCACCGAAAAGATATTGAAAAACGGTATAAATGGGAGCGACCACAGCTGATGGGGCAGTAGGCCCAGCGGCACCGCAAGGTTCAATCCGAGGAAGAGGATTACAGTGCGGGAGGAGATGAGCCAGAACAGGCGTCGGCTCAATTCACCGGATCTTGCAGACGCAAAACGGCTGTGCTCTGCGCAGGTTTGCGCCCACGCCTGCAAAATCATTTTCTCGAGCGGAAAAACCTTAGCCACGTGCTTCCTCTGCCCGCACAGGCAGCCGCCAGTGGAGATTTTCAAGCATCCACTGCCGACTTCCTGTCACAGGCCGCTAGAATGATTCTAGCCACCTGACAATACCTGGATGAGCTTGAACATGGGCAAGTACATCGAAATGACGATGCCGCCCACGATGACGCCGAGAATGACCATCAGGATCGGCTCGAGAATCGTCAGGAAGTTTGCCATGATTACGTCGACCTCTTCCTCGTAGTAGTCGGCGACTTTGATCAGCATCGTGTCCAACTCACCCGTGGATTCGCCCACCGAAACCATTTGGATTACCATCGCAGGGAAGAATTTCGACTCCTTCATCGGCTCGGTCATCGTCTTCCCTTCTTCGATATTCTTGCGAATCTGGAGGACGGTATCCTCGAGGATGGCGTTGCCGGCGGTGCGCGCAGTGATGTCGAGGCACTCCAGGATGGCGACGCCGCTGGTCAGCAGGGTCGCCAGGGTGCGGGTAAAGCGCGCTACGCCGATTTTGCGGAAGACTTCGCCGAGTACCGGAATACGCAACATGAGTCTGTCGATCAGATGCCGGCCGTTATTGGTCCGGTAATAAGAGCGCAGGCCGAAGGCGCCAACGATCCCTGCCACGATCACAAAGATGGCATAGGTTTGGACGAAGTACGACAAAGCCAGCACCATGCGCGTCATCAATGGCAATTGGACATTGAACCCTTCGAAGAGAGTTCGGAAAACCGGGATCACTTTCCACAAGATGACTCCGACCACGGTGACAGCGATCGACAAGATTACGACCGGGTAAATGAGAGCGGAACGCAGGGCGCGTTTGAGCTTGACGATCTTTTCGATAAATTGAGCCAGGCGCTGCAGGATGGTGTCGAGGATGCCTCCTGCTTCTCCAGCCGCAATCATATTGGTGTAGAGGGTATCGAACACCTTGGGATGCCGGGCCATTGCGTCCGACAGCGTACCCCCCGCCTCGACGTCGCTGCGAACCTGCTCGAGCACCGCTTTAAATGTCGGGTTGGGATTCTCTTGTGCCATGGCCTCCAGGCACTGCACAAGCGGCAGCCCGGCGTCGAGCATAACGGAGAACTGCCGGGTGAAGATGGCCACCTCACCTTTGGGCACACTCCGCCGCCAGGAGAAGAGTGGTTTCTTCTCCTTCTTTTCCTGAATCGCAAGGGGGTTCACCTGCTCGCGCCGCAGCACAGCAGCCAGCGCTTGCGCGTTGGCCGCAAACCTCTCGCCGATGATGCTTTCATTGGTGCGGACATTACGTCCGCGGAATGAATAGACTGGCATTTTAGCCTTTCCGGATTAGTGACTTTGAGTTCCTACGACCTCGGGGCGGCGCGTGCGCGCCGCCATGGCTGAGGCCGCAGACGTATTCAGTCCTACTCCACGACGGATAAGCTCCTGCAGTTCATCGATGTTGGATGACTTGCCGAGCGCATCTTCCTGAGTAATCTGCCGGGTGAGCACTAAATGGGACAGCGACTGGTTGAAGGTCTGCATCTCGTATTTCTCTTGTCCTGTCTGCATCGAGCTGTAGATCTGATGCACCTTGTCTTCGCGAATCAGATTCCGGATGGCTGAGTTGGGAATCATGATTTCCATGGCCATGGCACGCCCGGTACCATTGGAGCGGGGGATTAAGGATTGACACAAAATACCTTCCAGCACCATGCTCAATTGGGCTCGGATCTGCGGTTGCTGGCCGGCAGGGAAAATGTCGATGATGCGGTTGATGGTCGAAGCTGCGCTGTTGGTATGCAGAGTTGCCAGCGTCAGGTGGCCGGTCTCGGCGATGCGCAGCGCAGCTTCGACCGTTTCCAGGTCACGCATTTCACCGATCAGCACTACATCGGGGTCTTCGCGCAGCGCGACACGCAGGGCGTCCGAAAACGAGTGGGTGTCGTTGTTCACTTCGCGCTGATTCACGATGCAGTTCTTGTGGGAGTGCAGGAACTCGATCGGGTCCTCGATAGTCAGGATGTGCTCGTAACGTTCCCGGTTGATCTTGTCGACCATGGCCGCCAGGGTAGTCGATTTGCCGCTGCCGGTCGGTCCCGTGACCAGAATCAAGCCGCGCGGTTTGCCGCACAGTCGCTGCACCACAGGCGGGAGCCCCAAGGCTTCAAAGCTCCTGATGTCGAAAGGAATCATGCGGAACACCGCTCCCACGGCGCCGCGCTGGGTGAAAATGTTGCCGCGGAAACGGCAGAGATCCTTGATGCCGAAGGAGAAGTCGAATTCCCACTTTTCCTCGAACGCATGCTTTTGGGTATCCGTCATGACGCTGTACGCCAGGCGTTTGGTGTCCGCCGGCGTCAGCGGCGGCAGATCCATTGGGCGGAGTTTGCCGTCGACGCGATATTGTGGCGGTGTACCTATCGTCAAATGCAGGTCGGATGCGCCTGCCTGAATGGCTCTCTGAAGCATCTCTGCTAGTGTTAACATTGAATGGCCTCTTGCTCAGTTAAGTACCGTTTCCCGCAGCACTTCATCTAATGTCGTGGTTCCAGTCCGGATCTTGTTCAGTCCGCTCATGCGCAGCGTGATCATGCCCTCTTCCACGGCCTTGCGCTTGATCTCGCGGGCAGAAGCCCCGACCAAAATTAACTCCTGGATTTCCTCGGATATTTCCATCGCTTCATACAGGCCGATGCGGCCCTTGTATCCCGTTCCATTGCAGGTCTTGCAGCCCTCTCCCTTGAAGGTTTGGATGCTCTTTCCTTCTTCAGGACCGAAGCCGATGTTGATCAAGGTCTGGAGAGGAGCCTTCACCTCGGTCTTGCAGTCGTTGCAGATTTTCCGGATCAGGCGCTGAGCGCAGATCAGGTGCACGGATGTGGCGACCAGAAAAGGTTCGATGCCCATGTTCAGCAGGCGCGAAATGGTGGAGGGTGCGTCATTGGTGTGCACCGTGGACAGAACCAGGTGCCCGGTCAGCGCGGCTTTGATCGCGATTTCGGTGGTCTCGAAATCGCGGATTTCGCCCACCAGGATAATGTTAGGGTCCTGGCGGAGAAAGGATCGTAAAGCGGCGGCAAAAGTCAACCCGATCTGCTCCTTGATCTGAACCTGGTTGATGCCGCGGAAGTTGTACTCGACCGGATCCTCGGCAGTTATGATATTGGTTTCCGGAGTGTTCAGGCGATTCAGGGCCGAGTAGAGCGTTGAGGTCTTGCCGCTGCCGGTGGGGCCGGTCACCAGAACCATTCCGTAAGGCTTCAGAATTCCAGCTTCGACACGTTTCAAGGAGGCCTCTTCCAAACCGAGCTTGCTCATGTCCAGAGGCAGGTTGTCGCGATCGAGGATGCGCATCACGATCTTTTCGCCAAACAGCGTCGGCAACGTGGAAACCCGGTAATCGATCTCCTTCCGTTTCGAATTGAAACTGGTGCGGATCTTGATGCGCCCATCCTGCGGCAGGCGCTTCTCTGAAATGTCCATCTTGGCCATGATCTTGATGCGTGACGTGATGGCATCCTTCAGACGCAGCGGCGGGCTCATGATGTTGTATAGGATGCCGTCAATGCGGAAGCGAATGCGAAAATCCTTCTCATAGGGCTCGACGTGAATGTCGCTGGCCCCCTTCTTCAGCGATTCCGACAGGATCATGTTCACCAGCTTGATGATTGGCGCTTCCTCGCTCGAGCGCTGCAGCTCATCAATGGATACCTCTTCCTGATCGTCGATGCCTGCCTCGAGATTGAGCTCGAAGCTGTCCTTCTCACCCTGGGCGATCTCCTCGTAAACCTTCTTCAACTCGATGGCGTGGGGCGTGCCGTAGTACTTTTCAAGCGCCTCCTGAATGGAGGCTTCGGAAGAGACCACGGGCTCCACGTTGAATCCGGTCATGAACTTGATATCGTCCATGGCGAAAACGTTGGTTGGATCGACGGTGGCGATCGTGAGCGTGCTCCCCACCCGGCTCAAGGGTACGATCATGTATTTCTGGGCCGTTTCGACCGGAATGAGCTTGATTACTGCCGGATCGATTTCGAAGTAAGCAAGGTTAATCGACGGCACGCCGTATTGTTTGCTGAGGATGGAAGTAATGTCATCATCCTGGGCAAAGCCGAGAGCGATCAGGATCGATCCGAGGCGGCCGCCATACTGGCGCTGATGCTTGAGCGCAACCTCAAGCTGGTCAGCAGTGATGCAATTTTCTTTGATGAGGAGTTCGCCAATTTGAGACGGCATAGCTACGACGTCCGGTGCCAGAGAATGTCAACTCCGGCAACCACAAAAAGTAGAACGCTGATCCAACCATTGATCGTGAAAAAGGCCGCGTTGACCCGGCTCAAGTCGCCGGGTCTCACCAGGCTGTGCTCGTACACCAGCAAGATGGTGACCAGCCCCAGTCCTGCCAGGCTGAACAGCCCCAGTCCCGCCTTCCAGAACACCAGGCCAAGCAAGATCACCATGCACGCGTGCAGCATTCCGGAAATCCAGAGCGCGCCGGCGATGCCGAAGTGCTTGGGGATCGAGTAGAGGCGCTCGGTCCGATCAAACTCTACGTCCTGGCAGGAGTAGATGATGTCGAAGCCTGCCACCCAAAGGAGCACGGCGAGCCCCAAAAGCAAGGGAACCGTCCCAAGGTCTCCGCGGATGGCCACCCAGGCGCCCACCGGGGCACAAGCCAACGACAGGCCGAGAAAGAAGTGGGTTCCCCAGGTAAACCGTTTCATGTAGGAATACCCGAGCACTATCGTAAGGGCTACGGGGCTCAGCTTGAAGGCCAACGGGTTGAGCATCGCAGCGGCAAAAACCAGAACGGCTGCGGAAGCGAGGATGAATACCACGACGTAGCCCCTGGTGAGCTGCTTCTGGGGCAGCGCGCGCCCGGCGGTGCGTGGGTTTCTGGCGTCGAAAGGCAGATCCACCAGACGGTTAAATGCCATCCCTGCGCTGCGGGCTCCGATCATGGCCAAGAGGATCCACCCGATTTGAGACAATTCTGGGAAACCCCGGGCCGCCAGAAAGGCACCCATGAATGCAAATGGCAATGCAAAAAGCGTATGCTCGATCTTGATCATCTCCAGCGTGGTTATCAGTCTTTTCAGCAAGGAATCACTCTGAAGGCAGTCCACCATTGACCAGTCACGGTGTCCTGCCGTGAAATTTCATCAAGCCGAGCCTGCCCTCCACCGGCCAGGAGGAGGGACACCAGTTTCTCTGATTATTTATCGGCAGAATAACGGCTTAGATGAAGAGTTTTTGGTTTGTGGCCAATTGTAACAAAATAAAAGAATAACATTAGTTCCGCTCACCCGTCTGTGGGCCAATCTAGTGCCTCCTTCCGGTGCCCCTATTGTTTCGCAATCCAAGCGATTTTTTCAATCTTCAAACCTCCGAGGCTCACGTGCCGGATTGTTGCTTAGTTCTTGCAAAGATAGAAGGGGTTCGCTAGCCTAAACTCTTCCTGGGGAGGGAAATCCGACATGCTGACCCGCAGTTACGATCCGATCCGGATGGAGATCTTTAAGTCCCTCTATGCCTCGGCCGCCGAAGAGATGGGGGTTACCCTGCGCCGGACCGCGTTTTCACCCAATATCAAGGAGAGACGGGATTACTCCTGTGCGGTTTTTGATGCCTCCGGCCAGCTCGTCGCACAGGGCGATCATATGCCTGTACACCTCGGCTCGATGCCGATGTCCGTGCACGCCGCCGTCCGGGCGGTTAAGATGGAGCCCGGGGACATCGTGGTGTTAAACGACCCCTACGAGGGAGGAACCCACCTGCCGGACATAACTCTGGTCAGCCCGGTCTTTGAGGACACTCCCAAAGGATGCAAGCTCCTATTCTATGTCGCCAATCGCGCTCATCATTCGGATGTCGGCGGCATGACCCCGGGATCGATGCCGCTGAGCACCGAAATCTTCCAGGAAGGGCTCCGCATTCCGCCCATCAAGCTGTTTGCCGCCGGCCAGCGCGTAGATGAAGTTTTTCGATTGCTCCTGGCGAACGTCCGGACGCCGCGCGAACGAGAAGGGGATCTCACCGCACAGATCGCCTCGAACCGCACGGGGGAACGCCGCCTGCTGCATATCGTCGAACGTTACGGATCGGCGGAGGCGGCCGCTTATGCCGGTCATCTTCAGGATTACTCCGAAAAAATGGTTCGTGCCCTCCTTCGTCAGATTCCGGATGGGACCTACGCCGCCGAAGATTTCCTGGATGATGACGGCATCAGTTCAGGGGCGGTGAAGCTGTGCGTGCGCATTACCGTGGGCGCCGGCAAGCTTACGGTCGATTTTGCAGGAACCGATCCGCAGGTTGTTGGGAGCATCAACGCGGTGCGCGCCATCACCGAGTCGGCAGTCTATTATGTCGTGCGAGCGCTCATCCCGGAATCGATTCCCGCCAGCTCCGGCGTGCTGCGTCCGATTCGCATTCAGACACCTGCCGGGAGCGTTGTGGATGCGCGGTTTCCTGCGGCGGTGGCGGCGGGCAACGTCGAGACCTCGCAACGCATCGTCGATGTCCTCCTGAAGGCCTTTGCCCAGGCGGTTCCGGATCGGATCCCCGCAGCCAGCAGCGGAACCATGAATAATCTCACCCTCGGCGGCATCAATCCGAAGGATGGCCAGGTGTTCTCCTACTATGAGACCGTTGGAGGAGGCATGGGCGCGTGCGCAACGCGCGCTGGAAACAACGGCATTCACACTCACATGACGAACTCGCTCAACACTCCGGTGGAAGCGCTCGAATATGCTTTCCCGTTCCGGGTGCGTCGTTATTCGCTCCGCCACGGAACCGGAGGACGCGGTGCCTTCCGGGGAGGCAATGGAATTGTGCGCGAGATTGAGCTCCTGACCGCTGCCGATGCCACGATTCTCTCCGATCGCCGCCGCTTCCGCCCCTATGGATTAATGGGAGGCGAAGCGGGCCGGCCGGGACGTACCACGCTCATCGATCAGCACAGCGCGCGACGCCTGGCATCCAAGTGTCGCTTCCAAGTCCGTGCGGGAGGACGCATCGTCGTAGAGACTCCCGGCGGAGGGGGTTGGGGCAGACGGTCCAAGCGAGCGACGAAATGATCAATCTTCAATCGGTGCAGCTGCGTGAAATCCACCTGCCTCTCGTGCATTATTTCGAGACCAGTTTCGGCCGCACGGTCAATCGCAGAATCATCCTGGTAACGGTGCGGACACGGGACGGAATCGGCTACGGCGAATGCACCGCAGGGGAGGAACCCGATTACAGCAGTGAAACGACGGAAACAGCCTGGCACGTGCTCTCAGATTTTATCATTCCCCGCTTATTGGGACATGACCTGGAACAGGCGCGCGCCGTGGCCCCGGCTCTGAGCACGATCCGCGGACATGCGATGGCCAAGGCTGCGCTGGAAACCGCAGTCTGGGATCTTGAATCTCGGGCGCTTGGGTTGCCGCTCCACAGGCACCTTGGGGGCGTGCGCGATGAAATTGCCTGCGGAGTATCCATCGGCATCCAGGCCAGCATGGACGCGCTGATGGATAAGGTGCACGTGGAACTGGCTGCAGGATATCGCCGCATCAAGATCAAAATCAAACCCGGGTGGGAACTCGAGCCGCTCCGCCGCATTCGCGTCGAGTTTCCGGATGTCCCTTTGATGGTGGATGCCAACTCCGCATTTCGTCTGGCCGATATCCGCCTGCTCCAGGCGCTCGACCAATTCAAGCTGATGATGATCGAGCAGCCTCTGGCCCACGACGATATCGTCGACCACGCAACTCTGCAAAAGGAGATCGCAACCCCGATCTGTCTCGATGAGTCGATCCATGGTGCGGAGGACGCCCGCAAGGCGATAGAAATGGGGAGCTGCCGCATCATCAACGTGAAGCTCGGGCGCGTGGGAGGATACAGCGCAGCGCTCGAAATCAACAACTACTGCACGCGCCACGGTGTTCCTGTCTGGTGTGGCGGCATGCTCGAGAGCGGAGTCGGCAGGGCCCACAATATCGCCATGTCCGCTCTGTCGGCCTTTACCCTGCCGGGCGATGTTTCCGCCAGCAGGCGCTATTATGCAGAAGATACAGTCCGGCCGCCTGTGACCGTAACTTCACAAGGGACCATACTACTCAACGACTGGCCTGGAATCGGGTATGATTTGGACTGGGAGCGGATTGAGCGTGCCACCGTGCGGATAAGGGACTTCAAGTAGGCTGGTGCGGGGGAGCGATCCCGGCCGGAAGAACCTCAGAAAAAAACTGGATTCTGCCGCGCAAATCGTGCTTGCAATAATGCATCGTGAAACGTTGAAGGGAGTGCAGGAATGCCGGATCGCGTTGTGGGAATTCTAGGCGGGATGGGGCCGGAGGCCACCGTGGACTTTTTGCGCGAGATCATACGACTGACCCCGGCGAAGAAGGATCAGGATCATATACCCGTCATTACTTATTCCGACCCTCGTGTTCCTGAGCGGACCGCAGCCATTCTCCGAGGCGGAGAAGACCCGACCCCCTACCTGGTCCGGGCAGCCGTTGCCCTGGAGAAGGCCGGGGCGGGAATTCTGGCCATGCCTTGTAATACGGCTCACTACTATCTGCCTCGACTCAAAAATGAAGTGGGCATCCCCATCCTGGACATGATTGAAGAAACCTATTCGAGCACTCGCGAGCAGATCGGCCGCGCTGAGGTCGTGGGGCTGCTGGCAACCCAGGGAACCATCCAGAGCGGCGTCTACCACAATGTCTTTGCGCGCCACGGAGTCAAGGTTCTTGTGCCTGATGCGAGTGATCAGGATCGCATCCAGGAAGGAATTTTCCAGGTCAAAGCCGGCAGCTACGACGGTGCGCGGCAAGGCACGTTCGAATCTATCGGGTCCAAGCTGGCCGCGGCAGGGGCCGCGGCTGTAATTCTCGGATGCACAGAAATCCCCTTAGGATTCAATGCCAATCGCGTGGACTATCCGGTGGTGAACGCCACCCGCGTTCTTGCACAGGCGGCCGTCGATTGGGCTTTGGGAAGAAGAGCATGAGCTCAGACGCAGTGGAATGTCTCCTTCTCGATGTCGGCAAGGTGCTCATCGACTTGAACTACCAGGATCTAGCCCATCGCATGCTGGCACTCACGGGACTGGGCCCTGCGCAGCTTCAGAAGATGCTCAGGGAAGACGGATTAGTGGAGAGATTCGAGACCGGGAAAATGCAAGGGGCACAGTTTTATGAGGAGATCTGCCGGCGCACGGGCACGCGCATCTCATGGCCGGAATTTCTGGCGATTTGGAATTCGATACTTGGACCACCCCTGGTTCCCGAGGAACTGATAGCTGCTCTGGCGCGGAAGGTCCGCTTGTGGATTATTTCCAATACCAACGAGCTGCACTTCGACTTCATGACCCGGCACTACGCCTTCCCGCGCCACTGCGAAGGCTTTGTGCTCTCTCATGAAGTCGGCGTTCTCAAACCCGATGCCCGAATTTTTACGCATGCGGTGGCAAAAATGCAGGTCGACCCTTCTCGTGTGCTCTTTGCCGACGACCAGGAAGTGAATGTGAAAGCCGCTCAGGATCTGGGAATCTGTGCCTTCCAGTGCCGGGATTCCGGCCAGTTTTCCGCCGAACTGAAGCTCAGGGGCGTCCTCTGAAAAACATCGGGCAGCGCGCCAGTTGATTGCGCGCCGCCCGTTTCTCCCTATTTAATATCCAGGAACAACTTGTTTGAAGCGCCCGCATTGTCGGGACTGGTCACGCTGATTGGAATCTTGCCCGCTGTGCGGATCAGGGAAGCCGGCACTATGGCCTTCAGCTGATTATTGCTGACTGCGGTCGTGACCAGAGGGGTGGTTCTGAAGGTGACCACAGCTCCCGGTTTGAAGTTGTATCCGTTCACGGTAAGAGTGAAAGATCGGCTACCCGGAGATACCGTTCCCGGATTGAGCGAGGTCAGGAAAGGGGCGGTTGCGAACGATGCCTCTGTGATCATGAAGGTGACAGGATCCGTGCATCCTCCGCCGGGCGGAAGATTGCAGGCAAAAACGTACCATTCGCCCAAGCCCTCGGGGTGGCTGATCTTAAATGAGGCCAGCAGCTGCGTGGTGCTAAGCACCTTGGGATTCCCATTTTCAGGGTCCTTGTTGCTGCCGGTTTGACCGATAAATACCGCTGTTTCAGGACCGAAGTTCGTTCCATTCACGACGAGTGGCATCGTGAACTCAGAGGGGATGGGCGTCAAGGTAGGTGAGCCTGACTGCACCGAGGTGATCGTGGGCTGCAGCCCTTCGATGCGCAAGTAGACCGACTCCAAGCTGGCGAGCGCGGGATCAGGATTTTTGACCTCGATTTTCCCAAACCCCGCCTTCTGCAGCATGGATGCTGGGACCTTGGCGTAGAGGTGAGTGTCCAGGCAGTAGGCATCAGTTTCGCAATAGGTGGTGATCAGGGGCTGGCCTTCCAGCAGCACGACGGCACCGCGTCGGAACCCGTAGCCCGTTACTTCGATGCTCAAAGGACTGGCGTCTATCTCGAGTCTAACCGAGCAGACTCCGGGGAGCACGGCTTCCACCCCGGGCGGGGGATTATACACTGTCAGCAACTGGACTGCAGATCTGGCGCCAGAAGGAAATGGATTCTCCACCGTGACTGGGTAGATTCCTCCCGACTCGAAGTAACTTGACGGCAGGTAGGCCACAATCAGCTGGCTGCTGACGACGTTCACCTGAATGCCTTCGCTCGATCCGTTGACCAGAACTTTGGCTCCCTCCAGGAAGCCGGTTCCCTTGAGCAGGAGGCTTCCCGCCGGGCTGCCTTCCACGATATTGCCGCTGGTGACAATTGCCTCCAGGGCCGGTTTGTCCTGATAGGCAACCGCCGAGTACGCCTGGCTTACACGACGAGAGGCATCGGCTCCGTTCGTCACTACGACGATTTGGAATCTCGAAGCAGTTGCCGTCAGAAAAGCCGGCACGATCGCCTGCAGTTGCAGGGGATCCACATAGGTGGTCGCCAACCGCAGTGATCCTACAAATGCCTCGGACGTGGGGTTAAAATCCTTGCCGTAGATGATGACTTTGGTGTCTGGACTTCCCACGGGGAAGGAATCCGGTTGCACCAGGATGGCGTCGGGTGCGGTAAAGGCCTGGAAGTTCTGGCGCTTGCTTGCGTTGGTCAAATCAATGCTGGCTTGGGCAGGCACAAACTGGAATCCGGCCTGGATTACTGCCACCGTATAGCTGCCCCTCGGGAGGTTGTTGAAGAAGTAGTTTCCATCCGCGTCCGTGGTTGAGGATTTTGTTGCCGTCCCGGTGAGTCCCACCTTGTACCCGGCCGCCGGTTGGTCGTTGACGGTCACGTTGCCTGTGATGGCAAAACTGGTAAGCGGACTATCAGGGAATGATGTCTCCTGCGGAGCAACACTCGTAGCCAAATTTCCCGAGTCACTCCAGATCGTGGCCGTAGCGAATAGAGCCCCATTACTGGTGACATGCATCAGGCCACTCCAGGGCTCGCTCAACTCAGGAAACAGCTGTCTCAGGGATGTCGACACCTTCTTGTTCGGACCGAGTGTGATTTGACTGGCCGCCACTGTGGAACCATCAGTGCCGATCATGCGGACGTCGGCAGTACTGGTAACGGCAGCGAGGTTGACCAATGAGAGATTGGTATTAAGACCGTTTCCCTGAAACAGCTGGGAAAAGAGGAATCCGACGGATGGAACCTTCTGGACAGGCAAAGCCGCAAGCGCAGCCGCGTCGCTGCGCCCGTAAATAATGCTTCCCACGGCCCTCCCGGAAGCCTGGATCAGCAGCCATCCCTCCTGCTCACGGGAACCGAGCTCCGGAATGACGCTCTGCAACGGCGCTCTCATACCGCCCTGGGGAGCGAGACTGACCACGCGCGTGCCAAGGGTGGATCCGTTGTTGGCGATGGCAGTCACATTTACGGATACCGTGGCGGACTCGACGTTCACCAGTCCGAGAGTCGAGGCATACAGGCCACCCGTATGAAAGTAAGGAATGACACCCGAATTTGATGTCTGAGTGACAGGAACGGCATTCAATGCCGCAATGTCAGCATAGCTGCCGGCGGAAGCCCCGGAGGTAAAGCCCATGAACAGGCAGGTGCCGGCTACAGACTGCGGAGCCGACAGTACGTTCCGTCCCTTGGGTACGGCAGTGATGTGGGAGGCATTGCTGAAACTGGTGCCGGATGGAAACGCGTCCTGGACCGAGCTGCGGTAGCTGCCGCCGGCCGGGACGCGGACGGTAGCCAGGCCCAGCACTTTCCCGTCCATGCTCCACAATTTCAATTCGACCGAGGTCTCACGCGGATTCGGATTGGCGAGATCAATTTCCGCAACCCCTTCGGTTGATCCCGGAATTACCGGGATAATCACACTCAACGAAGCTTCGGCGGCGTCCAGCGATTCAAAGAAGGTCTGGGCCGGATCGTAAGTCAGCGCATGTGCGATAAGCCCTGAGGTGGAACTTGCAACCTCGAGGGATCCATTCAGAGCCAGATCCGTGCCGAACAGATCGCCAGCCGTCACGATTAACTGTGCTCGTGCCGGTATCGTCCGGGTGACTGGGTCGCTAACGCCGGTCAATAATTGTCCGTCCAGATTCCTGAAGCTGAAAGTAACGGTTGCCGCTTGGGAGTTGGGATTGAAGACGCTAACTCCAGTGACTTCCCCCTGATTGGATACATAGTGCGGAAAGAGGAAGTAGGAGGCGGAGCCGGATTGAGCCTGCAGCGCGACAGACGAGACAATGATGAACAGGCATAGTGCCAAAATCCAAAGTCGGCTTCTCATGGCGAAAAATCTGTCATTCATGACATGACCTCATAGGATTGAAAATATTCTCCTGGGCCTGCCAGCGCAGTGTCCGGCATCACCAAGTCCCGTTTACCTCAGAAGTAATAGACGAAGGCAAAGGATGCTTCGACCTGGTGGAAGACCCCACTGGCCGGGAACACCAAAGCGTTTGGATCACTGGAATGCTCGGGCATTCCGAATCGCGGCGCGCGGCTCATATAATCGCGTGCGTCGATGCGAAGCCCTGCATGTTTGCTCATCCGCATGCGCAAGCCTCCACCTGCATTGAAAGCGAAGATATTCTCCGAGCGCAGCTGCCCTAATCCCGCTGCCATGCCCTTGTCCACCGTTTCCGGCGAGATGACGAAAAATGTGCCGCCTCCGCCCGCGGTCAGATAAGGAAAGACTTTCTTCTTGGCGTCGAGACCGCCCGGATACCACAAGACATTGAATGCGATCTGGTGCGACCACACGTTGAATGGAAATTCCGTGTTACTGGTGGAATTTATGATCTTTGTGGCATTAAAGCCGTAGCTGTAGATGATGTCCTCGCCCCAGTGTTTTTTAAAATCGACGCCGAAGCGCACACCGCCCCGAGCTCCGGCGGAATAGTGATGCGTACCTTTGAGCGGCGGAGAGAATTGGGGCAGGCCGAGGATGAAATCCTTGCTGATAGGTATATTCCCGGCAGCAAACAGTTCGAATCGATATTGATTCTTATCCTGTGCGAATGCGGGGGCAACCATGAAAAGCACAATCGCTAACGAGGGGTAGAAGCGAGCCACTTTTTTCATTTCAAACTCACCTTTCCATGATGGTTGCGGGTCCAAGGGGGGAGTGATCACGGTCCGGGTGCGCAACGTCATGTGCCAGGACCGTTCTTGATCCGCTCTTTGCCAAATCCATTTAATCTATCGACTTGGCCCTCGCGTCCTCTTAATAGTTTTTGTGGAGGCAAATTATTGCCCAGTCGACAAGGCAGGGGGCACGGTGTGGACTGCAGAGGTCGCTGCAATCTCTCAGGGCAGGAGTTTTGAGTCGAATAAGCCCTGGTGGCAGAGGCAGACCGCCCCTCCCAGACAGGTCGTACATTCAAGGCGGGGCGAGGTCCGAAGGGCCGCGCTTGCGTAAGCCCGGCCGTCAGGCTGGGATACGGGGTGGGGTTTGAGAATTGAGCTTCGAAAGGGCAGAGGCAGACGGTTTTCGGCGACCAAAGGGTTTTCGCACGATGAGGTGCGGCATAGGGAATTGCCAATCGCCGGAAAAGCGAAAAAATCGAGATCGGGCTAAAGGCCTGCTTTCTTTTTTATCGGAGTATTCTGCGGCACGGGAGCCGGAGCAGCGGCGGCCTCCTTTGCCCTTTGCTGGCGCAGCCGTTCGGCAACCTCCTCGGTCTTTCGCCGTTGCTCCGGCGTCAGGAGGTTTTTGATCTGGATACGCATCAAAAAGGTGTTGCGCTCAAGACTCGCTCTCAGCTGCTGAACTTCATCGAGGAGCTTCATAGCCGCCGCCTCGTCGATCGAATCCCCGGCCACGAGTTCTGCGAGTTCCTGCTGGCGTTTCCGGAGTTCTTCCTGCTGCCCCATCAGGACTTTGTTCCGTTGTGTCCAACATGCCTCGATCCTGGACTGCTGATCCACGCTGAGATTCAGTTCCTTGATGATAGGTTTTTTGGTCCACCACTTTCCCGCGAGAACGTCCTTCAATCCTGCCTGGGCAAAAAGGCCCTCGACCGCAAATGCGACGAAAAGACCGACGCAGGTCAAGCAAACTGACTTCCTCATGACGGCTCCTTCTGCTTCATTGTTTTCAACGGCCCAGCCTTCGACGGCCCGGAGGTTGAGGATTCCTGCGCCGTGGCCGGCCAGGAGTCATAGGCGGAAAGGGCATCGGCCGCTGAATATTGGAGCGTTTGTTCCAGATCCTGCAGGAACTGTTCATCTCTTCGATCGCGGTCGGCGGTAATGCTGGTGCCCGGATTTGCCGGGGGCTCGCTGTGGCGGAGTTGTCCGCCCCTGGTCAGGATGACCACAGCCAGCGTGATACAAACGGCCAGGGCTGCCCATTGCCAGCCCCATGCCGGCCGCCATGTCCATGTGAAACGCGGCAGCGCCTTGCCAGTCCCCAGCTTTGCTTTCAGCCTCGGGAGGAAATCCTCGGAGACTTCCAGGGACGGATGGCATTCCAGCGCGCTCCAGGTACGGTCGAGCTGGTCTTGGAAGGCTGCGCACTCAGCACAGCTGCTCAGGTGGCTCGCCAGCACCTGCTCATCGCGCGCGCTAAGATCTCGCGATGCCTTCCGAGCCAACATCCGGCGGGCATGATCGCACCGCATTTAAATACTTCCTTTCTGCAGATAGGGGAGGATCAACTCGCGCACATGCAATTTGCCCCGGTGGATATAGGTTTTGACCGCAGCCTCCGTACAGTGCATGATCTCAGCTATCTCCTTGTAACTCAAGTCCTCGTAGCGCCGAAGCACCAGAGCAATTTTTTCATTTCGCGGCAGCGAACGGATCGCGCGGCGAATCACTTGTCCCAGTTCTGTCGTAATCAGCCTATTTTCCGCGTCCGGCATCGGATCGCGAAATACCTCCTCTTCCGCTAACGGGTCTGCATGCGAATTGTCTCCTCTATGATGCCAAAACCGCATGCGCCGTTTGCGACCCGCCTCCTTGAAACTCAGATTGGTCGCAATCCTGTAAATCCAGGCGGCGAATCGTGCTTTAGGCTCATAGGTGTGCCGTGCCCGGTAAATCCTGAGAAATACTTCCTGTGCCAGTTCCTCCGCTTCAGCTGAGTTATTGACAATTTTGTAAATAAAATTGACAATAGGCTTGTGATATTTGTCAAGAATATGATCAAATGCTTCACTATCGCCTTTCTGAAAAGCAACCATCAGTGCCGCATCCGCGTCGATCGAATCCATGGGCGCATCAACCATTAGTGAGAACCCTGGGGTAGGCAGAAAGTTTCAGATCGTGAACCTTTTCAGACGAAATCGCTTCCTTTGCTCAGGATCATTTTGGGGAGGATTGTGCCTCCATTAACTGGCGGAACAAAGGGATAATCGCACTTCCATGGCTGATCACAAGGTTCGCACAGGTTCGCATTTTGTGGTTTTCGGGAGTTTGCGCAACAAACTTCTGGTTCTGATGATCCTACTCTCCCTACTGCCCTTGATTGGCATATCAATTTTTTCCTATATCGTTGACAGCACTCAAATATCGGAAGATATCAAGCTCTCCCTCGAAAACAAGGCCCAGGATACTGCCGACAAACTGGATATTATGCTTCGCAGCCAGCGACAGGAAGTGGCTACCATGGCTGCGACTCTCTCGCTGGTCTACCCGGCGCTGGATGACCAGTACAGGCCGAGCATGACCCGGCTGCTGAACAATTACTGCGTGAATTTTGATGTCTACGATGTCCTCGCCGTCCTGGACAAAAAGGGGCGCATCGTCGCCTTGAACACATTGGACCGCCTGAACACCCCGCTCTCTTCAGGATATAACCAGATTGTTGGCAGGGATGTCGGCGATTTCCCCTTTCCCGAGGAGACGGAACTTTTCAACCGGTCCCTCCGCGGCCAGTCATCGCATCACGACTGGTATCCATCGGCGCTGGTCCATCGCCTGTATGATTATCGCAATCAAGACATAAGCTACCAGTATAACATCGCTTTCTCGGAACCTATCCGCAACCCCAAGACGCAGGAGATTATTGGGGTTTGGATCAGCATCATCAACTGGTCCTACATCCAGACGGTTCTGGATACGGTCGAAACTGACCTGGCGAAGCGCGATCTCAAGACCGGATACGCTTTCATGTACGCCAAGGATGCCGATACCATTATCGCCCATAAATACCGGCAGAACCGGAGCGGCGTGGAGCACCTGCCATCCTATTCTGCCGACGCACAAAATCTTTACAGCACCCGTATCATTGAGGATCACCAGCTCAAGAACCTGCATGACGCCATCGTGCAGCAGATGCGAAGCTTTGCCTACGAGTTTCCACGCGGCAACCGTAAAATATCGGGCCTTGCCGCCATCGATGATGCGTCCTTTGGCTGGATCATCGGCGTAGGAATCGATGCGACGGACATCTTCAGGCCGATCCGGATGATGACCCGGTGGCTGTCGATTGCGACGGTTTTGCTGGCCATACTTGTAGTTCTGTTCACTTTTTTCATCGCCCAGGGAATCGCGGTGCCGCTCAGAAATCTGATCAAATCGGCGCAGACGATCGCCAAGGGGAATCTGAACCAGCGCGTGCTGGTACGTTCGTCGGATGAAGTCGGAATTCTCGGCAGCACGTTTAATGACATGGCGCGCTCGCTCGAGGCGCGCGAGGACGAGCTTCAAGAACTGAACCGGAACCTGGAGGACATGGTGCGCCAGCGCACCAGAGAACTGGAAAGCTCCCACGAAGCGCTCAAGAAGGCTTATCTCGATCTTCAAAATACCCAGGAGCAGCTGGTTCAGACTGAAAAAATGGCTTCTCTTGGCCAACTCGTTGCGGGGATCGCACACGAAATCAAGAATCCCCTCAACTTCATTTACGGGAATACCAGTTTCCTATCCGACTATACCCGAAAGCTCCAGGCACTGCTCGAGGCCTATGACAGCCTTCCCAGTTTGTCGCCGGACGATCGGGCCCGCATCGCCGGCATGAAGGAAAGCGTCCATTACAACTTTATCCGCGAGGACCTGCCTACTCTGATCGACAACTTCACGGAAGGGGCAAGCAGGATCAACAATATCGTCTCAGATCTGCGCACCTTCTCGCGCATGGACAACTATACGATGTCCGAGATTGATGTGCATGCCTCGATCGAAATCTCGCTCAACCTGCTTCGCAACCAATACAAGGAACGGATCGAAATCCATCGCGAGTATGGGGAAATTCCGAAGGTTCAAGGTTACTCGGGGAAACTCAGTCAAGTATTCATGAACCTGCTTGCCAATGCATTTCATGCCATCGGCGAAACAGGGGATGTCTGGATTCGTACACGCGCTACCGATGGAGTGGTCGAGGTGGAAATCCAGGACAACGGGCACGGCATACCGCGGGAAAATCTGAAGCGGATTTTTGAGCCGTTTTTTACCACGAAGGTAGTGGGGCAGGGAACGGGGCTCGGGCTCAGCATCAGCTACGGCATCATCGAACAGCATCACGGCAGGATCTTCGTTGCCAATGCCCCCGGTGGAGGCTCGATCTTTACCGTGCGCCTCCCGATATTCCAGGAGGTGGCTGACCAGTGAAAAGATACGAACTGCTGCTTATTGACGACGAGCCCGCGAACCTGCAGAAGCTGCATCGGACATTCGTGGATCAATACAACGTGCACCTGGCGCAGACAGGGGAAGAAGCCCTTGAGATTCTCAAATCCCATCCGATCGATGCTGTCGTCACGGATCAGAAAATGCCCAACATGAGCGGCATCGAGTTCCTCGATGCCGCGCGCAAAAAACATCCCGATCTAGTGCGGATTATTCTCACAGGCTACGCCGAAGTCAATGATCTGATCGCGGCCATCAATGCGAGCAAGGTCCACAAATACATCACGAAACCATGGGTGCCGGACGACCTGCGCATGGCCGTGCGCGAAGCCCTGGAAAAACGGGAGCTCCAGCGTGAAAACGACCGCCTCGCCGCCGAATTACAAACCGCGAACGAACGCTTACTCACGGAAAATATCATTCTGCGCCAGAAAGCGGAAATGGAAGAGCGGTCCCACAGCATCGTATACGGCAGTGCGGAGATGGAGAACATCCTCAAACTGCTGCGCCGGGTCACCGGGACAGAAACCACCGTTCTAATCCAGGGTGAAACGGGGACCGGGAAAGAGCTGGTGGCGCGCTTCATCCACAACGAAAGTAACCGGCGCAACCGGATCTTCATTCCGGTAAACTGCGGCGCTATACCACGAGATCTCGTCGAGAGTGAATTCTTCGGCCACGCCAAAGGCGCTTTCACCGGCGCCAGCCAGGAGAAAAAAGGATTCTTCGAAATGGCGGATGGCGGAACGATCTTCCTGGACGAAATCGGGGAAGCGCCCGCCGAGCTGCAGGTCAAACTTTTGCGCGTGATCCAGGAAGGCGAGATCATGCCGCTTGGATTTCACCAGCCCAGGCGTGTGGACGTGCGCCTGATCGCTTCCACCAACCGGGATTTGCGCGCCGAAGTGGAAGCCGGACGATTTCGCCAGGACCTCTATTTCCGCATTAACGTCTTTTCGGTCACCATCCCGCCGCTGCGCGAGCGGGCCAAAGATATCCTGCCCCTGGCCGAGCATTTTCTGAAACAGTTCGCCCTGAAAATGAATCGCAAGGTCTGCCGCTTTCAGGCGGAGATCCGGCATTTGCTGGAGACCTACAGTTGGCCCGGCAACGTGCGCGAGTTGCAGAACGAAATCGAAAGGCTTGTGCTCCTGGCCGAACCCGAGAAGGATATTGCCCCGGAGTTTCTCTCCGATCATATCCGCCAACGCCAACGATCCTTGCCCCTGCCCGAAGGCAATCTCAAACTCGCGGTCCAGAATCTCGAAGAAGGAATGATTCGCACCACCATGGAGCGCTTTCGGAACAACAAGTCGCGTGTGGCTCGCACCCTGGGGATCAGCAGACAATCGCTGCTCGAGAAACTGAGGCGCATGCAGATCCCAACCTGATGGAAAGTCCTGCCCTTACCCTCACAGCTTGCACGGACTGCCTTCTGCCGGACGAGACCCTTCGCCTATTCCCGGCGTAGGCCTCCACTCCCGTCCAACTTGCCCGAAATGAGCGATAGTCTGTCGGTTGTCGATACAATGCACTGTCAATTTTGTTGACACTTCTAAGTATAATAAACATAGAGCTTTATGTGACTATCACGCCAATGTGCCTATTTTGTGTACAATCCGCGATTTTTGGGGTCCTTCAGGTTTATAGAATAAGTTATTGAAAGTATTGACTTTATCGATCCGCAAAAGTTTGGCACTGACTTTGCATAGTAAATGGGCGGAGATTGGATATGTTGGAAGTTTCACGAGGGGCTATGGAAACATCGGAAAACCTGAATCAGGAAGAAATGGGGTTGAATTTGCTGGATCGTTGCCGCAGGGATGACCCCGAAGCCTGCAACGCTTTGCTTGCGCTTTACAATCGCAGGATTTTCAACACAGCCTTCCGCATTCTAGGGGAAGAATCACAGGCGGAGGACGCACTCCAGGAAACGCTGATTAACATCTATCGGGGACTCAACCGGTTCCGGGGAGATTCCAAGATCTCGACCTGGGTGAGCCGCATAACGGTCAACGTATGCCTGGGAATGATCCGGAAGGGCAAAAACAGGCATTTCGTGGAGTTGGATGAAGATGAGGCGGCAAGGGAACTCCCGGCAAATCCGACTCCCTATATCGACCCGCTCCGACATGTGGTGGCGGGCGAATTAGCGGAATTCGTTGAAGAGGCTTTTGTGCGTATGTCGAAGAAGCAGGGAATTGTCGTACGCCTGCACGACATGGAAGGGAACACCATAAAGGAAATCGCCCGCATCCTGCACTGCCCGGTCGGAACCATCAAGTCCCGCCTTTTCTATGGCAGGCAGGAATTCAAGGACATTTTCAACACGCTCGTCGGCAAGAGAAGACTCGATCCCCACAGCTCAAACTGAACCCATTTTTTGATTTTGGATTTGGGATTTGGGATTTGGGATTTTGGAACGGATCTACAATCCCAAATCCCAAATCCAAAATTCCTATGCTTTCTTAAGTGCTTCCTTGACTCGTTCCGGTGTCATGGGGAATTGGTACAGACGTGCGCCGGTCAAATCAAAGATGGCGTTGGCCACCGCAGCACCCAACGGAACGATGGCGGGCTCGCCGCCGCCCTTGGGCGCCAGCTCATCATTCTTGACTAAAATCGTTTCGATCTCGGGCAGCCACGAAAAGTGAGGAATTTCGTAGGTGTCGAAATTTGTAGTAAAGATCTGGCCGCTCTTGAAGCTGATGTCCTCGGCCAGGGTGTAGCCCAGTCCCATGGTGATGCAACCTTCCATCTGCATTTTGGCGCCTTCCGGATTGATCACAAATCCCATATCCTGGGCACACACGACGCGTTTGACCTTCACCTTGCCGCTGGCTTTGTCGACCGTGACCTCGACGATTTGGGCGCAATAGGTTTCAGCATCGATGCCGCAAGCGATGCCATAGCCGCGGCCGCTGGGAGCCGCAGCCTTCTTCCATGGGAACTTCTCGACGGCGGCCTGCAGGACTTTGCGCATCCTCGGATCGGACGTGTTATTCAAGCGGAATTCCAGCGGATCCACCTTGGACTTGGCCGCCATGATATCGATCTGCGACTCCCGGGCGAAAACGTTCACCATCGCTCCAGGGGCACGCCAGGCTCCGGTCGCGAATGGATGCAAGTTGCCGCCGTCACCCATCCCCTGGCCATAGTTCCTGAGGATGTTGTTGGGCACATCGTAAAATTGCTCGGAGCTCCTTGATCCGGCGGCATAGACGTTGTAATCCCACAGGCATATCTTCCCCGCGCTGTCGATCCCCGACTTGATTTTCACGACTCCGGCAGGCCTGAACGTGTCGTAGAAAAACTCCTCCGCACGGCTCCACATCACCTGAACCGGCTTGCCGATGATCTTCGCCAGCTTTGCCGCTTCGACTGCCTGCTGAGCCGGGACCTTGCCGCCAAAGCCTCCGCCCACGAAGGGAGTGATGACGCGGACGTTTTCCGGGGTGAAACCGAGCGCCTGTGCGATCTGGCGCTGGTTCATAAACGGGGCCTGGGTTGAAACCCAGACGGTAGCTTTTCCGCCTTCGATCTTTGCGAGCGCCGTGTGCGTTTCGATCGCCGCATGCGAGCCATACGAAGTCACATATTTCCCATTAAATACCGTTGCCGCGGCCTTTTCCCCAGCCGTCAGATCACCTCTCTTGTCAGTTTCACGGCCCTGTGGGAGGGAATTGACGATGTGATCGAAAATCGTGACGTTATCAACGGTCGGTTTGGGAACATCGAAATCAGCTCTGATCGTACTGAGAGCTTTTTCCGCCACCTCAGGATCCGGGTGCAGCACGGCGATCAGGCCATCCTGATTGACCACTACCACGCCCGGCATCTTTGCGGCAGCGGCGATGTCCACATTCTTCACAGTGGCTCCGTGTGCGGGGGGCCGCAGGATTCTGGCATAGAGCATGCCGGGTTCCCTGATGTCTCCTGCATATTTCGCTTTTCCCGTGACCTTGGCGATTCCATCGGTTCGGACGGTCGGTTTCCCCATGACAGTGTATTGGGAAATCGACTTGAGGACGGCTTTCCCATCCAGCTTGCGGCTGATCTTCTGGCCTTTAGCAAGCTGGCCGAAGGTCACTCGCGCCTTTTTATCGCCAGTGACAAAAATGGCACCGTTTTCCACGGTCAATTTTTCCTTCGGGGCTTTGAGCTGTTCGGAACCCATTTCGACCAGGATTGCCCTGGCCTCCGCCGCCGCAGCCCTCACAGCAGGGCCGAAAAAGCGTGTCGACATCGAACCGTACGTCCCGCTGTCGGCAGGACAAAGATCAGTGTCCCCCATGACCATGTCGATGGATTCAAGCGCTACCCCGAGTTCGTCGGCAGCCATCTGTGCCAATGAGGTATAGATGCCCTGCCCCATTTCGATCTTTCCGGAGTAGAGGGTCACCCGGCCATCTTCACCGATCTTCAGATAGGCATTCAAATCGGTGGGATAGTTTGGCCCGCGCTGCCCCAGCAATACCGCCTCGTCGAGTGTGAACCAGATGAAGATTCCTCCGCCGACGAATTTCAGGAAGTCGCGCCGGTCCAGCGAAAGCCCGGCTCTGGGATCCAACGTATCGAGGAATTTCGATTTTTCATCGCGCATGATGCCCCTCACTTTTTCGCAACACTTTCGATTGCTTCGATAATGCGTTTATGGGTGCCGCAACGGCACAGGTTCTGCTCCATGCCGTCAATAATCTGGGCCCGGGTGAGCTTCGGATTTTTCAGCATCATGCCGTACGCGGTCATGATCATTCCGGGAGTACAGAACCCGCATTGCAGCGCATCGTGATCGGCGAACGCTTTTTGCAGCGGGTGGAGGCTGCCGTTGCTGGCCAACCCCTCGATGGTGATGACTTCCTTGCCGCGCACTTCTTTAACGGGGAGCTGGCACGAGCGCACCGCCTCCTTGTTGACGATCACGGTGCACGCGCCGCACAGACTGGCGCCGCAGCCGAACTTCGTCCCGGTGAGCCCCAGGTCGGTGCGCAACACCCACAGCAGCATGCGGTCACCCTCGACCTCTAGCTTCGTGGACTTACCGTTGAGTCGAAAATCGATGATTTCTTTCATAGGCGTCTCTTCTCTGTAAGATGGTTTGGCTGGAAAGCGATTCTAACAGATTTTGGATTTGGGAGTGCAGATTTTAGATTGAAAGGCACAAAAATCCGGAATTGAGGCCCACACTTTTTCACCCGTACCTGGAAAGCGTCGAGATTTGATATTCAGCAAGACGTTTTCTCTCCGTTATTGCGTGGCTCAACTATCCGCGGTCCAAAATTCGCAATCCAAATCCAACATTGTCCGGAGTTTGGCTTCCGGGCACCTAGGCCGCATGGTAGAATTCTATTTCTCGCCCACTTGCGGAGTTAGCCCTATGTCATTGAAATCCCAGACATTCGCTGCGCAGCCGGAACAATCTCGAGGAATCAAACTCTTGTATTTCTGCCCGGATTCCTGGGCTCCGGAGCAGCCTTGGGCTCCTTATTTTTACTTGGAAGCCCGCATCGATTACGCCGATGTCCGGTCGGGCTATCACATGACGTGCGGATTGAACCACGTCCTGGATTTGCAGCCCTTCGATGAGGATCTCCCCTTGACGCGGGACATGGTGCGGACGGTGGATCCGGCGGCGATTCGAACCACGAAGCCTGAGGGGGCAACGCTTCTCAGCCTGCCGGTGTATATCACGGAGGATCTGGTGCACCGTCTTGAAACCCAGTACCTGTCCTTTCTATTGCGTCATGCCGAAGTGGGCGTATTCCGGAACTTCGCCCTGAATATCTACTCGTATCCGGGTGAAACCTGCAACGAGTTTCAGGTCCGCTGCCTGGACGTGTTCAAGGAATCCTTCCGGGGTGAATTGGAACCCCTGCGTGAGGTGGTCAACCGCCGCTTTGAGCGCATCGAGCAGAAATACATCAGCCGGACCCGGACAGGGGAGTTTGAATCGGATCGCAGAGTGGCCTCCGCGAGAAGCACATTGCACGCGGTGGCCGAGAATATTGCGGAGCTTTTCCTGCGCACTGAATTGACGCTGGAATCCGCCGATGTGACCGCGATGCGCTATACAGATCCTTCGCGCCCGGATGTGGAGCAGTCCCTCGAGATCTTGGAAACGGACGTGCGCCGGGACGTCGGGCGGCTCCTGAATTCTTATCAGGAGAAGATACGCAACATCGACGAATACATCATCCATCCGGGATTGAAAGATCTCCATCTGGTCAGGAAGTGCATTCTGTGGATGCCGGCAGGGGCGGCATAGCGATGGCGCCGGGTCGGGTAGCGGTGGCGATGAGCGGCGGTGTGGACAGCTCTGCGGCTGCCGCGATCTTGAAGGAACAGGGGTATGACGTAGTCGGCTTTTCCATGCAGCTCTATGATCAAAGACGCAACGCGCCTCCTACGGATGTGCGCCGGGCCATCCGCTGTTGTGCCCTGGATGATCTGTATGATGCCCGCCGTGTCGCGTCCCGGCTGGGCATTCCCCATTATGTCGTCAACTTCGAGGGCGAGTTTGAACGGCGGGTGGTGCGCTCCTTTGTCGAAGACTACCAGAACGGCTTGACGCCCTCGCCATGCGTTCTATGCAACTCGGGCATGAAGTTTGACCACCTGATGAGGCTCGCGGAAGAAGTGGAGGCAGGCCACATCGCTACCGGACACTATGCCCGCGTCACCAGGGACGAACAGACCGGCCGATATCTTCTCTGGAAGGGGCTTGATCGCGATAAGGATCAATCCTATTTCCTGTTCGAGTTGAGCCAGGAACAACTCGCAAAGGCGATGTTTCCTCTAGGCGGGCTCGACAAGGCGGAGGTGAGGCGGATCGCGCGTCAATGCGGCCTCGAGGTGGCTGAGAAGGCCGAAAGCCAGGAGATTTGTTTCGTGTCGGATGGAAACTACGCCAGCTTTGTTGAGCGGTACCTCAACGAACAGGGGCGCTCCGGCGAATCTCTAGCCGGTGATATTGTCGATTCCGAGAGCAGAGTGATCGGGACTCATCGAGGCATCCATCATTATACGATCGGGCAGCGCCGCGGCTTGGGGATTGCACACTCTTCGCCACTGTATGTGATCGACATCCAACCTCGGAAGAAGCGCATCATGGTGGGGGAACGTCACCTTCTTGCCCGGCGGTCTTTCCGCGCGCTGCGCGCCAACTGGATTGCGATTGCCGACCCGGCCCAGCCCTTCCGCGCGGCGGTGAAGATACGATCCCGGCATCCCGAAGCGGCGGCTACTATTGCACCGTGCGCAGGAGGCGGGATACAAGTCGACTTTGATGATGCTCAAATGGCGGTTACTCCCGGCCAGGCCGCCGTGTTTTATGAGGGAGAACGAGTGATTGGCGGCGCATGGATCGCCCGCGATGATGAGAGCTATGGCCCCACCAAATCCTGAGCCGCGCTCTATATTGCTGGTAGTCGGGGAGACGTCCGCGGATCGCTACGGCGCCAACCTGGTCAGAAAGCTGCGGGCACTCCGCGCGGGTCAGGAATTGAGCTTTTTTGGCACCGGCGGCGATGAGATGCAGGCGGTCGGGGTAGAAATCCTCTGTCACATCCGCGAGCTTCATGGCATCGGCCTCCCAGAGGCCTTCCAGCATCTGCAGGGATATTTCCGGACTTTCCGGCGGCTGATTGAAGTTTGTCGGCAACGGCGCCCCGCGGTGGCCGTTTTGCTGGATTTTCCGGAATTCAACCTCCGATTGGCGAAAAGACTGAAACGCTTGGGCATAAAAGTTATCTATTACATAAGCCCACAGCTTTGGGCCTGGCGGCGCGGGAGAATCCGGACCATCCGCAAATACGTAGACCGGATGCTGGTGATCCTGCCGTTTGAGGAAGAGTACTATCGGGTGCGTGGCGTGAATGTGGAATTCGTAGGACATCCGCTTTTGGAGGACTTCGAAACCACGAATGATCGGGAGCGGTTTTTGCGTGGGCTTGGCCTGGATCCATCTCTCAAGACCATAGCCATCCTGCCCGGCAGTCGGGGTGATGAAGTCAAGTATATCCTCCCGACCTTCCTGCAGGCCGCGCGGCGCGTGTCGACGCGGATGCCAGCGCAGTTTATTGTTTCGGTCGCCCCGGCGATTGATCCGAACCATCTGGCCGGGATCGCCTCGCGAGTGTTGGGCGAGAATGTCGATGGCACACGCTTTCGCCTGGTTTCGGCGGCGGCGCGAACCATCCTGTCCAACTCGGATTTCGCGTTTGTCAAATGCGGCACCAGCACTCTGGAAGCAGCGCTGGTGGGAACGCCGTTTTTGATCACTTACAAGGTCTCCACGTTGAACTGGCTGGTGTTCAATAATCTGATTCGTAGCACCCATAAGGGACTGGTAAACTTGATCGCCGAGGAAGAGATCGTTCCGGAGTATTTGCAGGGGGAGGCAACCCCGGAGGCGCTCTTCCGAACCGCCATTGAATATCTGGAAAAGCCTGAAAAGGCGGCGGCCATGAGAGCGCGCTTGGCTGAGATTCGCCAAAAGCTGGGTTCGCGCTGTGCATCGGACAGAACAGCTGCGCTTGTTGCAGGGTATCTGGAGTAAAGAGAATGCAAATGCGAATGATTGCGAAACGGATTTTGCTGATGTCAGGGATGGCATTGACTTTGAGCGCTGGCCTATACCCTCAGGCCAGGCGGCAGGCGTCCGCTCCTCCCCAGATCAGCGTCGAGAGCTACGACATCCAGTTGACCCTCGACCCCGATCCCCACGAAATGAAGGCGGTTGCAACCGTCAAGTTCAAGGTCGTCCAGGCGACTAATGTGGTCGTATTCCAGCTGAGCGAGAACATGTCGGTGGTGAAGGTTTCGGACGAAAAGGGCCAGAATCTGGATTTCAGCCAGGATGATCCGGGCCCTGGAAGCATTGCGATACATTATCCCTCCACGCGCAACGCCGGCGAGAGCCTCACGGTCAAATTCGAATATAATGGAGGATTTGATCTTGATCGCTACAGCAGAAATTTTTCGCGCGATGCTGCCAACGCTTATATCGGCGTCGAGGGCACCTACCTGCTCTACCCGGCCAAGTGGTTTCCCATCAATAAGCTGTTCGGGGATCGCCCCACGGTGAACATTGATGTGACTGTGCCTCTTGGCATGACGGCCGTCGGGCCGGGCGTCCAGAAGCCCATCGTCACGCGGGATGTCACGGAAGTGTTCGGTTGGAGTGCACAGCAGCCCGTCATGTCCACTTCGATCGTAGCTGGCCGTTATTTCGAGCGGAAAACCCAGGCGGGAAACCTGGTGATCGATACTTTCGCGCGTGAAGATCATATCGAGGCCATTCGTAAGGCGGCTGAAGCCCTGGCAAAACCTCTCGAGTATTATCAGCAGCTCTGGGGCGAATCGGCTTCGGGAAAGTCCTTCCGGCTTGTGGAGGTGGACGACAGGCTTGACCTGGAGCCCGGCACTCTGGGAACCGTTTTTATAACTCACAGGGAGTTGTCCCAGACGGTGCCGCCGATGCGCACGCTTGCACGACGGGCTGCCTCTCAATGGTGGATGGATACCATCGGGGTTCGAAGCTCTGACGACCTTTGGCTCGCAGACGGCATGGCCTATTATGCAGCGGCGGTATATCTTGGGCAGGCCAACGGCCCCGAGGTCATGAAAGACGAAATCCAAAACCTGGCGGTACTCGGCCTCAAGTACGAGAGCAAGAGTCCGGTTCGGGCCGGCATCAACCTTGGGTATGGAACCGACGTGTATGAATCGGTGGTCGCAGGCAAAGGAGCTTACATCCTTAACATGCTTCAGGGCATGCTGGGTGCGGCGAAGTTTACGGACCTGCTGCTGCAGTATGCCAAGCAGGCTGCCGGGAGCGGGGGATCGACCGCAGGTTTCCAGAAGCTGGCGGAACAGATTCACGGCAAGGAACTGGGCTGGTTCTTTGCTGAGTGGATCGACACGACAGGTGTACCCAACCTGCAGATGGATTATGTCATCTACAAAACCCGTGACGGTTTTCGCGTCTCGGGGAGCGTGAAGCAGGATCGCGACCTGTTCCGCATGCCGGTCGAGATTGAGGCTCAGGGCGAAGGCAAGACCGAAAAGACGGCAATCGAACTGAATGGCAGATCGACTCCATTTGACATCAACACCTTTACCTGGCCCACAAAGATAACGATCGATCCCGAGAACAAGCTCCTGAGCGACTCGGACGAACTCAGGTTCAAAGTGCAGATCACGATCGGCAATGAGCTCAAGGACCGAGGTGATTATGTAGATGCCATCCGTGCATACGAGCAGGCCATCAAGCTTAATCCGCACAGATCCATCGCCCACTTCCGCCTGGCGGAGGTGTTTTTCGAACAAAGCAATTTTCAGGCGTCTTCCAACACATTCCGCGAAGCGCTGAATGGCGACAAGGAGCCCAGGTGGGTCGAAGTCTGGTGCTATATTTACATCGGCAAAATCTTCGACATCCTGGGACAAAGGCAGCGCGCACTGGCGGAGTATAACAAAGCCCTCAACACCAAGGACAACACTGACGGCGCTCAGGACGAAGTCAAGAAGTGGCTGTCCGCCCCATTTACCAAAGAGGGGACGGCAACTTCCAGAGATATTCAGTAGCGGGATGAATCAAACCCTCCCGGTGATGAGTGCAGACTGAAACCATGGCTTCCTGGGAAAAAATCGCACAGAGAATTCGCGTGCCCATAAGCAGGCTTGGGGTGGTCGTCCTCTTTTTCCTGCACCCGACCTGGCAATCGCTGGCATTGGGCGGCGTAGTCGCCGGCATCGGCGCAACGATCCGGCTGTGGGCTGCCGGATATATCGACAAGGGGAAGGCTCTCGCGACCGAAGGCCCCTATGCCATGACGCGTAACCCGCTCTACCTCGGCTCACTGATCATGACCCTCGGAATATTCATTGCCGGGCAGGCATATTGGCTGTTGCTGCCTTTCGGCATTATTTATGTCGCGCTCTACTTTCCCGTGATGAAGCGAGAGGAGCAGGAATTGTATCAGGGATACGGAGAAGGTTTTCTTGAGTATGCCAGGCGTGTACCCATGTTCTTCCCGCGCCTCCGATTGGCTGCCGTGCCCTCATCTTCCTTTCTCTGGTCGCGGGTCAAGCGGAACCGTGAGCATCGGCACTTGATGGTTCTCGTGCTCGCTGGAATCTTTCTCATCATAAGAATCTACTTTTAGGCCTGAATGGGTGGAGAAGAGCTCGCCGGCCCTATTCCTAATTCCACGAAAGACTTAGTAATTAGGAGTTGAGGAACAAGTAAGACTAATTTCTGTCCTTGGTTTAATGCTTGGCAGGCTTTAGAATTCCATAGACGCGACAACCAAAAGTTGTTAACTTGATTCCTGTTATTCCTTGTGGAGGTTTGGGTTAGCTAAGGACAAACCGTCGTGCCAGATTTGATTTCCGGGCGTGAATGTAAGTCACAAACAATTAGAGATCGGCAGCCTGTTGCTGGTGATTGCGACCGGTGCTAATCAGCGCGGTGAGTATGTACACAGATCATTTCGTCCGTGATGAGCGCAAGCGAAGCTCTTTGTGGGGATTGGCTGGATCCTCCCTGGCCAGTAGGGCGTCGGATCTGGCTTGGCGTTTCTTCCAAGCGGTCAATCGGAGGATTCCTGAAGGCGAGCTTCCGCATCCTCGATGGGCGCCCGACCGGATTCGCAAGAGCCGCCAGCGCACGGCACCTCCGTTAGGCTTCCCCAGGGTCACCGACTCGCTCTGCCCCCGCTGTATCCCGGAAGCCCGTGCCAAGATCGAAAACGGCGAGATCGACGTCGTGCAGCTCACCGAAGGCCATTTTGGTGAGATCAAAGCGGAGATTATCGAAGAAAACGGCCGCATCCTCATGCGCAAAGTGTGCCCGAAGCACGGCCCCTTTGAAGACGTGCTCTCGACCAATCCTGCCTTCACCCGACGAATTGAGAGCCTGTTTTTTGGCCGGGACTACGAGATTGCCGACAATCAAAACATCCATCGCCATGGCACTTCCTCGATCAAATATGGGCGCGGGACCGTGCTCACGGTCGACCTGACGAATCGCTGCAACATGATGTGCGGTCCTTGCTTCATGGACGCCAACCAGGTTGGATATGTGCACGAACTGACGTTTGACACCGTGAAAGCAATCCTGGATCGTGCAATCTCATTCAAACCGCGGCGCCAGGTGATCATCCTCTTCTCCGGTGGGGAGCCGACGCTCTCGCCCTTTTTCCTCGAGGCCGTCGCCTATGCCAAGAAACTCGGCTTCTACCGGATTCTGGCAGCGACAAATGGGATCCGGTTTGCCCAGAGCGAGGAATTCACACGCCAGGCGCGCGAGGCTGGGCTGCACGGCACGTATTTGCAGTTTGACGGCACGACCAACGAAAAGAACGAGCATCGCGGCGTTGCCAACCTGCTCGACGTCAAACTGCAGGCCATCGAAAACACCGCCAAAGTCGGCATGAAGACTACGCTGGTGACCACGATCGTGAACGGGATCAATAACGATGCCATCGGGCCCATCGTGGAATTTGCCATCAAAAACATCGACAAAGTTCAGACTGTGGTACTGCAGCCCATTTCTTTTTCGGGCCGGGATGAAGCAGCGGATGATGAGACTCGCTATGCGCAACGCTACCCATTGTCTCATATGGTCGAAGACTTGAAGAACCAGTTGGGGGGAGGTTGGGAGCCGATGAGAGACTGGTTTCCGCTGTCTTCCTACAGCGCCTTTACCAGCGTGATGGACATCCTCCAGGGGCCGGATGCCCCCTGGGGTTGGAGCGCATGTAATTGTCACCCGAATTGCGGGGTCTTCAGCCTGCTTGTAGTCAACCGCCATACTCATGAATGGATCCCCTTGTCCAAGTTTTTTGATTATGAACAGTTCATCCGCGATGTGGCGGTCATTACCGATAGCGCCAGGGGCAAGGCCATGACATCCGCCCAGTTGGCTCTGGCGATTCTGCGAAATTACCAGCCTAAAGAAGCGCCGCGCGGATTTCCCCTGTCCCAGGTCGTAAATCTGTTCAAACCCAGCTCGGAGAGATCCGACAGCGACCGGAATGACCGGATGAAGACCCGCTCCGGAGAGGACGAGTGGCGGGTGCTTTGTGTGGAAGGGATGCTGTTCCAGGATCTGTGGACTTACGATTTCCGACGCACGGAAATGTGCGTGATTCCTTACGGGACCGAGGACGGAGAAGTATCCTTCTGTGCTTACAATACCGGCGTGGGCTGGCGTCAGATCATCGAAAAAAAGTACCAGACTGCAACCGTGGCGGATTGGCACAATACCAGAGGCCGGCACACAATCTATGCCAAGGGAAAAGCGGTTGAGCTGGAAACTACGGCGCACACTCTGCAGCTGCCCCAGGTTCCTGGAACCACCGGGTCCAGGGAGCCCGCTCACACACACAAGGAAATCGCGCCGGCGATCAAATCGGTCCCCTAGCATGTATGGCATATACGATATCCGAAGTTGCCGGACTATTGGGCCTCAAATTCCAGGGTGACGGCAGCCGTCTGCTCACCAGGGTGTCCAGCTGGAAGGCTGCCGACAGCGCCTCGCTGGTATTCCTCGAACGGGATCGAACATCCGATGCTTTCGCAGGAGAAATCTGCGCAGGCTGTGTTGTTGCCCCTCCCGACTTGTTGCCTCCCGGATGCTGTGCGATTCTTTCGGAGTGCCCCAAACTGGACTTTGCGCGTGCCGCAGCCTTGTTGATGCCGGGTCCGCGCGCCACCGGGCTCCGGCACCCAAGTGCGGTAATTTCCCCGGATGCCGAAGTTGCCGCGGATGCAGATATTGGCCCCTTCGTGGTTGTCGGTGCTCGCGCACGCATCGCCCGCGGGTGCATCCTGCGTGCCGGCGTGGTGATTGGGGAGGATTGTTCTCTGGGTGAGCAGTGCATCCTGCATCCGAACGTGGTGCTGTATCCCAAATCAGAGTTGAGAAACCGGGTGGTGCTGCATGCCGGCGTCGTTGTTGGCAGCGACGGATTTGGATATGTTTTCGACGGCAGCAAGCAGGTCAAGTTTCCGCAAGAGGACAAGATTGTTATCGAGGACGATGTCGAGATAGGCCCCAATACAACACTCGACCGGGGATCCTTGGGTCCGACGCGCATCGGGGCTGGTACCAAGATTGACAATCTGGTGCAGATCGCCCATAACGTCCAGATTGGACGCGGAGTGGTCATCGCTGCCCAGACCGGTATCGGCGGCAGCACCACGATCGACGATTATGCCGTCATCGGGGGACAAGTCGGGATCGGGGATCATGTACGGATTCAGAGCGGGGCCGTGATCGGCTCGAAGGCAGGCGTCCTCCCGGGAAAGATCGTTCGTGGCGGCGAAGCCTATTGGGGAGTTCCGCTGCGCCCCCTTCGGGAGTACAAGCGACTGAACGCCTATTTCGGCAAGCTGCCCGAGTTCAAATCGGACATCGATGCCCTGAAGGACGCCGTCACCGTGCTCCAGGAAGCCCTGCGAAACCTGAAATAGGATTTTGGATTTTGGATTGGGGATTTTGGAGTTTGAATTTGACAGAAACCAATTTGCTGCAGAGTTGTCTTGCCAAATCCAAAATCCGCACTCCAAAATCCAAAATTCGAGACGATCTGGTTCATGACCGAATCCACTGATCTCCAGGAAATCTGCCGATCCGTCCTGCCCGCAGTGTCCGCTTCCTTCCGCGGCAAGGAGATTAGGGCTGAGTTTTATCCGTACATCGGCATGACCCACACCATCCGGCGTCGTGGTTCAGTGTGGGTGATCCGCATCAGCGATCACTGCGATCAAGCGCCCCGGCCGGTCTTGGAAGCTATTGTGCTCCTGCTGGCATGCAAAGTCTTGCGTAGAAAACCTTCAACCGAAGCGCTCAAGACTTTCGAGGGCTTTCGCCAGGATCCGGAGGTCGAACGCAGAGTTCATGTGCGGAGGCTCGAGCGCGGTCGCAAGCAAATCGACGAGAGATGCGGGAAACATCACGCACTGGAAGAGATCTATCTCGAATTAAACCGGAAGTTTTTTAACAACCAGGTGGAGCTTCGCAAGCTGGGTTGGGGGGCCAGGAGGAGTTGGAGCCGATTGGGACACTATGACCCCATTCACCATACGATCACGATCAGCCCCGTGCTTGACTCTCCGAAGGTCCCCAGGGCGGTGGTGTCCTATCTCCTCTACCACGAAATGCTCCACACCTTGTTCAACGGAATTGGAAACAGGAAGCGGCACCACACGCCGGAGTTCAACCGGGCAGAGCGCGCTTTTCCTTCGTATGCAGAGGCCAGGAAACTGCTGGACCGGTTTTGCCGCACCCGCGGCCGCAACGTATGAAAAGTTGCAGCACCCTTCACCAATGGTGCTTGGCTAACCGGCAGCGCGTAATGGCAGGCTGGAAAATGATCCTGAAAGGGTCCAGCATTTAGAATCCAGGGCGCAAGCCCTGGGGAAATGCTGCAATTCGAGTGAAGCCCTGAAAGGGCGTCACAGGTTGTTTCGCCCTTCAGGGTTCTCCCACTCAGTTCCCAGATTCCCAGGGCTTGCATGGTTGGACCCCTTGGGGGTCCTTTGGATGCGTGCCATTCGCACCTGTCGCCGATTTCCTGAGATGCTACCGAGTATAATGCGGTTATGGTATAAATCAGGGATTGTTACGAAATGATTGATGCGGGAGAGCGAATTTTCGATGAAATGTAACTTATGCGATCAGCGGAAGGGCCGGAGGTACTGTCCTGCGAAAAATGCGACGATCTGCGCCCAGTGCTGCGGTGAAAAGCGCGTTCTCGAGATCGATTGTCCGGAAACGTGCGAATATCTGAAAATCGGCCGCAGTTACGAAAGAGATCAGGTGAGCGCACGCCATTACCGCCCGGACAATCCGATCGAGCAAGAAAAAATGAGCCGGGTCCTGAGAAACTTCGAACCGGTTGTCGTCGATTTGCAGACGCTGATTGCGCTCGAGAGAAAATCCTCACGAGATCTTGTCGACGCAGAGGTGGCGGAGGCGCTGGATTGCCTGCTGGTAACCCTGCGTACCGAGGACCGCGGGGTAATCTATGAGACTACCTCCGGCAATTTGCGCGTGGAGTCCTTGCGCAGGCAGCTCAGCTCTCTGATTCAATCCTATCGGTACCCTAAGGAATCCGACCGACAGCGCATCCATCTCAAAGATGCTTTGGAATGTCTGGAAGTGCTGCGGGCCGTAATAGCGAGGCACATGGAGGCCGGTTCGTCCTCGCTTAGCTTTGTCGACTTCCTGGTTCGGCACTTGCCGCGGAAAGCCGAGATCGCGCCATCTGAGCCTTCCATAATTGTTCCCGGCCGATAAGCAGGCACCTGAATCCTGCGGAATGCGAGCGTTATTGTTATGGTCCTGGCTCGGTACAAATGCGAACCCGAGATTTTGATCGAAGCGGTTAGCCGATTCCGGAAGAAGAAAGTCCTCGTGCTTGGCGATGTGATGCTGGACCGCTTTGTCTGGGGTTCGGTGAGCCGCATCAGTCCGGAAGCTCCGGTTCCGGTTGTCGAAATCCGGAAGGAAACGACGTGCCTCGGCGGCGCAGCAAATGTCGTTGCCAATGTCAGCAGCCTCGGGGGAAGAGCATTCCCCCTGGCAATCGTCGGCAGGGACGTAGAAGGCGGGCAGCTGCGTGCCAGGTTCCGCGACCTTGGAACCTCATTAAGCGGCATCCTGGTTGAAAAGGAGCGGGCGACGAGCGTAAAGACGCGCATCATCGCCCATCATCAGCAAGTCTGCCGCGCTGACCGTGAGGACAAGACGCCGCTCGCTCCGGTGCTTCAGGACAGGATTGTGGAGTGGTTCCGAAGCCATCTGGATGCAATGGACGCCGTGATCGTCTCCGACTATGCCAAGGGGTTGATCTCGCCCTCGCTCCTGAAGCGGATTCTGCCCATGGCCAGGTCGGCGGGGAAGATCGTCTGCGTCGATCCCAAGTTGAGGAATCTCGCGGCTTATCGGCCTGCCACGGTGATTACTCCCAACCTGAGCGAAGCGGAACACGCGGCGGGAATGAGAATTAGTGACGAGAAATCCCTGGTGCGGGCCGGCAACAAGATCCTGCGGAAAACCGGCATTGACCACCTGCTGGTGACGCGCGGCGAGCACGGCATGGCGCTCTTTGAGGGGGATTCGAATTCGAAGGTGACGTGGATCCCGACGCTCGCGCGTGAGGTTTATGACGTTACCGGCGCCGGCGATACCGTTATTTCCACTCTCTCTCTGGGGCTGGCCAGTGGCCTGTCGATTCTGGAAGCAGCGATCCTATCGAACATAGCCGCAGGAATCGTTGTCGGCAAGCTCGGTACCGCATGCGTTACGCCTGAAGAACTTCTCGCGGGCATCAAGCAGACTTCCGACCTCCGATGATGCGTCAACCGCGGCAGAATCTAGAATTTAGAATCCCTAAGTACTGTAATTCATAAATACGGCAACGTATTTTTCGGGGCGCGTTTGCACGCGGACCGTTTTTGCCCCATCCGCGTTCATCCGCGTTTTTCCGCGTCCCGAGAAATACGTCACCGTAATTATGGAATCGTGTACTAAGGGAGCCGGCATGATAAGGCTATGCTGTGGCAGCAATTATCGGTCGTAAAGCTCCTCATATGCCCCCTTCTGAATTCTGTCTTCCTTCATGATATGAGTCTGGCGATCGCAAAAGCCGCACCTGCAGCGAGACCGCCGATCAGTGTGGTCTGGATTAAACTGCGTAGTGGCCTGGCGCCCGTGAAGTGACCTTTGACGAATCCAAACAGCGCTAATGCAATAATCGTGACTACCACGGAGACGGCCAGACCGTTCCTGGCGCTCGTGAGAACGATGTAAGGGCTCAACGGGATAAATCCGCCTGCCGTATAGGCTCCTGCAATCGTGAGGCCGCTCACCAGGGCGCGGCCGGGATCCGGCTTTTCGAGGCCAAGCTCAAAACGCATCATAAAATCTACCCAGGCCTGGGGTTTGAGACTCAGGGCGGAAACGATGGGCTCAAGCTCCTCGGCAGACAAACCATAGTTTCCCAAAACTTCCCGGACCTCTCTTTTCTCTTCCTCCGGATTCTCTTTGAGCTCAACGTGCTCACGCTCCTCTTCGCTGGCGTAATGCTCCGCGTCGCTTCGGGCGGCGAGATATCCGCCCAACCCCATGGCAATCGAGCCGGCTGCGATTTCAGCCAACCCTGCGGTTACCACAATGTTGGAGGCCGCAGCTGCACCCGAAAGGCCGGCAGCAAGAGCGAATGGGACAGTCAGCCCATCCGACATTCCAATGACGATGTCCCGCACCATCTCCGATGCGGTGAAATGACGTTCCACATGAGGTGTTTGCGGCATACTCCCTCCCTGTATCAGTGTTGAGTACTGAGTGCTGAGTGATAGGAAACACTCTTGCGATGTCGTCAGTTTTTCACTCAGTAATCAGCACTCAGTACTAAAAAAACGAGTGCAGGCATCGAGAACCTGATCAACGGGAATGTCCTCGATACATTTTGGCGCGCCGAAGGCCGCGCATGTGTGGCCCGGGCAGGGCATGCAGGGCAGGGCAAGGCGCACCGCTTCATATTCCGTCTCCCAAGGATGCCAAACCTGGAAATCCGATGAGCCCCACACCGCCACGAGAGGTCTGCCCAGTGCTGCGGCGGCATGGGTCGGCCCGCTGTCGTTGCCGATAAAGAGACGACATCCCTTGATCAAAGCCAGGAGATCATCGAGCCGGAGGTCCGACCAATAGCGGTGAGCACTCCTGGCGCATCGGCCGATGTCCAACAATACTTGGGCCTCGCGCGGACCCGAAGAAAAAATGATGGGCAGTGCGCAAAGTTTATGCAGCCGGTCGGCCAACTCGGCATAGCTTCGTTCAGGCCACTGTTTGGTGCGCAACGTTGCCGTCGGATGAATAAGCAAATACCCGGACTGCCCCAGGCCCGCGGCGGCCAGGCGTTCCTGGATGCGGTTCCGTGCTCCATCGTCCAGGTACAGCATCCCACGCGGCTTGGCGGGGATGGGGAGATCCAGCCATTGGAGGAGCGTAAGTTGATCTTCGACGGTGTGAAGATCCTGGCGCTGCCACACCGTCCGAGGGTTGGGGATGAGGGCATTGTATACCCAGGACTGACGATATTTCTGCTGGCCGATCCGGGTGCCCGCGCCACTTGCGAGGGTGAACAACGTCGATGTACTGCCGCCGTGAAGATTGACTACAGCGGAGTATCGGCGTTTGCGGATCTCGAGGCAGGCGCGGCTTCGCGACCACCCGTCCTCGGCGGACCCGCCGCGCGGCCTGACGCTCAGGACTTCATGGACAGCCGGATGCCGGTCAAATAAACACCCATAAGGCGCCTGTACCAGCACATCGATCTGCATGTCAGGTTGCCATTGGTGGAGAGCCTCCAGAAGAGGAAGCGCCAGAATCGAATCCCCCATGGATCGCAAGCGAATGATCAGGAGCCGTTCGACGCGCTCCAGCTGCTGGCGCAGCCGGTATAGGCGTTCTTCGGGCGGATTCTCAGGCAGGTTGGATTCGGGGCTTATGGCCTTGGACAAGATTGGTGGTCTCTAAAGAAGGAACCGGCACAGACTGAATGCAAAAAAGGGCCGCCACGGGTTTCACGAATCTGAGTAGAGAAGGGAGTGAAATCCGTGGCCGGGTGATTATTTCTTAGCCGGTTCCTGTTCGCCTTCTATTTTGGCCTCATCGATAAGCATGACGGGTATGTCCTCGCGAATCGGGTACACACGATGGCATTTGACACATTTGAGACCGTTGCCGTCGCCCGTTAAGTGCACTTCCTCCTTGCACAAAGGACAGGCCAAAATTTCGAGCAATTCCTTACTGATGGCCATAAAGCCTCCGCTTGCCGCGACTATCTTGAGCGACTCCCAAGAACGAACTTGTGCTCTGTGCCCGAGATGAGCCGCCGGATATTTTGATGATGTTTAGCAATGATCAAAGCTGACCCGATCATGGCCGCCCAGAAAACGATGAAAGGTTCGTGAAAAAGATACACCCACAAGGGATAGGCTGCTGTAGCCAGAATCGATGCCAGAGAAACATAACGCGCCAACGCGGCCGTAAGGAAAAACACGATCATGGTCGTGCCCGCGGATGCAGGAGTGAGCGCCAGAAACGCGCCAAATCCGGTGGCGACTCCTTTGCCGCCTTTGAAGCCCAGAAACAGCGTGAATATGTGGCCCAGGATCGAAGATACCGCCGCAATAGCCTGCCAGCCGACATCGCCGCCCAGCCAGCCTGCCAGTAGGACCGCGACGTAACCCTTGCCGGCATCCAAAATGAAGGTGAGCAGCCCGACAACCTTGCTCTTGCGAAAGACATTGGTGGCGCCGATGTTTCCACTTCCGGCCCGGCGGATGTCTGTACCGGCGGTCAATCTTACCAGAAGGTATCCGAAGGGGATCGAGCCCAGGAGATAACCCAGCAGCGGGATCAGAAACTCGATTTTCATTGCCGTCACTCGCCCTTCAGTTCAATCTTGTCCAGCACGATATAGACAGCCCCTTGCGGCTTCAATACGCTCTGGTAGATGTTGAATTCTCTTACGCCTAACCCGCGTTCCAGTGTGCTGCCGATTTTAATATAGTCCAGGAGTTGCTGCAAATTCGATTTGCCTCGCACTCTCCCCAGGGTCAAATGAGGCTGGAATGGCCGCTCCTCAGGGGGAAATCCTGCGTCAAGACAGGCGCGCTCCACCTTTCTTTGCAGCGACTCCAGCAGCGGCGTGTCCCCGGCCAGACCGCACCAAAGCACCCGAGGATTGCGAAGGTTAGGGAATCCCCCCAAGCCGCAGAGTCGCAGTGCGAAAGGGTGCTCCGATGAAGCGGCTTCGCGCAGCAATGCCGCAAGGCGAGGCAGAACTGCGGGATCAATCTCCCCGAGAAACTTCAGGGTTATGTGAATGGAAGGGACTGCGGTCCACTTGACATCCGCACCGAAAGAACGCAGCTTGGTCTGCAGTTCACCCAGCAGCGCCCGTGCTTCCGTCGAAAGCGGCACGGCGACGAAAGTTCTCATGAGTCTACCTCCGTCGGCATGAGGAATCTGCGCAAATACCCGAGAGCAAACATGGTGGCCAGATCGCGCACCGTATCTCGATCGCCGGCAAAGATTCGGCGCATATGGATGCAGCGCTCCTCATCGGCCAGCCCGAAATAGACCAGACCCACAGGCTTCTGCTCTGACCCGCCCCCCGGGCCTGCAATACCCGAGACGGCAAGGCCTACGTTGCTGCGCGCCACCAGGCGCACTCCACGTGCCAGGGCCTCAGCCACTTCCGCGCTGACCGTGCCATGCTTCTCCAGAAGCTCGCGCGGGACCCCGCACAGTTCGGATTTCAGTTCATTGCTGTAACAGAGCACCCCGCCATGGAAATAGTCTGAGCTTCCAGGGACCCGCGTAATGGCTGAACCGATCGATCCCGCCGTGCACGATTCCGCGACTGCAATCGACCGCCCTGACTGGCGCAGCAATCTCCCGATGACCTCCTCCAACGCCTCATCCGCTGTTGTGAAGACAACGTCGCCCAATTCCTGGCGGATCCTGCCTGCAAGTTCTTCCAGATCGGCAGGTTCCTCGCCGGGTGCGAGCCATCTTTGCAGACGTATGGAGATGCATCCTCTGGCTGCGAGGATGGTCGTCTGAATCTGCGGGTAATCCTTATAGATCGGAGCAATCCTCGTGTCGACCTCGGATTCCGGCAAGCCCTGCAGGCTGAAGGTCCTCTTTTCCGAGCGTCTTCCACCCCCCAGCGTGATTGCGCGCGGCATCACCTGGGATTCGAACATCGCTTTCAGCTCTCGGGGCGGCCCGGGCAGGAGAGCAAGGTAAACGCCTGCTTCTTCGAGCCACATACCGGGAGCTGTGCCAACCGGATTGTCCAGGATCTCCGCGCCTTGGATGACCTCCGCCTGTCGTTCATTGATCTTGGCCATGCGATAACCGCGCAAGGCAAATCTTCGTCGCAGGGACTCGAGGATCTCCTCATTCAACATGATCCGGCGATGCAGGGCGGCCGCGGTTGCGGAACGAGTGAGATCATCCTCGGTGGGGCCCAGGCCGCCGCACAGTACGATCAGCCGTGAGCGCTGCAGCGCGGCCCGCAACAGATTCTCCAGGTCTGCCGCGTTGTCGCCGACAATGGACTTGAGGCGCACCTCAAAACCTGCCTGGTTCAGCTTCTCCGTCAGGTAAAGCGAGTTGGTGTCCACGCGGTCGGGAGTGAGTAGCTCCGATCCGATCGCAATGATTTCCGCTTCCATGGCTTTTATCCGCGATGCGCCGATTATCTGTGCAAATACCAGTTGGCGAGATGGAGAAAAACATTGGCGTAAAGCCCGGCCAGCAGGTCGTCCGCCATGATGCCCACACCGTTTTCAAGCGCTTCGAGTTTGCGAATGGGGTAAGGCTTCCAGACGTCGAACAGTCGGAAGAGAAAGGTTCCGGCAACAAGATTGAAAAAGTTGATCGGCAAAAACAACAGCGCCGTGAGTTGCCCGGCTACCTCATCGATCACTACAACCTTTGGATCCTCTTGCCCCAGGCTGCGGCTGACGCGTGCGGCGGCAAAAACTCCCGCAGCCGTGATCAGGCAGAGGACGCTCAGATGGAGTTCCGGCAGAATCCGGAAATAGATCCGATAGATCAGATAGTAGGCCACAGTCGTGGCCAGTGAGGCGTAAGTTCCGGGTGCGCCGGGTATTGTTCCAATATAACCACCGGTGGCGAACAAAAAAGATATGCGGTCCCTCATGGATCTTCCGTGTCTCCACCCGATTCCGGTTGCGCATCCTCCCCTTCGTCCTGCACTACCGGGACGCTGTAGCCGCCGGACAACCAGTCGCCCAAGTCGAGGAGCTTGCAGCGCTCACTGCAGAAGGGCCGAAAGGGATTGCCTGAAAAGGGGCTATCCTTGCCGCATTTCGGGCACTTTACCTTCATACTGCTCCCATCAAACCATAAAAACCGCGAGGATCGCAAAGGATATCCGGGAGACTCACAGCTCTGACCTCCTGAGGTCTCGGTGGCCCTCATGGAATCAGCTGCTACCGGATAATGATCCCCAGCAGATCATGCTCGATGGCCCTGGTGATCCGGAGGGTTCGGAATTCACCGGCGTTCACCTGGCCGACTTCAGAGTCGTTGATGAGGCAGACGCCGTCAATCTCCGGAGCCTGGGATTCGAGGCGGCCCTGGAGCAATAGTTCGCTCTCTTGCGAAGGTCCTTCGATCAAAACGGGAACTTCACGGTTGACCAGCCGGCGATTCTTCGCTTTGGCGATCTTGACCTGCTGCTTCATTAACTCTTGCCGACGCCGTTCGGCAATGCGCGGCGGCACCTTCCCTGGCAGTTCGTACGATAGCGTGTTTTCCTCATCCGAATAGCTGAATACGCCCAGCCGGTCGAATTCCATATCCCGGCAGAATGCCTTCAGCTCCTGGAAGTCCTCTTCCGTTTCGCCTGGATGGCCAACGATCATGGTCGTGCGGAAGGTCACGCCCGGAATGTTCGTGCGGATGCGCTCGATCATCCTTTCCAGGCTCGCGCGGTTGCCTCCACGCCTCATCGATTTCAGCATCCGCGCGCTGGCGTGTTGCAGGGGCATATCGATGTACCTGCAGATCTTGTCGTTTGAGTTGACGACCTCCACGAGCCGATCGCTTACCAGGTCCGGATAAATGTAAAGGAATCGAATCCAACGGATGCCGTCCACTTTGGCCAGCGCGCCTAGAAGGTGCGCCAGGCCATCCTGGACTCCAAGGTCGAGACCGAAACTGGTTGTGTCCTGAGAAACCAGGGTGATCTCCTTGACACCCCGTTCTGCCAGCATGCGCGCTTCCTCAACCAGCGAGTGGATGTTGCGGCTGCGAAAGCGTCCGCGGATCTTGGGAATAATGCAGAAAGAACAGGTGTGATCGCAGCCCTCCGCAATCTTGATGTACGCGGTATATGCCGGGGTCGTCAGGGATCTGGGGGTCGTGTGATCGTACAGATAGAAATCCGCATCGCTGCGCCCGAATGCGTTTGGCGGCGCAATCGCATCTCCTGAAACCGCGCGCGCGATCTGCTCCAACTGGTTGGTTCCCAGGATAGCGTCAACCTCGGCCAAATCGGACTGAATTTCCTTCGGATAGCGTTCGGCCATGCATCCAGCGACGATCAGGCGCTTGCATTTCCCGGATTTTTTTAGTGCCGCCGTCTCCAATATGGTCTCAATGGACTCTTTTTTTGAGTTCTCGATGAAACTGCACGTATTGACAACAATGATCTCGGCTTCGGACTTGTCGGCTGTGATGGTGTGACCCTCTTTTTGCAGCAATCCGAGCATGACCTCGGTGTCCACGAGGTTCTTCGGACAACCCAGACTGATGAATCCAATCTTCGCCACGAAACCACTCCCTGGATGGGGCGCGCTGTTGCCCCGCAAGACAAAAAATACTAGGCCTTCCGTCTGCCCCATTCAAGTGGCAAAGCCCCCCACCAACGGGGGAGTAGGAGAGCGCCCGCACTCCACGTGGGCGCCGGGCGCCGCACGGCGCTCAGATCCTAGAATTATGCGATCCCATGCCCCGTCCGGAGGCCGGGGCCTACTTGGTTTGCAGTAGGATGTTATCTTCTCAGTGAGCGGAGCAGTTCTCTGACGCTGGCGAAGTCGCTTTCCTGAGATATCTGCCCGAAGCGCACGCGATTATAAATGGCAGTCAGGGAGGCCAAGGCATTCCCGAAAGGCTCGGCAGCGAGGTCCGTCGCAAATTCATGGGGAGTCTGGTTCTTCCTGCGTTGCCATCCGCGACTCTGCATCACCTCGAGGGCCTCTTCATAGAAACTTACAATGGCTGCGCGCTGATCCTTCGTGCGTTGTAGACGCCCTAATGCGCGCAAGAATCGGCGCAGCGGCGCCGGACGGTCCCTGAAAAGAAGCACAGTGGTAAGAATAAGTGCTGCGGTCAGCATGACAAGAATCGCCGCGGGTGAAAAGATTCGTGCGGATGAACGCCAGCCATTGATGCGGTTGCCGAGACTCCGGCTCGCTTGGCTTGCGAGCTCCCGGACTGACATCTGCAAGCCCTGCATCGATCCTCGACCCGCCTGGACTAGGCGGGACTGCTTGCGGATGTCGTAGTTCACCACCTCATCCGACCACCAGAAGTCGAAGGCATCCAGAACACCTGCGATTGTCTTGATACCTGCAGGGGCGCGCGACTCGGGTTCGGCCGGAGTGGGATCGAACTCCACCCATCCATAGGGCGGAAACCAGGCTTCCACCCAACTGTGAGCATCGTACTGTCGCACGGTCCAATGACCAGACAGGGTATTGTATGCTCCAGCGCGAAAACCGTTGATCAAACGCGCGGGTATGCCTAATTGCCTGAGCATGACGGCCATCGCCGATGCGAAGTACTCGCAGTGACCGGCGCGCACATCGAAAAGAAACGCAGACAGCGGATCGGGATGATTGGGTGTGCCCCTTAACTCCAATGAGTATCCATAGGCAGTGCGAAGGTAGCCTTCAAGAACGCGGGCCTTTTCATAGGGCGTCCGCGCTGCCGCCGTCACGCCGCGCGCCAGGCCGGCCACGCGCGGATCCTCCGCAGGCAACTGGAGGCAACAGCTCGCAATCTCCTGCGGCAACTGGCTCGGATAGGCTGCGATCAGCTTCGGATCGGGTCGGGTGATATCGGACACTACGGAGTAGCGGATCGCGCTGGTCCGTTGCGTGAGCGAATAGATGTTGTCGGACGAATCCCGTTCGAGCCCACCGAGATCTCCGGAGACTGCCAGAACCTTGTGGCTTCCGAAAACAACATCCGTGGCGATGGGCTGCAACAAGAATGTCTGTACGATGACCTCCGTGCCTTGTGCGCCCTCCTGCAGCTTGAAAAATCCTGCCTGGGTCGGAATCCGATTCCGGTCGGAACGGCTGCGGCTCCAGGACTTTCCATCGAAGTGATCCAAGGCGATGCCTCGCCATTTGAGATCCTGTGGCAGCCCGGCATCGGGCACGTCAACCTTCACCTTCATCACCAACTCGTCGGATTCCTTGATGCGTCCCAAAGCACCGAGTTCTGCCACTTCAGCAAAGCCGCTGAGAATCTCGGGCTGGCGGGCGGCGTGATGGCGGACTGCCAGGGAAATTCGGGGAAGGAGAAAGAACAGCGGGATTGCAATCGCCAGGATGGCGACCGTCAGCACCAGGGTAAGCGCCGCCATCGATTTGGATGGGAAGCCCGCGAAGAGCTCAAATCCCGTTCCTGTCAAATTCCTGGAAACAAAAACCGGCCGGATCATTCCTCCCATCAGGGCGCGTGTGCTGCTCCGATTCATTTCGAAAAGAATGAATGAACTGATACCGGCGCCCAGGAACAGGATCAGGAAAAACAGGAACATGAGATGGATGGTCAGCGCCGCGGCGGCCAGGAGCGCCCCAAAGCTGAGTAGATACAAATAGAGATAGTCGCGATCGGTCGCCCGGGTTAGGAGTTTGATCGATGTAATAAGGAGCAGGAGGTGAATTACGCTTTGCAGGAGGGAGCGCGATAGCAGAGTGGCGTCAAGATAACAGAAGAACAGACAGGCGATCGCCATGCTCCACCAAATC
>JBGQNR010000014.1:0-50545 GCA_041501225.1 Acidobacteriota bacterium
CAGGCCGTGACATTTCACCGATCCCGGGAGGAAGATTTCGTCAGTATCGCTCTGGACATTCCATAAAAGAGCATCGCCGAAAAATTCGTTTGGCCCGATTCGGATTTGCGTTTTTGGTGACACTATTGACCTCCATTTCTATTTTGCACGCGTCTGCAAATTCAGCGGGCCCGGCCCAATGTCGAAAGCCGGACCCGCCTTTCACGCCGGGCGGGGGAACGCCCCTCGCCCCCAGCAGTTTTGCAGCAAGGCCGCCGTCGCCTTGTCGCGGTTTCGTGAGCCGCCGCGCACGGGGTTGCCGCCGAGCGCGCAGAGGAGAATCCGCGCCAGGGAAGCGGCTTGCCGGGGTCGCCCCTTAAAGCGGCCCTGGTCCCTGGTCCGACGACTCGCGCCTGAAGGAACGAGTCGTCGAAACCGTTAAGTTTGCTTATGCGCCGGACGATTTGTACAGCGGACGCCAGTCGACCGCCTTCGCGGCGAAGTCCAGGAAGGCATAGAATTGAATGCCGAGGACCCCCTGCTCGTTATCCTTGCGGATGAACTGGGGACCGTCGGCTCCCTCGAGGTGGCAATACTCGATTCCGGGGGCGAATGCGGGATCGCAAGCCGCATACCAGACGGCAGTGCTGGTGCCATCCAGCTCTGCATCCGCGACAACTTCCAGGCGGCCTGCGAACCAGTTCTGGTCGGATGCCTTCACGTTCGGGCCAATCAAAATAACCGCGGCCCGCGCGGTCGACTCTTTGGCCTTTGGCACGATCAGGAATTTCGGAATGAGATTCAAAACGCTGACACCGTCGATGCCTTTCTGAATCCCCATCGAAGTGAACATGCTGTCGAGCGCCGTGTTTCCGATCACGCCCGTGCCGAGGTTGATGTGCGTGGTGGCATAAAAGAGCGCGATGCCATCCGCCATGTTGCCGTTCGTGTTCAGGATGGCGTACACGGTCTTGTTTTCCAGCCTGGCGGCCTGGACGCCAAACTGGCCGATGAGATCGGTGAACGCCCCTAGGTCGTCGTTGATGAGCATTTGCCGGGTGAAGCTGACGCCGCGGCCGTAGGTCGCCAGCGCGTAGCTTTCCTTGCTGTCCGTCATGGTGCCGATCGTGATCTGCGCACCTTCGGGAACCTTCAGGAAAGTCGGAGCTTCAGACAGCCGGCTTCTGGTCATGGTTTTGAAATCCGGGGTCGTGCTCGGCTTTGTCCAGAGCTTGTAGGTCGGGTTTGCCAATTGGTACATCACCAGCAGCTGCTTGCGGGCCACGTTCTCGAGCACGTTGGCAAAATCGGAAGTGGTCTGCATCGCCAATCGAACCACTTCATCACGCGAAGGAATTCGGGTCAGGTAGTTTTGTCGGGTGACGCATTCTTCAGCGATGCGCATCAAACCCAGTCCGGCAAACTGATTCGCCGGGTCGACTCTCCGCTCTCGCGGATTCAATGTTGCGAAAAGCGCAGCGGACATCAGTTCCTGCCGGCTGTCGCTCGCATCTCTCAGTATCTGTGAACTCATTCTGTTTTCCTCCTTAGGAAATTTGCTATTCAGTAACGGTTGCTTCAGGAGCCAGCGCAAAGCAGCGCCGGCAAATATCGGAAAATCGGAAAATCGGAGCATCGACGTCCGGCAAGGATTCAATCTGCTCGACCGTGCTGTTGACCAGGTCGATGATCTGCCCCAGGCGACCGCCGCGAAGCTGCTCCAGGTGCTGCCGCGTCTCCTGCAATGTCTGACAGATCGGATCGTCCTCTCTGTGGCCGGCCGCAACGCGCTGCGCCCAACTTGAAAATGCGCCGATAAACGTTTCCTGCCGGGCCTGGATCCGGCCGTTCAGGGAATTGATTTCGGCGTTAACTTCTTGGAAAATTCCGTCGCGCTGCGCGATGGCCAGCTCGAGGCGGCCCTCGAGCACGATCGGGCGCGCTTTCCAAACTTCCTCATCGACCCCCCTGCGATAAGTGAATCCGTGGACCTCATTGGCAGCCGCAAGCCCTTCGCACATTTCCTGCGCTGTGACCCACCCCGGCATCAGTTTTGCTTTTTCAGCGCGGGCCGCCTCCAACATTTTGCGATCCGCATCATCTCGTTGAATTAAACTTTGTATTTCCGTTTTTTTGAAAAACATGTTTCCTCCTTTTCAATTAAAAACGATCACGATCTCGATACCGTGTATTAAGCCAACCTCCAGCATCTTCAAACCTGCGCTCGGCGACCCGTTCGAGCCGTCGATGTTCGCTGAATTCCCGCATAAACTGATCCGCTGCGAGCGACCGCGCACGCGCCTTTTTGGTCAAGAACAACCCTGGCCTCGGGGACTGCGCCGCCTGCTGCTGCTGTGCGGTGCTCGCCCGGAATTTCCTGCAGCGGTATCGCAAGAGCATCCGCGCGACCGCGCGTTTCCAAATCTTTAAAAATTTTCGCATTCAAATGGCCTGGTCCTTCTGATACGCAATGTTGGCACCGACCCAGGCCAGGAGATCTGCCTCGAACTTCTGCCCGTATTCCGGTCCGACGATTTCACCAATAAAATCAACTACCCACCCATTCACAAGGTGAACGAAGATCTTCGCAAGGTTGCGGCCATCCGCCTCTCTGATGTCGATAGCCTCATGGGCGAGTTGCGCCATGGTATCGATCCGGCCCTCATCCCGGAGCTGACGGGCAAAATAGGCAATTCCATAGCCGAAGTTCGGCGGCAACGGTGTTTCGTCGGGCGTCTTGACGGTGGGGACTTTGCGCCCGGGCTTGCCGGCGGATAGGAGCTTTTCGGCTCGTTCACGCAAACTGGGTTTGCCATGCCGAAGGCCGGTTTCCCAGCCGCCGGCAGCACCGGAAGTTCTCTTCGCAATGTCCCTTAGGGTTTTTTCACGGTCGAAGGTGCCGTCTGGAAGTGCTTTGATGACCCCGGTTTTTTTTTGGTTCGTGAGACTTGCTGGCGAGCAGCCCAGCTCACGAGCCAGCGCAGCCCCGGAAACCCCCGTGGTTTTCGTTCTACCCTGACCTTTCAATGGATGATCTCCCTTCAATGGATTTCAAACTTGGTGGCTAGTTGAAATGTGCCAACCCTACACCCTCGATCGGCCGCCGGCCGTCTGAGGACCCATCGTCCCCCCCCCGTTGTGGTGCTGCTGCTCGGCGACGCCCATCGCACGATCGCAGCAACATCGGCGCGGAAGGCCTCGGACTTGCTACCCTGAATTTTTGATCGTCCCAAAACCCGCGTCTCAGTCTCAGTCTCACCCCCTATAGGGGGAATGAGACTTTGAGACTCTGAATGGTCTGAGACTTTGAGTCTCACAGGTTGAGACTCTGCAAATAATTGATTAGACAATCCTTGCAAGGCCGCAGTCTCACGGCGTCTCAAGAAAGTCTCAAGTCTCAATCGCGTCTCAGGCACTTTTGCGTTTTGCATCAGTTGCCGCCATCATGAAATAAAGGTTCATCCGCGTCGACGAGGTAATAGACGTTGCCGTTGCGCGTGACTATCCGCTTCTTCTCAAGGCGATCATAGACCCGGTAGAAGGTTGCCTTGGGGAGTCCCGATTTCTTGATCGCATCACCCGCCGCAATGGGTCCGGATTCGAGTGCCCCTATCAATCGGTCCTCGTCTGTGACCTTGCCGGATGTGTGATCATTCCAGGGAATGGCGCGCCAGGCGAAGCTATTGCCTCCGCAGTTGCGTTCTATTTCCATGGGCTCGATCGGAGCGCAGTGTCGCACCTTGGAGAAAACCAGCTTGTACCTCGCGGTGCCATCAGCGCGCATTTGGGGATATATGCTCAGGACTGCATCGGCCTCCGCGGACAGCTGGAAGCTGCCGACCATATCGTCCTGGCCTTCATACTTCGAATCCCGGCCTCCGGTTTTACGATGATGATGTACAAGCAGGATCCCACACCGCGCAGCTGCGCCGATCATGCGGAAGATCTGCATCATGTGCTTTGCCGCGTCCGGATCCGTCATATTCAGGGTCGTAAAATCCTTCAGCGAATCGAAACAGGCCAGGCTGATCGATTGACTTCTGATCTGATCGAGCAACGCCATAACGTGCTCACGGTAGCCGGTTTCCCTGCGCTTGGCGAAACCATCGGCTTCCCAGTAATTCAAGGGTAGTGATATACCGGGTGTGCAGATCATGAAATCGTCCGCAATCTGCCCGAGTCCCTTGACGCGCTCGGCCAGCGCCCAACGAGGCATTTCACATTGGATCAGTGCGGCTCTCCCGCGCTCGGCGCTAAGGAAGTCAAGCACTCGCCCCCCGGTTGCCACGGCTTGAAGAGCATTCATCGCGATCAGGCTTTTCCCAATTCCAGCCGGCGCAGCCAGTAGCGCCACGCATCCAACCGGAAGGATTTTTTCAATTACCATCTGCGGGCGAGCCGGAGCGGTGCGGATAAGTTCTGATGACGATTCAATGCGGATGGCCGGGGCGGCTTGCTGGTAGAGAACTTCGTCCGGATTTCGTTCGACTACCCAACTGTTATAGAGCAATTGGAGGAAGTCATGGGCTCCACGTTCGGCGATGTAATCATCGGCGCCGTACTTGGTGCCGTCCAGTTTTGGCGGCTGTACCACAATCCGCACGTCGGCATTTTGAGCCCGGAGGAGCTGCGCTAGGGTGTGCTCTGCGCCCATTGCGCCGGCGCGCCTATTTCGCTTGAATTCTTCCGCATGCTTTTTGCTCGCAATGTCCGAATCGAAAGTGAGATACACAACTCGCTTTGCCCAGGTCCAAGTTTGAAGATCATCGATCAGGTGCGGATGACCTTCCTTGCGTGTTTCCTTTGTGCCATCCGGCAGGACCACAATAATCTTGTCGCGATGCCATGCGCCGTTTACCCCTTGGAGCCCGATCACACAAGTTTTGCGGCTCGCGATAGGAATAATCTTTTCCGCGATCGCCAGCGCCTTGTACTCGCCTTCGGTGATGATGACGTTCACGGTGGGATCCGTGGCATGATCGGGTGTAGTAGTGTGCGGAAAGTATGCGCGTACCTTGTCCGCGACTCGAGACAGGTACTTCGCTTGGGATCCGTTCAGGTTGAATTCCGAATCGGGTTTTAGACGCCAGGTCGCCTCGTAACCATTCACCAGCTCGCGATAGCAAAAGCAAATTCCTTGCAGTCCCTGCTTGCGCTGATCGACTGGAATGGAAGCCTCAAAACCGATGGAGCGCGCTTCGTTATCGGCAATGGAGCGGACCCCAGAAGCAACCGCGAATTCAGCGGAGATACCGCGCTTGCGAAGCTCTGCGGCGTGCTTCGGCTCGATGTTTGCCGGGAATTTCCAGGGAGAAGTGACGGCGTTACTCATCGTCAGCGCCTTCCCGAAAATGCCACAGAACCGCCTCGAGCGCAACCAGGCGGGTCAGCGCACTATCCAGCGCAGCCTGGTAGCGCGCCAGGTCAGTCTGTACTTGCGCGGTGACGCTCAACATGTCCGCACAGGTCGACCAAAGCTCGGGCGCGCATCGGCAGCGCTTGCGCCGCGGCAAGAGTCGCGATAAGATTGCGGTGAAAGATTTGCAGGCCGGTTGCTTCGCCAGGGCGCCGGCCTCTTTTTTTGTGGCCATCACACCCCTACGCGGTGGCTATCCAGCCAGACATCAAGATCGCGCACATCGTACAGAATGGCACGCCCGACCCTAATAAAAGGGGGCCCGCCTTCCTGGCCGGCCATCCGCTTGAGCCTCAACCACGGCCTTGATAGCCCGATGTACTCGCTGGCCGCGGGCTCTTTTATTCTCGGCTTGTTTTGCTGATCCATTATTACCCCCAACAATATTTTCTTGTTGAAGGCAGTTTAAGGGAGGTGATTTGCGGGAATCAATAAGGTGTCCGATCTTACGAAATCACAAGATCGGACGGACAAAGAGGTCTTGAATCTCATGTGCGGATTTGAGAGTCTCCTCGCCGTCCTGGCGCGCGCGCTTCGTATTGGGGTATAGGACTTTTCCTAGATGTGGATAATTTGGGTTTTCGGCCCCTTCGGCGTCCAGGGCCCGGAGGTAAAATGCCCAAGTTTTTCTTGCACTGTGGGATGCTTTTCCCCATTTCAAACACCGCCGCATGTTAGCCAGTTGGCATTTCAGAGCGTTGAAGTGAATTTCATCGGAGACCCATGGATTTAAGCCGATGGCCAGAACGGTGTCAACTGTGGATCCCTTTCCAAAAACTTGAAGCCGTTCGAAACGGATGAACCCCTCGGACGATCGGGGATCCACCATCATCGCGAGCCCGTATTTTGTGTGACGGTCTTTTGCCGCGTTTTTTTGCGTCCGCTCCCAGTCGGCACGGTAATCCTGGTGCCGCCGCAAAAACTCCCAACGCCATGCGTTGTCGCCCATAGTATTAGCAACAGGATACGAACTTGCGTGCCTCCAATCAGGGACACCCCACTCTCGCCGATATTCAGCCGCCATCGCCTCCGCGCTTAGTTTCTTTTTCATCGTGTGCCCCCGAGTTTCGCCACAGCCGCGGACAGTTTGTCCGGCGCCAGGTGCGCATAACGCAGGGTCATCTTGATATCTGAGTGCCCGAGCAGCTCCCTGACGGTGTTTAAGTCCTCTCCCGCCATGACCAGCTTGGACGCGAAGTCATGACGGCAGTCGTGGAAATGAAAATCTTTAATCTGCGCGCTCTTTATGAGGCCTTCCCAACTCGTGCTGATATTCGTCATGCGTTCGGCTTGCGGTCCGGGGAATACGAGCCCCGCAGCCGGGTTCTGTTTGCGCCATGTCTGAATCGTCGCGAATGCTTCATCGTTTAACGGAACGTACCTTGTTTTTTTGCTCTTCGCCGTTTTGCCGGTCACGGTGAGGATCCGCTTTATCAAGTCGACCGACTGCCACTGCAATTTGAAAAGTTCTCCCCGCCGTAGGCCGGTGTTCAGCGCCAGAATAACGATCGGCTTCAGGTGATCGGTGAATGCGCCGCAGTCGGGGAAAGTCTTGTACCCCCGCTCTCGGCGCCACTGGTTGAAGTTATCCCGATTCAGGCGCCGCTTTGCCTCACGCGCATCCAAGCCATTCCGCAATCGTTTGTCCTCTTCCGGGCTCAGGTATCGCACGCGTTCCAGCTCGTCAATCTTGGTCCGCCTCACCGTCACCATGGGGTGCGTCTTCAGTACCCCCCACTCGATCGCCTTGGTGAAGGCTCCGCGTAATGCGTCCAGGTCACGGTTGACGGTAGCGGCGCTAATGTCCGCCTTCAACCTGGCGGTGCGGTGCTTTTCAATCATCCATGCGGTGATCTCCGGCAGCTTCTTGTTGCCGAATGCATCGTAAAAACTGGCAATCCTCCGCAGGGTTTCAGCGTGCGAGCTCTGATGCGCTTCTGCCCATTCTTTGTATTTGTCAGCGACAAACGACTCGAGGGTATGAGCCCGCGCCGCTTTGCGTGCTTCCAGCGGATCATCGCCTTTGATGTAGTCGGCAATTCGCTTCCCTGCCTGTTCCCTGGCCTTGGCCGCGGAGATCGCTGACGCCTGGCCGATCGTGATGCGCCTGTGGCGGGCATATTCGACAAGATAGGTTTTCACGCCGGACGGTTGCACGCGCAGAATGAAGCCTTTCAGTTCAGTGTCCCATACCTCATAGGGTTTCGGCTGCGTCTTGGTGATAGGCTTGAGACTCTTGACCAGCTCCGCGGTAATCGCTTTTTGCATGCTCGACCTCCGCATTGTTGCGTCGTTACGGTTGCCGTTATGTCCCTTTGAACATCCGGCCAACTTTTAGGAGAGCCGGTTTTTTGTCCGTAACGGCAGGGTAACGGCAGAAAAAATATACTTCGGTATATTCGCGGATACAACACAAAACTTTATTGCGCCTCTATATCCCTGTGTCATTGGAGTTTCCAGACCGTCATCGTTTACTGCGGTTTTCCGTGGAATATGCCTCAATCGGATTCGCAATGCGGAGGCCGGGGGTTCGATCCCCCCACCATCCACCACTTCGTTTTTGATTGACGGTCTCGAGTTCCGACGCACGCTAGTGCCCTGCTGCTCCAGAATGGCCTTCTTCACTCTTTAGATATTCCTGACAATTGGCTCGGCCGTCAAACCCAATGAAGCCGGCCTGGGGTCCAACCCAGATTTTTCAAGTGCGCGGAAGAATCGCAGGCTAGAAGGAATTGGATTATTCCGACAGATGCGGAGGCAAGACAGGACGCCGGAATACGCACACTGCATACACATATGCTTTTGACGCCGATCCTTTTTTATTGTGCGCCGGCGCAAACTGCCATGATCGGACGGCAGCAACGCAGGAAGGGGTGAGGTTTCCCAAACCTTGGACAGGTTTCACATTGGACACGGCTCCCGTTTCACTGAGCTCAAGGCGCAGCACCACGCTGCCTTCCGCCAGTGAGTTGGGAGGATAGGCGGGATCAGTCACCCTGCGTGGATAGGCCAATCCAGGTAACGCGTTTTTGTCATCCAAACTCCTGGATGATGAGCCTACGGAAAAAAGGGTGGGAGCTCGAAAAACTATCACAACGAGCGTGTCGCTGCTTTCGCCCGGACTGAAGCGCCAGCGAGCCAGGGCTGCCTTTGCCGGCTCAACAAAGGGAGCATCCCCCTGCTGAATCGAGATTTTGCTGACGGCTCCAGCCGATACGTGAAGAACCGCAACAACCATGCCCCCAGCCACCGCGTCAGGCGGATAAGCTGGGCCGACGACAGTTGTCGCTTCCATCAATGCCCAAACCAGTAATGCAGCCGTCGGTATCATGGCTTCGTAGGCCTGCCAGGATTCTTGAGCCACCCTTCCACAACCGCAGACTTGCCCGGTATTACTTTGAGCAGCCCTTAATATATAGGGTATGCGCCCGCCCGGTTGACGTCAAGAAGGCCCAAATGCTGACTGGGTGCCTGAATGAACTCTCGCTTTCGACTATATCGCTCAGCCTCGACTGTCACCCTCCGATTTCACTTCGGATCTTCTGGATCATGGTGTCCAGACCGTCAGTCTTGCCCTGATGCGAGCGCTTATAGATTGAGTCCAGATAAAGTTTGGCCCGATCCGATCCCGGGTTCTTCAGGATATAGCATTTTGCCAAAGCTACCATGGCATCTTCAGACTTTTTTAGGCTGTCCAATGCCTGGCCTAAATAATAATAAGTTTCCCCGATCCTGGGTTGCAGCTTGATGAAACGGCCGGCCCACGCCACGAGCGTGTCCCATTTATTCTGTTTCACCAGGTCCTGCAGCATGAAAAGAAAGTCCGCCGAGACGTTCTTTAGCAGCTGGGATTTGGGCCGTTCCTGGATGAACTTCAATAATTCGTCCACGCGGCCTGTGGGATCCTTCACCGCCTGGATTTTCTGATATTGCTCATAGTCCTCGCGATACTGCTTCTGCGTCGGCGTTTCGTCCTCTTGCGCCCAAAGTCGGGCGGCACCGAACCAAAGAAGGACCCCAAGCGACAGGAACATCAATCTGGAAATTCTCATGAGTCATCTCCTTGATCACTATTTACAAATATCCATTAACATGTAAAATGAATCCGCACCAAGGGGCGCCTAGCTCAGCTGGTAGAGCACTGCGATCACACCGCAGGGGTCACAGGTTCGAGTCCTGTGGCGCCCACCAATCTCCTTGAACTGGATGTATCCCATTTATCCATACAGGTATTTCTCGGCGGCGGCGATTACTGTTGCTGGCCCGTGCGACCGTTAATCCTCCGGATCGCCTGGTTCGCCAGCGCGCCAATCTGACCGCGGCGATCACCGCTTAAATTCTGCAGCACCGGGATCGCCCGTTCATCCCCGATCAGCCCCAAGATCTCCGCCAGACCCTCACGGACATCGGGATTGTTGTTTTTGGTCTGGCTGTAAAGTTCCGGCAATTCCTCCGGTTTAAGCTCCAGCAGAAGCATTCTGGCTTCGGCATTGGCCCTGCGATCCCCCAGGCATTTAACTACTTCATCCAGATACTCCCTGCGTCCCATGCGGAACAGCGCGTAGGCCTGCGCTGCTTTTAAGCGCGTGTTTTTCTCATTCAGCCAATCGCGGGAAATATTCGCGGCCATGGCTGAGTCCGCGAGCCGAGCCAAGCCTTCGATTGCGTGCAACCGCATGGTGTCATCCGGGTTCATCTTTTCCTTGACGAAGATCTCCTTGGCTGCCGGGTCGGCAATATAAGCAAGGGCGTCGAGCAAGAACGCGCAGTATGTTCGATCGATCAGCTTCGGAGGCAGCGCCAGCTCCTTCTCCAGAAGCTTCATCATTTCCGGCACAGCCTCCCGGTAGCGGAAACGCCCGACCGTATAGACCGCTTCATTTCGCACCTTGTTATCGTTGTATGTGAGGTAGGTCGACAGATCCCGAGCTGCGGTTCCATCCCCAATCTTGCGCACCGCGCGTATTGCCTCAAATCGAATCGCATTGCCTTCATCGCGGCGTAAAAGATCAAGCAGGGCCGGCAACGCAGCTTTTCCCTTGAGGATGCCGAGGGCGCGCGCTGCCTTGAGACGAATGCCGCCATCGGCATCCAGGAGTCGATCGCGCAGAGCCGAAATGGAGCTGGCATCCACCTTGATGCCGGGTTCGACCACGACTTCAGCCCACTCATCCGACCATGGGTTGAAATAGTTGGCGACCTTATTCAATGTGACGACCAGGCCGCTGTCTTGCGGAATATAAAGATTGATCAGGCCGACAATACAGCGATCGCGGATGTCGTTGTCTGAATCGGAGCTCAGCTTGACGAAGCCGGGCTGTGCGCCCATGTCCAACATTTTGTCCAGAGCAATAACAACCGCGCGCCTGACTTCAGTATCGGCATCCTGCGCGGCCGCAACAAGATCCGGGACTGCCTTTTTTATCTTATTCTCACCCAGAAGCTTTGCGGCTTCTTTGCGTCGTACGGGATCTGGATTCTTCAAATCGAAGATCAAGCTGTCTACCGGCACCTGTCTCTGGGGAGCCTGGGCGAGCACTGGAATAGCCAGAAAAACCGCAGTGAGTCCGATAAAGGCTGACCTGGCACTCATTCGATGGGACCTTGTACGCATGGGATTCTCCTGGACTACGGCCGTTTGCAGATCTTTTCCCCTCAAAGGCGGCGCTCCACTTTGTCGGACCAGAGCTGCAGAATCTGGAAACTGCAATCAGAATGCGTCAACCTGTCGACACTCGCCTTGCAGAACCCCGCTCACCGGTTGGGTCTCCACAGGCTGTTCGCCCGCGTAACGTTGCCGACATCGAGATAGCTATTACCTTCAAACGAATGCAATTGATGGCAATGCGGGCAGCTCACTGTCCCTTGATCAAGGAGTCCGCCGTTGATCGCTTCCCTCCCCGAAGTTCGAATCTGACTGTCGATCGTCTTCCCTGTGGCCGGGCAACGAACCATGATTCTGTAAATGATTGCCATATTATTATTCCGCAGAAATGAGTCGCTCAGCCTGCCGGCCCAGCGTTAGCTATGCTTGATCAGATCCAGTCCCAGGCCCGAGGCGATTCTACCAGATTTGGCATTTTTGCTGCACGCAAAAGAAGAGCCGCTAAACTGCATTCAGGCGTGCGAGGTCAAAAACACAGCTTTGCATGATTTGGGGGATTATCGCCCGATCCGAAGGCAGGGACTTTTTTGCGGGTCCTCTCTAGAGTACGACATTGGGTTCGTTCAGGTACGCAGAACCCATCATACAGAACTGATCAAGAGTGACGGCAAACAACTCAAAGAACTGTTTCAGGCGATTCATGTCTTTGATCACGCCCCTAACCTGAAGGCGCAGCTCGTCCACCCCTTTGGGAAATTCGGCGCCGAAGAAGCCCTCATCGTCCACCACCTCGAAACGCACATCCGGCTGCGCCTGCAAAAGCGAACGAATCTTCTCATAGCTGAAGAATTGGCGCAATCGCGCCTCATCGTTCCCCTTGATGACGAAGTCTCGATCGAAGTCGGGAAAGCCGACTTCCACATCCTGCATGCCAAGGAGCTTTCCCAGGTCCGTGAAGACGCCGCAGCGATAGACAAGAAATCGGAAACCATCGGCATTGACATAAGGCGCGCGAATGCGCGTGTAGTGCTGGTGGGAATGACCACTCGACACAGTGTAAATGTCGAGAGTAACGGTCCATTGCTTGACATGGGCCTGGACCTTGTTTCCCCGCCAGAAGCCCCCGTCGACGAAATCGGCTCCAATCTCGGCACACAACTGCCGCCAGATTTCATCTTTGCTTGGCCCAAACAAATCTCGCAGGATACTCATGGCGCCGGGTTCAACAAGTGTTGGAGCGGGAGACGGGGATCGAACCCGCGACGTCCAGCTTGGGAAGCTGGCATTCTACCGCTGAATTACTCCCGCTCGCTTCAGAAGTCAGCGACATACTATCGAATCTGGCCGCGCTAAGTCAATGGGCTCAATCAGGATCAGAACATCTGCGTGCGCCAGAGGTCGTGGATGTGGATCACGCCAAGGATGCTATTTTCACCGTCGACAACCACCAGGCTGGTAATCTTCAGTTGCTCCATTTTAGCGAGCGCCGAGGTAGCAGCCTGGTCAGGAGATATTGTCTTGGGATTTCTGGTCATGCAAGCGACGGCCTTCAATCGCAGCGGATCGGCGGCCCGCTGCAGCAATCGCCGCAGATCGCCGTCGGAAATCACCCCTACCAGCTTGCCGGCCACATCCGCGACCGCGGTCATGCCCAGAGTCTTGCGCGTCATTTCGTAGATGACCTCGCTCATCGGCGTATCTTCAGCAACAATCGGAGCCGCTTCCCCGGAGTGCATGAGATCGCCTACCCTGAGCAATTTCTTCCCGATGCTGCCTGCCGGATGGAAATTGGCGAAGTCCTCGAGCTGAAAACCTTTGCGTTCCATGAGCGCCATGGCGAGGGCATCACCCATCGCCAAGGCAGCCGCAGTGCTGGTTGTAGGCGCGAGCCCGAAGGGGCACGCCTCCTCAGCCACGCTCACATCCAGATTCACATCGGCCAGCCGCGCCAGTGAAGAATCAGGGTCCCCCGACATGGCGATGAGAGGCAATCCGAGCCGCTTCACCACATTGAGAATCTGCAGGATCTCGCCCGTCTCACCACTCTTCGATACTGCCAGTACAACATCATTCGGCCCAAGCAGGCCAAGGTCGCCGTGCATGGCTTCGGCCGCATGCAGAAATATCGCCGGCGACCCGGTACTACTCAATGTGGCGGCAATCTTTTTGCAAATGAGGCCGGATTTGCCCATGCCCGTAACCGCAATCTTGCCCGTGCACGAGGCCGCAATCTCGACTGCGCGCACAAACAAGCCGTTTAGACGCGGGACAAGCGCGCGCACGGCTGCCGCTTCCAGCTCCAGAACACGAACGGCAGTCGCCAACGGGTCCTTCGACACCACCATCATCATCTCCTTCGAACCGCAGCGCGGATCTCGAGCAGATCCTGCACCAGGCGCGGGAATGAGCGCAGATCGAGCGCGTTCGGGCCATCGGACAAGGCCTTTTCGGGATGATCATGCACTTCGAAGAAAAACCCGTCGACACCGAAGGCAGCTGCGGCGCGAGCGAGAGGTGGGATGAACTCCGCTTGCCCGCCCGAGCGGTCTCCTTTTCCACCCGGCATTTGAACGCTGTGCGTTACATCAAACACGACCGGCTGCCCGAAGGAACGCATGATCATCAGAGAGCGAAAGTCGACGACCAGGTCGTTGTATCCGAAAAATGTGCCCCGCTCCGTCAGCATAACGTCACGGTTGCCCGTGCCCAATGCCTTGTCGAGCGCCTTGCGCATTTCCTGGGGCGAGAGAAACTGACCTTTCTTGATGTTCACCGCACGACCGCTGCCGGATACCGCCAGAATCAGATCCGTTTGCCGGCAGAGAAAGGCCGGAATCTGCAGCACGTCCAGAACCTCGGCGGCTGCGGGAACCTGGCTCGATTCGTGAACGTCACTGAGGATCGGCAGTCCGCTGACACTCCGCGCCTTTTCGAGGATCCGCAAACCATCGACCAGTCCGGGCCCACGGAACGAATCGCCTGAAGTGCGGTTAGCTTTGTCGAAAGACGCTTTGAAGATCAGATCAATGCCTGCGCGGGCACCGATTCCAGCCAAGCGCTCCGCCATTTTGAGGCAATGTTGCTCGCTTTCGATGACACACGGTCCGGCAATGAAGAAGGGCCGCGGGCCACGACCGAGTCTCAAGCTCCCAACCTTGATGGAATTCATCGGTATCTCGATGCGGAGGAATGGCTTAGGTCGCCGTCTCCCTGACTGTCAGGTCGCACTTCTGCGCCCGCGCCGCATCACGCTCACGCTTGAACTGGTATGCGGCGGCAATGAAGCTGGCAAACAACGGATGAGGCTGCAGGGGTTTGGACTTGAACTCCGGATGGAATTGACACCCCAGGAACCACGGGTGCCCGGGCAGTTCCATAATCTCCACAAAATTGCGGTCAGGCGAGTTGCCCGAGAATTTCATGCCGTAGCTCGTCAGAATCTCCTCGTATTCGCGATTGAACTCATAACGGTGTCGATGACGCTCGGAGATTTCCGTTATTCCATAAATGCGGTGCGCGAGGGAGTCGTCGTCCAGATTGCATGGGAAGGCGCCGAGCCTCATGTTTCCCCCCATGATGTCCGTTCCCAGCAGTTCCCGCAGCATGTAGAAGACGCGATGAGGAGCCGCCGGATCGAACTCCGAGCTGTCCGCCTGGAGACCGCAGACGTTGCGTGCGAACTCAATGACACCACACTCCATGCCCAGACAGATGCCGAAGAAAGGCACCTTGTGAGTGCGGGCGTATCGGATGCCGCGCAGCATGCCGTCGATTCCTCTCTTGCCGAAACCGCCCGGGACCAGGATCGCGTCGTAGCATCCAAGCTGCTCTTCCAGGGTCTCATCCATGAGGCCTTCCGACTCGATCCACTTGAGAATGACGCGCACGCGGTTAGCCAGGCCGCCGTGACAGAGGGCTTCGTTCAGACTCTTGTACGAGTCCTCATATTCGACGTATTTGCCGACAATGCCGATGCGAACCGTGTCCTCAGGGTGCTGATCCCGGTACAGCAGCTCTTTCCATGCGCTCAAATCGGGATCGTGCGCCGGCAGGTTCAGATAGCGCACAATGGCACCATCGAGCCCTTCACTGTGCAACACCACCGGCACCTCATAGATATTTTTAACGTCGAGGGCGGTAATGACTTCTTTTTCGGACACGTTGCAAAAGAGCGCAATCTTGGCCTTGATGTCGCGCGGCAGCAGCCGGTCTGTGCGACAGAGCAGAATGTCGGGCTGGATACCGATTTCCCTGAGCTCCTTGACACTGTGCTGCGTGGGCTTGGTCTTCAGTTCCCCGGAGGTGCTAATAAAAGGTACGAGGGTCAGGTGGATGAAAATGGAATTTTCTCGTCCAACTTCGTTTCGCAACTGCCGGATTGATTCAAGGAAAGGCAGGCTCTCGATGTCGCCGACGGTACCGCCGATTTCGACGATTGCGACGTCCACACCCTGCGCCACGCGCCGTATAGTATTTTTGATTTCGTTGGTGATGTGTGGAATGACCTGGACTGTTTTGCCTAGAAATTCACCTTTCCGCTCTTTCTCGATGACGCCGAGATAGATCTTTCCAGTCGTGGAGTTATTGTCGCGCGTCAGTCGAACGTTGGTGAAGCGCTCGTAATGGCCCAGATCCAGATCTGTCTCTGCACCATCGTCGGTGACATAGACTTCGCCGTGCTGGAAAGGACTCATGGTGCCCGGATCGACGTTAATGTAAGGGTCGAGCTTCAGGAAATTGATCCTATATCCCCGGGCCTCCAGCAACGCGCCGATCGAGGCGCTGGCCAGTCCTTTGCCGAGCGAAGAAAGCACACCTCCCGTCACAAATATAAATTTCATACGCCTCTCTTCGGCCATGATCGCGTCTTTGGTTTCGTCGGAAATGACGGGGGAAGATTACCAGCCTGCCGAAGCCGAGGCAACTCATATCCCTTCCACTTCGGCAGACTGCCCTACTAATGCTAAATCACAGCGGACGCTAAAAACACGCAATTTTTTAATAATTTTGTGTTTTTCGCCCTGCCTGCATTTTAAAAGTTTATAACTTCAATTTCACGCACGTCGCGCACGTACTCCTCCGTTGGCTGCGGATAGCGATACAACCTGCCCTCGAAGTTTCTCAGCACGATTTCCCGTTCGCCGAAATCGACGACGTACTCGGGCATCAACGGGATTTTGCCGCCGCCCCCCGGAGCATCGATCACGAACTGGGGCACGGCAAAGCCCGTCGTGTACCCGCGCAGCGCCTGCATGATCTGAAGACCGGTTTCGACGCGCGTGCGGAAATGCTTGGTGCCGCGCGTAAGGTCGGCCTGATAGAGGTAGTAGGGGCGCACACGCATCATCAGGAGTTTGTGCATCAGCTCCTTGATCGTCTCTGGATCATCGTTGACTCCGCGCAAAAGCACGGTTTGGCAGCCCACGGGGATGCCGGCGTTCGCCAGGCGCTCGCATGCAGCCTTGGCTTGGGGGGTAATTTCTCGCGGGTGGTTGAAGTGAGTATTGAGAAAAATCGGGTGATACTTCTTCAGCATATTGCACAGGTCATCGGTAATCCTGCTCGGCAGGACACACGGGAACCTGGTGCCAATGCGAATGATCTCGACGTGCGGAATGGCGCGCACCCTCGAAATGATGCTCTCCAATTTCTCGTCATTGACCATCAGAGGATCGCCGCCCGAGAGCAGCACATCGCGGATCTCGGTGTGGGCGCGGATGTATTCAATGCCGATCGCAATGGTGCGTTCCGTAATGTCGCTGGTCCGGCCGACCATCCGCTTGCGCGTGCAGAAACGGCAGTACATCGGGCACCGGTCCGTGATCAGCAGGAGCACACGATCAGGATATCGATGGGTGAGCCGCGTCACCGGGCTGTTGTCATCCTCGTGCAGCGGGTCTTCCGGAGAATCACGGTCTTCGAGCTCCTGCATGGAAGGCACCGACTGCATCCAGATGGGATCGCCTTTCTCCTGGATCAGGTTGTAGTAGTAGCGAGGAATTCTCATCGGGTAGACGTCACGAGCGTCATTGATTTCACTCACGTCAGCGTCAAAGTCCTCGCGGATCGTCTCGCCTTTGGTGACGCTGTTGCGCAGATCAAGCATCCACTGTTCCATTGATCTAACATCTCCTTACCGGGAAAGTCTCCTTACAAAAATCAACTTATCGTCACCGACGTCGTAGAAATCCCGTATCCGCGACGCTTCTTCATATCCCAGGCGGCGATAGAACCCGACGGTTTTATCGTAGGATTCCTTGGAGGAGGTCTCCAGAATCAGAAGCCTTCCGTGCTCCTCCTGCACTTTGTTCTCCACATACTGCATCAAAGCCCGGCCAACACCTTTCCCCTGAGTTCCTGGGTGCGTCGCGATCCAATAGAGATCGTACGTGCCCCGGGTCATCGGGGTCGGGCCCCAGCAGGCGTAACCGCACACTTCTTCGTTAGCGCTTTGCACCACAACAAAGTTGTAGTCCGGCTGGCCGGGATTATTAAGATAGATATCGACGAGTTCGAGGGCGCATGCTATCTCCGCCTGATTGAAGTTGCTGACGTCACGATTGATTCGTGCGACAGCTTCACGATCGCCGGCAACAAGTTTGCGAATCAGATGGATATGAGAGTCAGGAGAAGGCATACGCGGTAGAGGGCACCTTTGCGCCTCGTTCCAAGGCTGAATGGGTTATCCGAGCAACGAGGTCGGTGTAAGTCAGCCCCGCAGTTCGTGCCGCGCGCACGAATCCAGCGTGCGGCGAAAGATCGGGATTTGGATTCACTTCGAGCACGTAGATGTTGCCCTTGGCATCCGTCCTCATATCGACGCGGGCATAATCCCGGCATTCGATGGCCCTGCAGCTGCGCAGGGCGATGTCCTTGATGCGCTTTTCAAGGCGCGCAGGGATATCGGCGGGACAGACCGGCACCGTGCATCGACAGACGACGCTTTCCTCATCCCACTTCGCACGATAGCTCACAATCCGCGGCTCGTGCTCCGGCATTTGACTGAAATCGATCTCAGAGATCGGCAGCGCCTGCGCATCCTGTCCGCAGAAGATGGCGACGTTAAACTCCCTCCCCTCGAGGAATTGATCCACCAGGGCGTCCTGGTGATAGACCTCATGGATGTAGGCGACCTGCCGTTCGAGTTGGTCAGAGTTGTGGCACACCGAGTTTGAGTTGATTCCCAGGCTGGCATCCTCATGCACCGGCTTCACGATTACCGGGAAACGGCGCATAGCCCGCGGTCGAATCCGCTGGCCCACGGAGCACAGATAACCGTACGGCACCGGGATACCGGAGGCACGCAGAATCTGCTTTACCCTGAATTTGTTCAAAGCCACGCCCAGAGCCAGCGGGCCGGACCCGGTGTAAGGAATGTTCATCAGATCCAGCAGCCCCGCGATACACATCTCGAGATCCGTGTTCCCCTGGATCTCCTCGCACAGGTTCCAGACGAACTTGGGAGCAAGGCGATGGAGAGTCAGCACCAGCTCTTTCGAGAATTGGTCCACGCTGATGACATACGGGTTGTATCCCAGTTCGCGCAGACTATCCTCAATCGCGCCCACTTCCTCGCGAATGAGATTCGTGGGATAGACCTTTTCTTCCGCGAGCGGCAACTCCCTCATCGTGGCAGCATTGTAAAGGATGACGCAGTCCGGTTTTCCCATCAGTGTATCCCGTAGCGGCGGCAGGCCATGTCCAGAATCGTATTGATCAACTGGTTGTAGCTCATGCCGGCGGCACGCGCTGCTTTTGGATAACAGGAGTTGTCCTCCGGCCGGGGCAGAATTCCCGGCAACGGATTCAGCTCGATGATGTGAGGGCGGTTCGAGCTGTCGAGACGGACATCAATGCGACACCAATCGCGACAGCGCATGGTTCGATAGGCACCCAGGCAGACACGTTCGATCTCTGCCCGGATTTCCGGACTCACGCGCGCAGGACAATCGAATATCTGCAGCGGGTTCGAACTCTGATCCCAAATCCATTTAGCTTCGTAGGAATAGATCGGATTCATCCCCGGCGGGAGTGAATCAAATCGTATCTCGACGATCGGAAGGGCTCGGGCCTCCGCTCCGTTTCCCAGGATGGCAACCGTGAATTCACGCCCGGGAAGGAACTCTTCCACCAAGGCCGGCTGCTGGAAGCGCTCGGTCACCCACGAGATCTTGGCGCGCAAGTCCTCCCGGTTGTGCACCAGAGAGTCATTGCGAATCCCCATGCTCGAACCTTCGAACAGCGGCTTCACCAGAAGTGGAAAGTGCAGGCTGTTGAACGAAAGGTCCTTGTCCGCGACCACGCGGAAACGTGCCGTAGGCAAGCCATAATAAGACAGAATCTCCTTGGCGCGGGACTTGTCCAGACAAACGTTAAGTGTCAGCGGGTCGCTGGCTGTATAGGGAATGTTGAGATATTCGAGGATCGAAGGGATGTGACCTTCACGGCAAGGGCCGGAAGCCCCTTCCGCCATGTTGAAGACAATGTCAGGACGGCCGTCGCGAAGCGCGTTGTAAGCATCCACGGCCGCATCGATCGGGATCACCTCATGGCGCTCCCGCAGGGCGCCAATCACCGCATTCACGGTTTCCGGGTCGTCCCACTCGGCCTGCGCCTCGCGGCTGCTACTTGGAGGGTCTTGCCCCTCCTCTGGCTCACCGCGCTTCAAATTGAACGTCAATCCAACTCGCATCCACCCTCGCTATTCAGTTCATTTGTATAAAGGAATCGAAACTGCGTGTCAAGTAGTATTTGGAAAATTCCCACTAGATTTTGGGCCGGGACCCGATTTCAACACAAGAGCTTGTATAGGTGAGGTTAATTGGCAACGGGGTACTACACCCACCAGGGAAACGCTCCGTCCGCAAAATGAATATTTACGACTACTATCGTATTTATAGGGTGCAGAAATCACTTTTGCAATACTCTTCCATGAAAATAACATCGCCTGCTGCTAGGAATGCTGCAACCAATTGCGTCATCCCCGCGAACTCTCGACAGGGTGTCCCCGGGCCCTTTCAAGCTCAAGGCATGATTTCTACTGGTCAGAAAGCGCACGTTGGCGCCAATGCCTCGAGCGTGATGAAATATCCTTTTGACGTCTTTTTCCATGAATTCCTGTCATACTAGATTGCAGTCTGCGCGTCATGAAAACATCGAGTATAATGACCACTTGGTTATGAATCACACCACGCTACGCAAAATTCCGCGCGCACCACGAGTTCTTCTCTCGCTTCTCTGGGGGAGCGTCTGTGCTGCTTTGCTGGCCGCTCCGTGGCTTGCATCTCTCGGACACGCGCGTGGGGCTGCGATGTTGTACGCGCTTTTTTCTCCCGTGTGCCATCAGGATCCGGCACGTTCCTTCGCATGGTTCGGCCATCCGTGGGCAGTTTGTCACCGTTGTTCGGGAATCTATGCTGCTCTGTTCCTGATTTCGCTATTGCCGTTCGAACTTAGTTTTCTCTTGAATCCGCTGCGACGGCGCAGGCTGTGGGTATTGGCCGCTACTGTGCCGTTGTTGCTGGATTTCTTTGCGCCGATCGCCGGGCTCTGGATCAACACCCCGGGCAGCCGTTTTGTTACGGGTTTGCTTTTCGGCACCATGCTTTCTTCCCTGCTTGTGCCTGCAGTCGCAGAGTTCATTCACGAAGTTCGGAGCAGAATCAGGAGTATCGAGTCCGATGCTCTTGGAGGACTCTTATGAATCAGAATGCAATGTTGAGGCCCGCGCTTATTGGAGGTGTGTTGCTCGGGATCCTGTCGGCCATTCCGCCGCTCAGTTTTTTCAACTGCGCCTGTTGTGCGTGGGTAATCGGCGGCGGTGTCCTGGCAGCCAACCTCTTCGTGAAGAGTTCTCCGACCGTGGTGACCCTCGGCAGCGGTGTCGGCCTCGGCCTGCTCACCGGAGCCGTCGGCGGGATGGTCTCCACAATTTTCAGCATTCCCGTACAGATCCTCATGAATACAATTTTTGCCGAGTATGCTGCGCAGGCACGCCAGATGATCAGCGAACTGCCCAATATGCCGCCTGTCTGGCGCGATCTAATCCTGTCCTCAGGCAACACGGGCTTTAATTTCTTATCCGTGATCCTGGCAGCATTTGTCACCGTCACCGTATACTCTCTTTTCGCCATGCTGGGAGGAGTGCTCGGCGTAGCCATTTTCGAAAAAAGAAAGGTCGAGGGCCCGACTGCAGCTTACCATCCTCCGGTCAACATCCCGCCGCCGCCACCTGTTCCGCCGCCCGATTATCCGGAGCAGTGATTCAATGCAATGACGGTCAACCTGCCGCGCTGATAAGACCGCATGCACGATAAGCAGAAACTGCTCTGTACGACCAGCGGTATATTATCAGCGAAGGCAACGTGAGCCATTTTCGTTATCCGCAATCATGATAGGGTGCTGGATTGGGCAGTAGCGGATGATCTCTGCACATTCCCTGTTTTTGCACCTGCGTCACGCTCACTGAATTTCTGCCACAATTCCCTCTTCTTTTTCGATCTGAATGGTCGTGTGCTCGATATGGTAGCGTTCACGCATGAGGTGGCTCAACGTCACGAGCACGGCATGAGCATCTGCACGTGCGCGCAACACTACGTGACAACTCATCGCCGGCATACCGGATGTGATGGCCCATACATGAAGATCGTGCACAGAGAGAACATCTTCGACACTTCCGAGATCGGCCAGAATGTCAGCAGTCTTCAAATGCCTCGGCGTTCCCTCGAGCAGCACATCCACGCTGTCACGCAACAGCTGCCATGAGCTGTAGAGGATCAGCGCCGCGACAATGATGGAAACGATTGGATCCGCCAGGTACCAGCTCCAGACCGACATGACGACACCCGCGAGGATCGCTCCCAACGATCCAAAGATATCACCCAAAACGTGGAGGAATGCCCCACGCACGTTGAGATTCTCCAGATCGGAGTGCGAGAGCAGACGGGCCGACATGAGATTGGTCCCAAGCCCGATGCAGGCGACAATCAGCATTGTTCCGCTTTTGATCGACGGAGGCTCATGCAGACGCTGGTAGGCTTCATATGCAATCAAAACGCCCACCATGACCAGAATGACGCCATTCGCCAGAGCCGCCAGGATCTCCGCCCGCAGGTAGCCGTAGGTCTTTTCGTTGGTTGCCGGAAGCGCGGCGATCTTAAACGCAAACAGGCTGAGCGAAAGCGCTGCCAGATCCGTCAGCATGTGTCCTGCGTCAGCAAGCAGAGCAAGGCTGTTTGTGTAAAAGCCGGCGAGTAGTTCTACAACAAACCAGACCGCGCTGATCAGTAAAGCGAGCGTCAGTCCACGCTTGCTAGTGAAATGCGAGTGGGAATCGTGTGATTTGTGCATCATCCTGACGTCATGCATATGCCCTGGCTGCAGCGCAACGCAGTCGTCTGCTTCCATCATTTTGCAGACGGTCCAGCTGATCGACTGCAGGACAAAAGAGCACAGAGCATTCTCGCCACGATGCGAGAATTGAAGCCATCACCACCATCAACCCTGATCCGACAAATTGTCAGCCAATGACCCGACTACCCAAGTATGCTGCGGCCGTGATACTCCCGACCACCATGACAATCACCAGGTAAATGACAAAAATGACCACGGCGGACACAATCATGTAAATGAGAATTTTGTCCGCCGGAGTCTTCATCATTACCGGCAGGCCGAGATAGAAGAGGTAGATGCTGTAGATGCCCCCGGCGAGAACCCCAAGAAAGCCGATGATCGGCAGCACATTGAAAACCCCGGCTACCCATGCGGCAGTATAGGCGTAGGCTACCAGTTTGAGCGCCTGGAGCATGTTCGGCTGCGACTGGAAATTGGGCGCAAGCCTATCAATGATAAAGGCGGCGAGATATACGCCGCCAAGCGAGAGCACGTATTGCACGATCGTGGCGACCAAGGCCGTCCCCATCCCCACGCGGAATATACCCAGACCCGTCATGGTCATTTGCACGAAACCCGCCACGGCCGGGATCGCTGCCAGGATTACGATGTAGCCACTGTAGAGCCCAGCTACGGTGGCGGATTCCTCGGCGATCACGCCCCATTCCTGTTTAGGTTTGGTGAGAATGTTGGTGATCCGAGTCACCAGGCCGGGGGCAGATGTCGCACCTGCCGACGAAGAGTTGTGCTGGATCTGCGGTACAGGAGGCCGCGCCGCGCCGCTCCCTGCTCCCTGCTGAATCGGTGAGCCGCATTCGATGCAAAAAGATACGTCTTCCGCGAGGCTTGCCCCGCACTTTCTACAGAATGCCATAGTGTCATCCCCCTATTTGTTGGAGCGTATTGTCATGGATCTTTCCGCGTATTGCCGACGATACCGGGTCATCGCCCGGTCTGTTGAATTGCAGATAGCATAAAGTATCCACTAGATACAATGCCAAAATGCGAGGGATCACAGCAGAGAGAGCGGGTCGACATCGACTTGGATGCTCTTGCGAGGAACTCTGCGTTTGCCCAGGTTGTTAAATGCATCGTGCAGAATTCCCCCCAGGTTTTCCCCAGGTGCAGACTTGAGCAGCACCTGGAAACGGTATTGGCCGCGCAATTTTTCCAATGGCGCAGCGGCCGGGCCCAGCACTTGAATCCTCGTTTTGGCTCCGTGTCGCAGTGCACTCAATTTGATTTCTTCGGCCACCTTCATTCCAATTTGCAGTCCCTTGTCGGCGCCCCCGGTGCTGATAAGGATCTGGACCAGGCTGCGGTAGGGGGGATAGCCGAGGAGTCGGCGGAATTCGATCTCATGCTGGTAGAAGCCGTTATAATCCTGGCGGCTCGCAAATCGCAGCGCGTAGTGGTCAGGGTAGAAGGACTGGATCACTACTCTCCCCGGGATCTTGCCTCGACCCGCTCGACCGGCCACCTGGGTGAGCAATTGGAAGGTCCTTTCGGCAGAACGAAAATCGGGAAATGCCAAGCCCGCATCGGCAGAAACGACGCCGACGAGTGTCACATCCGGAAAATCATGCCCTTTCGCCAGGATCTGGGTTCCTACCAGCATATCCAGCTTGTGCGCGGCGAAATCGAACAGGATCCTTTGGAGCGCGCCTCGTCGACGGGTCGTATCGCGATCAACGCGCGCCAGACGAGCCTTGGGAAACTTGGTGCGGAGAATCTCTTCGAGCTGCTCGGTTCCTACGCCGACGAAGTAGATGAATTCACCCCCGCAGGAATCGCAGACCGCAGGAGTTTCCTTCTCCAGCGCGCAATAATGACAGATCATGCGGCCCTCTTCATGATGATACGTCATGGAAATGCTGCAGTCGGGACAGGAAAACACATTGCCGCAGCTGCGGCAAAGAAGCGACCGCGAGTAGCCGCGGCGGTTGAGCAAAATGATCGCCTGCTCACCCCGCTGCAACGTCTCCGCCAATTCCCCTCGCAGCTGTTCGGAGATCACTGTCTTCCTGCCATGACGCTGGAACTCGAGGCTCATGTCTACCATGATGACTTCCGGCATGGGTCGCGCCTCGATGCGTTCCGGCAAAGTAAACCGGAGCATGGTCGATTCATCCTGGGCCATGTGGTAGGTTTCCACAGCCGGGGTTGCAGAACCCAGGAGTAAGACGCCGCCGTGCGATTGAAGCCTATGCCAGGCCACATCACGCGCATGGTAACAGGGTGATTCGTCCTGCTTGTAGGACGAGTCTTGCTCCTCGTCAATGACGATCAGACGGAGGTTTTCGAGCGGCGCAAAAACCGCTGAGCGCGTCCCGACAACCACTTTGGCAGCGCCAGAGCGAATGCGATTCCATTGGTCGAAGCGTTCTCCAGGCGACATGCCGCTATGGAGAAGAGCCACCTGGTCGGGAAAGTGCGATGCCGCGATCCGGCTCAACATAGGGGTGAGGCCAATTTCCGGCACGAGCAGCATTGCGCTGCCGCCGATCTTGAGCATTTCGGCGATCAGCCTGAGGTAGATTTCGGTTTTGCCGCTGCCGGTCACCCCATAGAGAAGGCAGCGCACGCTCTCTTTGGCATCAAGCAAGGCGCGCAGCCGTTCGAAGGCCTCGCGTTGCGCAGGGGTAAAAACCAGGACTTTGCGTGCCGAGGGCGCCGACAGTTCGAGCGGAATCCGGTCCACTTTCATCTCCGTGATCTCCGCCACGCCCTTTTTCTCCAGGGCGCGTGCGACACTTGGGCCCGCGCCTGCGGCGCGCAGCACTGTCTGCAAGGCGATCATGCCCCCGGCCGCGCACAGCCGCTCATGCATGGCACGCTGCGGCCCCGTCAGCCGCGCAATGATCTCGGGATCGCCCGCAAGCGCTTTGATGCCCAATTGCTTCTTTTCGCTGATCCTGGCACGCGCTGCATACTCTTCGATCAGTAACCAACCCTGGGCGGCCAGAGATTCGATCCACTGGCCGGCATCGCTCAACCCTTCGCAGCGACAGAGCTGTTTGAGAGTCCTACGGCCAGTTCGCGCCAGGGTTTCCATAAGGAGTTCTTCCTTGGCGTGCAGTCCCGTCGGCCTCAGCCCGCCCGAGAACAACGTGTGGGCGCGTTCACTCAGCCTGACCTCGCATTCACCCTCGCCGAGGGAGCCCACCGGCAACAGGGCGCGCAGCACTTCGCCCGGGGAAGTAAAATAGTAATCCGCGACCCAGCGCGCGAGCTCGACCAGCGCTTCGGGAATCGAAGGCTCCCGATCCAGGACCTCACGAATCGCACGGATACGAAAATCACCGGCGGGCGGCGAGTCCTGGCATGCCACGACAAATCCTGTGATCAGCTTACGTCCGAATGGAACCAGGACGCGCGTGCCCAGCGAAATCCGTCCGGCAAAAGCCCGTGGGACCGAGTACGCAAACGTCTTACGCACTCCAAGCGGCACTGCAACGTCGACAAATCCGGCCATAGGTTTATCCGTATTATGAGTCCTGGAACTCGGCTTCCCGCGGGAGGACCTTGCCTTGCGCCCTTACTGCCCGAAGGAACGCAAATAGTCCCTGATTTTCTGGACATCCTCCCAGACTTTCCTCTTTTCGTTAGGATTCCGCAGGAGATAGGCCGGATGGAAGGTGGCGATGAATTTCGCGCCATGGAAATCGATGAATTGCCCGCGCAGCCTTGAAATCGGCTCCTTGGTCCGCAGCAGGGTTTGCGCTCCGAAAGTACCAAGTGCGCAGATGACGCGCGGCCGCACGGCAGCAATTTGGCGGAACAGGAAAGGCTGGCAAGCCGCGATCTCGTCGCCTTCCGGGTTGCGATTCTGCGGCGGCCGGCATTTCAGGATGTTGCAGATGTAGACATCCTCACGACGCATATCAATTGCCTGGATGATCTTGGTCAACAGCTGGCCGGCCCGCCCGACAAAGGGCAATCCCTGTTCATCTTCATCGGCACCCGGCGCTTCACCCACGAACATCAGATCCGCTTTGGGATTTCCCATCCCGAAGACGATGTTCCTTCTTGTGGGCGCCAGCTTGCAGCGCCGGCAGTCGCCCAGATCGTCGCGGATCGTTTGCAGGTCCTCTGAAGCGGCAGGCGGCTCGTCGAATAGCGAGGCCCGGGCAACTGTTACGGGAAGCTTCTCCACGGCTGGCCGCACCGGCGGTCCCGCCTCGGTGCATTTCGATTCCGATGGTTTGGCGCTTGGTTTGTTGGTGCCAAGGCGTACTCCAAGAGCACGGTAAAATCGCAGGTGCTCGAGTATCTCACCGCCCAGGCCTTTGAAATCACTCATGTCCCGACTTCCAGATCATCCAGTACAGCATCATCGTCGCGCCACTTTGAGACTGTGCGCACAGTAAGCCCGAGGAAAAGCCTGCATCCCAGCATCTCTTCCAGCTCGCGGCGCGCTGCCACGCCGAGTTGGCGCAGCTGGGATCCCTCCTTGCCGATGATGATACCCTGCTGCGACTTTTTTTCAACCAGGATGTCGGCCTCCAGCACTACGAGATTCTTCTTCTTGCGCCGGCTCTCGTCAAATTTTCTGATCATCACTGCGGTGGCATACGGAATTTCTTCGCGTGCGAATTCAAGAATTTTTTCGCGGATAAACTCAGCCGCGAGAAATCTCTCACTGCGGTCGGTGACCTGGTCTGCCGGGTAGAAGAGGTCGCCTTCGGGAAGATGCTCAAACACCCTGTCTACCAGCAGGGTACGGTTGTCGCCCTTCAAAGCGGACAAGGGGATAATCTCGAGAAAGTCATACGCCGCGGCATATTTATGAATCACGGGAAGCAGCTTCGGCTTGGGAAGCTTATCGATCTTGTTTATAGCCAGCAACGTGGGAAGACCCGCTTTCTTGATCATTTCCAGAGCGAAGCTCTCGCCGGCTCCAAAGCTTATCGTTCCATCGATCATGAGGATCGCCAGATCCACATCCCGCAAGGAATCGACGACAGTGCGCTGCATTCTCCTGTTCATGCGAAATTCGGGGCGATGAATCCCGGGCGTATCAACGAATACTGCCTGGCCGCGAGCCTCGGTAAGGATGCCGAGAATGCGGTGACGCGTCGTTTGAGGAATCGGCGAGACAATGGAAATCTTTTGCCCGACCAACGCGTTCATCAGTGTGGATTTGCCGGAGTTGGGCCGTCCGACGATGGACACAATGCCGGATTTCATGCGGGAACGACGCTCAATTGGATGACGATCCGGTGTTGCGCCGCTGCTGCACGCGCAATGCCAGATCCAGGATGCGATGGGCGATCTCCAGCTTGGAGCAATTCTCAATGGTTACAGTTTCGCCGGAGGGACTCAGAATATGCACCGTGGATGAATCAGCCCCGAAGACGCCGTTGGAAACGTCATTCGCGACCATCAGATCCAGGTTTTTGCGGGTCATCTTTTCGCGGGCGCTGGCGAGGAGGTCACGAGTTTCAGCGGTGAAACCCACCAGAACCTGATTGACTTTGGATGCCCCTAGTTGCGCCAGAATGTCGTCAGTCGGAACAAGGGACAGAGTTGTCGTTTGTCCGCTCTTTTTTATTTTGTCGCCGGCATACTCTGCAGGGCGGTAATCGGCAACCGCAGCCGCCTTGATCACGATGTCCATTTCAGGATAGAAACCAAGTACAGCATTTTTCATATCCTCTGTCGAACGGACAGCGACCCAACGAACTCCTGCCGGCGCTTCGAGTGCAGTCGGGCCCGACACCAGGATCACATCTGCGCCGCGTTGCCGCGCCGCTTGCGCTACCGCATACCCCATCTTTCCCGAGCTTCGATTCGACAGGAAGCGGACCGGATCGATGTCCTCTATCGTTGGCCCCGCCGTAACCATCACCTTCCGGCCCGCCAACGATTCGCCCTGTCGCAAAGCCTCGAGAATACCGGATACAATTACATCGACCTCAGCCAGCCGGCCTTCGCCCTCCATGCCGCACGCAAGCATGCCCGGTTCGGGGTTTACGAAAGAATGGCCGCGCTTCTGCAAAATATCCACGCTGCTTCGTACGGCCGGGTGTTTCCACATTTCCACATTCATGGCCGGAGCCAGGAGCACCGGCGCCGGACATGACAGGTACAGGGTGGTAAGAAAATCATCCGCAATGCCATGGGCGAATTTGCCAAGAATGTTGGCCGTAGCAGGCACCACGGCGAGCAATTGGATTTCTTGAGCGAGGTGAATATGGCCGATCGACAGGTTTCTGCCGGAACTGAACATGTCGGTGATCACATTCTGGCCGGAGAGCGCCTCAAAGGTCAGGGGCGCAACGAACCTGCGGGCCGAGCGCGTGAAGACTACCTGAACGGAAACGCCGGCCTTCTGGAGTCCTCGCATCACCTCGACGGCCTTGTAAGCTGCGATGCAGCCCGTCACTCCCAGCCCGACCTTCACGGCCTCCTCCTAGCTTTCCCGTGGTGGCTCCGGCACCTTCGTGATCTCAAAACTGATCAACCCTTCTTCCACTTCCTGCATTGCGATGCGGGCAGGCTTGGTTGATTTGATCTTGACCTTCGGTCTGGCCTTGTTCTGTAATTGTTTGGCTCGCTCTGCAGCAATGATGATAAATCGGTATTTCGACCCGATATTCTCAGGCACTTTCGGCATCCAATCCTCCAAATGTAGCAATAATCGACCCGGCCGACTCGGCCCGCGACGTCATGCGACATCGCGATCCAAGTATGATTGCCTTCAATTCCCCTACAGACTCCTTTAAATCGTTATTGATAATCAGATAGTCATAATCATAGTATTGCATTATTTCCCGGCGGGCGGTCTTCAGACGCTGCTCAATGACGTACTCTTTGTCGAGTTTCCGGTTCTCGAGGCGCATCCGCAACACCCGGTACGAGGGTGGCATGATGAAAATTCCGATGGCATCCGGGCGTTTATCGCGGATTGTGCGCGCCCCCTGCACATCGACATCCGACAGAACATCGCCACCATCCTGGAGCTTGCTGTCGATGAATTTCCACCCGGTGCCGTAATAGTTGCCGTACACCTCCGCCCACTCCAGGAGGTCCCCGTTTCGGATCAAGGCTTCAAATTGCGCCCGAGTAACGAAATGATACTCGACGCCGTCGCGTTCATTTCCGCGCGGTGCCCGGGTGGTATAGGAAACAGAAAAGAACAAACCGCCGAGTTCCACTAGCACCGCGGATGCCAGGGCGGATTTTCCCGCACCCGACGGACCCGAAACAATAATCAGGCTCCCTTTTTGCGGCATACTATTCCACGTTCTGAACCTGTTCACGCAACTTTTCGATGTCGGCCTTGATGGCAATTCCATGCCGCGTTACTTCGAGGTTTCCCGTTTTCGATAGGACGGTATTCACTTCGCGCTGCATCTCCTGGAGCAGAAAGTCCATCTTCTTTCCTACTTCCTTGCCGTCCTTGAGCACGCCCGCATATTGATCGAGATGGCTTTCCAACCTGGTGATCTCTTCCGAGATGTCGGATTTCTCAGCCAGCAGGGCAACTTCCTGAGCCAGGCGCTGCGGATCGGGTGCCACTTGGGGAAGGAGATATTTCAACCGCTCCTCGAGCCGTTGGCGATACTCGACCAGTACAGCCGGCATATGGGCGCGCACTGCAGCCACCCTATCCTGGATACTGCGCAGATAACCATTCATCTCCGACGCCAAGGCCTGCCCTTCCTGACACCGCATCTGCAGGACCGTGTCGAGCGCCTGGCGGACCCCATTCAGCACGAATACACGCAGCTCCTCGCCGGCACCCGCCTGCTCCGGTGAAAACAGGTTCTGGTTTTGGAGCACGCCCGGCATGGCCACCAGAGTCTGCAAATCCAGGGAACCTTCCACATGCAGTTCATCGCGCAGGCGCGCAGCGGCCTCGAGATAGCTCCGTGCGGTACTCACACTGATCAGGCACTCGGCCGGAATCGACGCCTGAATAGTGACGGAAACATCAACCCGGCCGCGCCGCAATGCATTGCGCACCACCTGGGAGATTTCAGCCTCCAAAAATCCGTATTCCCTGCCAAGCCGAACATGCAGATCCAAAAAGCGGTGGTTTCCCGTGCGTACCTCGACGGCGATCGTCGCCCCGTCCTTCTGGAGCGATACCGTCCCGTAGCCGGTCATGCTCTGGATCATCTCTTCCAATCCCTCGCCAATGAAATCCAATTATGATATCGCTGAGCAAGCCCGCACGTCAAGCAATATCATGGATTTACTGGGATTTACTGGGGTTTTGAAGCCGCTCCCGGTTAGCTGGGAGTTTCACCCTGGCCGAGAGCGAAACCTGGAATTCAGGACAGCGACAAGCTTACGGGCCTTAAGTCGACCGTGACATCTGTTGCCCTTGCGCAGGAGTATCGTCGGTCTGGAGGCGGAAGAACCGGTAATAGAGGCCGTTGCCTTCCAGGAGGCTCTCGTGGGTACCTATTTCCCGGATCCTGCCTCTGTCAATCACGAGGATGAGGTCCGCCTTTCGGATCGTCGAGAGGCGGTGGGCGATCACAAAAGTGGTTCGATCGAGCATGAGGTTGGTCAATGCTCGTTGTACAAGCTGCTCGGATTCCGAATCCAATGCTGAGGTCGCTTCGTCAAGGATCAGGATCGGAGCATTGCGCAGTATGGCGCGTGCGATCGAAATTCTCTGCCTCTCTCCCCCCGACAGCCTCTGTCCGCGCTCGCCTACGCGCGTTTCGTACTTCTTTGGCATCTGCATAATGAAATCGTGGGCCAGGGCTGCCTTGGCAGCGGCCTCGATCCTCTCCTCCGATGCCTGAATATCCCCGTAGGCGAGGTTGTTGCGAACCGTGTCATTGAAGAGAAAGGTCTCCTGGGTGACGATGGCAATGTTTCTCCGCAGAGAGCTCTGGCTGTAATCGCGCACATCCACACCGTCGATCAGCACCGCACCCGAGGTCACGTCATAAAAGCGGGGTATCAGACTTACCAGAGTTGATTTGCCGGAGCCGCTGCTCCCGATCAATGCCACCACGCGGTTACGCTGGACTTTGATATTGATGTCTTTCAGGACTGATCTTTGTCCCTTCAAACCGTGGTAGTCAAAATAAACGCCCTTGAACTCCACGGATTCATTCAGTCCTTCGAGTGTGCGTGCCCCGGGCCGGTCATGAATTTCCACGTGCGTGTCGAAAAGTTCGTTAATGCGTGACGACGAGGCAAACGCGCGCTGGAAGTTGACATGCAGGCGGCTGAGCCTGCGCAACGGATCGTACATGCGGAAAAGCGCGAAAATCCCGCCGCTGAACATGCCGAGCGACAGCGAATGCTGCACGTTAATGCGATAGTTCGCATAAAACACCAGCGGGATGAAGCACACCACCCCCAGCATTTCCATCGCAGGGGAATTGAGAAACACGATACGGGCAGCCTTCAGGTTAACGGAGAACAGGCGCGCGGCGACTTTTTCAAAGCGATTCTGCTCATGAGCTTCCATGCCGAAGGCCTTCAGGATGCGCATCCCAGTCAATGATTGCTGCAGTAAGTCACTGAGAGAGGCCACGTTTTCACGGCTATGCAGGCTAACTTGCCTGACCCGGCGTCCCATGACCACGGTCATGCCCAACGCCAGGGGCGCAATTGTCAGCGATAAGAGGGCCATCTTCCAGTCGAGATAAAAAATCCAGAAGATGAGTGCAAGCAGCAGTATGGATTCTCGGAATAGATCGGAAACGGATGTGGAAACCGCATCCTGCACCTGCTCGACATCGCTGTTCATACGCGACATCAACTTGCCCGTGGAATTCAGAGTGAAGAATCCCATGGATTGGCTGAGTACGTGCTTGTATAGCTGATTGCGCAGATCCGTCACCACTCCCTGGCCAACATAACTCATCCTGTAATTCGAGCAGTAAAGGCAAAGTCCCTTGATGAAGGTGAACAGCAGCAGGGCGATTGAAACCTCCATCAGGACACTGCCGGGCAACAAAGCCAGTCCCCTGTCGATCGCGGTCAGGGCCCAATTTTGCAGATTCCCGTCCGTTACCGCTGCCTGCAAGCCGGCGCTTGATGTAGAAGTCTGCTGCAATGCACTGCCAGCCTGACCAGATTGGCCGGTGAGGACCTTGTCGAAAAGCGGAATCGCCATCGCGGTTGTCAGTACTTCCAGAATCCCGGCCCCAAAAAGAAGGAAAAAGGAAATGACCAGGCTAAAGCGATAGGGTCGAATGAAAGGGAACAGCCTGCGGAAATCGTTCATGGATCCTGCTTAAAAGCGGCATTCTAGGCTGCCGGGGATAACCAAGTCAATGCACAACCATACAAACCACCAAAACCACAAAGGCCTCTAAGACGATTGAATCTTAGAGGCCTTTGCAATTTGTGCGGTCTGCATTACGCCGGGCCGCTGTCCGGACAACCAGCCTATCGCCCGCGCCGGTCAGAGGACTGCGAACCGGAGGATGATGAGCTTCTCTGCGGCGCCGAACTGGGCGCGCTGGATTGTGCCACCGACGATCGCTGCGCGCTGTATGACGGAGTCATACGCACCACAGCGCCGCCGCCCATGTTGTTGAAGGAACGCGCTGAAGACGGCGCTGCATAGGAACGTGTGCTGCTTGCCACCTCGCGCGGGCTGACGCTGGCCCTTGCCACCGGCTGAACACGGGCCTGCGCCTGCGGTGCCCCCGACCGCTCTGCCTGGTAGCTACGGGGCGCCTGGTACGAGCGAGGCGCATAGTTCGACGAGATCTGTTGTTCCGGCATCTTTTTCACTGCGCTGCTGGAGCTGCTGGTGCCGGACGAGGAGCTTGAACCCGCCACAGTGCCGTGCGAAGGAGCCCCCCTGTCACTTCCCGATGCGGGTGCGGAGGAGCTTGACATCGTCCGGCCTGCAGCAGAACTCGATGAGGCACCTGAGGATGTATTACCGCCAGAGTAGCTGCCGCCATTATTGCTACCCATGGAAGAACTCCCGCTGGAAAAGCCGCCTCCAGAGCTGCTGCCGCTCGAGCGTGAGACAGGAGGCGCAGAGTCCATTCTGCGCGAAGTCGTGCTCGGAGGGGCTTGCTGGCTCCGCTGCACATTTTCCTGACGCTGACCCTGCAGCATCGGCGTATCCCTGCCCTGCTGACCATAGGATGGCCGGGGAGGAGGCGCTTGCTGCACAGTGCGGGACGGAGGAATCTGATACGTGCGCGCAGGTGTCGCGGTTCTGCCGGGGACCTCTTGCATTCTGCTGCCGGTAGCCGGCGTCTGCTCTGCCCTAGAACGGGGTACAGTAATCTGCGGATTGGTAATTGAAACAAACCGGTCGCCGCGCGCTGCAACCTCGGGCTCGGTTCTCACTACCACGGAACGCGACCTGACATTCGGTCGATCCACGGGCCGTTCAGGCGCAGGTGCAAAGCTGCGAGCCGTCGGACGGACATCCAGGCTATCGGTGACGATGCGCGCTGTCTGGCGCGGATCCTGTATTGCTCTGGCCCCTGCCCTGCCGGTCACGCTGCCATTGACGAATTGATCCGTGTTGACGCTGCGGAACGCTCCCGGCGCATTCCGGTTGATCAGATCATCAGGACCTCGGCGTTGCATCAGCCGCATCTCGTTGAGATAGTAAACATTTGCCCGGCTGTGCATGTTGAAATAGTAATTGTTGACGTTGTAATAATCCCCCGGCCCTAGAGCGGCCCAGGAAATCCAGTCGGCACCCCGATAGAACCTGACCAGTCCCGGTGACCAGAAGTTGAAGCCGAATGAGGGCCCCGGTATCCAGCACCAGCCGAACGACGTACTGTTGTACCACCGCCCGTAGTGATAGGGCAGCCACCCCCAGGGTTCGTATGAAACCCAAGTCCAGCCCCAATTCGGCCGATAGCACCAGCGACCATCCCCATACGGAGACCAGGAGACCCCCACCATCGGCACCCATGCAGGTCCGTAGGCATCGGCGGATACCCAGCGCCCGTACCGATCCAAGTCCGATACACCATAATATACAGAATCCGCGATGTATCGCCGACTCTCTACTGCGTTCTCATCCGCGTTGCGACGGTCCGTCCATTCATCCCAGGCGTCACGCTGGTCGTAGCGCGCCAGAACTTCGGTCGCGCTGTCAGCGACCGGCACATGCAAAACCTCGCCGGAAGATACATGGCGTGAGAAGCGGTTGTTGACCACTTCCATGGCTCCTTTCCGCACGATGCCGTCGGAGTCACCATTTTCCGCGATGTCAAATCGGTAGCTGCCCTTCTCCGTAGTTGTGAATGCCGCTGCCGGCGTGTTGATCTCGAATTCGACGCTGCTGCGATTCGTCAGGGAGCACAGACCGATCAAGACCCGCAGCTGAATCAGTTCCTCTTTCATCGCCAAGATCTCGACATCGGTCTTTTCAGCCAGGCGTACTACCGAGCCGTCGTCAAACTCGATCTCGGCTCTGCCATTGTCACCCGTATAGATCCGATCCCCGGGCTGCAAGCCCATGTTGATGCTCGCCGCAGTCCAGTCCACTTCGTCGGTGTGCTGGAAACTTACCTTGCCCTCCAGGTAAGACAGCCTTGCGATGCGGAAATAATCCTTGGATTGCGCCATCCCGATAAAGCTGCAGAGACTAAGCGCCAGAGCCAGAAAGATTAGTTTGCGTGCCATAAGAGCCTCCTGGGGTTTCCCCCAATTTCTCTGATTAAGCCGTCACCTATGTAGATGCAGCTTTTGAGGCAAAGGATCAGAAAAGATCAGCGCGTCGGCGAGTTTTCATAATATGCACACCATCCGCCCCATTCGGATTTCGTGCTGAAGCTATATTATCCCACACTTATCGGCAAAAAGCGATAAGAGCCAGAGGAATCAAATATTAATGCGGAATGGGCTCCCCCACCTTGAAGCGGACACCCCAACGTGATGGCCGTGGCCTCCCGTCCCCGGTACTGGATGAAGCCGAGATGATCCTAATCCGGAGTCTTGGCCGCCCCCAAGCGAGCCTGGCCGACCAGGATTTCCCTCACGAATGGAGAAAGGTCCGTTTTCACCAGACGCGTGACTTCCTTGATGAGGAAATCTGCTATTTCCTGGGCGGTAGTGAGAGTCATGGCTTTATCGGCGATCGTGCGTGCAGCACGGACAGTCACGGCGCGCACAACCTGGCGGATGGCCGGGATAAGACGCGGATTCATGCTGAATTGGTTAAAACCCATCCCGAGAAAGAGAACCGCATAGAATGGATTTGCGCACATTTCGCCGCAGATCCGCGCCGGCATGTTGAGCCTCTTGGCGGTGGATGCGATCCGGATAAGGCAATGCAATACCGACGGATGCAAGGGTTGGAACAGGTGGGAAACCTTGGGATTGTCGCGATCCACCGCCAGCAAGTACTGGATCAGATCATTCGTTCCCACGCACAGAAAATCCACTTCCTGCGCCAGGCGATCCAGCGTCAACACCGCCGCAGGAACTTCAATCATGGCTCCGATGGGGAGCGGATCAGGGGGTTTGTCCGTATCAAGCCGAATGCTGCACCGCACCTGCTCAATCAGCTCTTTCGCGATCCATAGCTCTTCCACCGTGGAGATCATCGGGAGGACAATCTCAAGCTTGCCGTACGGGCTGGCGCGCAGAATCGCTTCCACCTGCGCCCTAAACTGATCCTGGGCAGACAGGCTGAGGCGTATACCGCGCAGACCCATGCTGGGGTTGGGTTCCGGGGAGGGTTTCACGCACGCCCAAGTCTTGTCTCCTCCGGCATCCAGGGTGCGGATCGCAACCGGATGCGGCGCCATCTCCTGTGCGAGCATCTGGTAGGTCTCCAATTGTTCGCTCATGCTGGGGAAGCCCTTGGGATGGGCAAAAAACAGGAATTCGGACCTGAAAAGGCCGATTCCCTCGGCGCCGCACTTTCTAGCCGCAAGCACTTCGTGCGGCAGCTCGGTGTTTGCCTGCAGGGACACACGGTATCCATCCTCCGTTTCAACTCCTCCTACCTGAGGAACCGAAACCTCGATGGATCCCAGCCTTGCTTCTTCGAGCCGGGCGCGCAGTTTGCTGACGCGCTCCTCGGAAGGATTCAGGATAAGCTGGCCTTCATCCCCGTTCACGAGTAGCAAATCGCCTGTGGTAACTGAATTGAGGAAGCCTTTGATCTCCATAACCGCGGGGAGACGCAGGCTGCGCGCGATGATGGCAGTATGGGAGGTACGGCCGCCGGATTCGAGGGCTAGTGCGCTCATCTTCTGCAAATCCATGGTTGCAAAGGTCGACGGATTGAAGTCGTGGCCCACCACAATGAGATCATTCGGCAATGCCGTCCAGCTGAACGGTTTGTCACCCAACAGATTCAGCAGGATGCGCTCGACCACATTCTCAATGTCGCTCACGCGTTCGCGGAAATATTCTTCATCGAGTGATCGATATGCGTTGCGAATCCGATCGGTAGCCTGCCGGGTCGCCCACTCCGCATTTGCACCATGGTTGCGAATGATCGAAATGATATCGGCCATCAGGCTCTTGTCTTCGAGCATGAGGATGTGAACGTCGAGGATAAATCCGTGTTCCGGCCCGACCTTCTTTTCCAGCTTGAGCTTCAGGCCTGCCAGCTGCTCCTTGGAGATCTGGATCGCATGCTGGACACGCTCGATCTCCGCTTCCACTTGATCATCCCGGACGAACGTCTTGAGCATGACCCGATTATAGCTGTCAAGCTTGAGCGCGCTCCCCAGAGCGACTCCGGGTGAAACCCCGTTGCCCTGAAACAACAACTCAGCCTTTGTGCTGTTCAACTCTCTTCTCCAAACTTGGCAGCGAAAAGTTCCCCGATCGCATTACCCGCTTCCGCCTCATCAGTGCCATTGATGGAAAGAACCAGTCGGCTTCCTTTGGATGCGGCAAGCATTAGGATTCCAAGGATGCTCTTGCAGTCGATCGACTGCTGATAGCCCTCCCTGGCAACGTGAATATCACTGCTGAAGCGCGAGGTCAACTGAACGAGTTTCGCCGCGGCCCGAGCGTGCAATCCCAGTCTGTTTTCCACTACGATGACCCGTCGGATCATACGGATAAGAAATCGCTCGCCATGGCGATGCTCGATCGCCCTTGCTCACATACGGTGCGCGCCAGCGATTCCAGGGTTTCCCCTTCCTTCTGGCTCGCGATCTTGATGATCATCGGCAGGTTGGCTCCAGTCACAACATCGACTTTTCCCGGCTCGTGAAAGGAAAAAGCGATGTTGGAAGGTGTGCCGCCGAACATATCCGTCAATATGAGAACCCCCGACCCGCTCCCAATGTCGGCAATGCGCCGCTCGATCTCGCTGCTCGCTTCGTTGACGTCATCGTGCCAGCCGATGGAGACAGCCTGAATATGGGAGATCTCTCCTACGATCATTTCCGCAGCCGCAAGCAGTTCTTGAGCAAGTTGCCCATGGCTGACGACCAATGCGCCAATCATATAGCTTCCTTTAAATTATGAACTCGTTTGAGGAGCCCGGCCCTGCACTTCATCCCGGTGCCGAATCTTTATCATTACACCACGGATTTTCAGCGATTTGGCCAGTTCTTCCACCACATAGACCGACCGATGGCGCCCACCTGTACAGCCTATCCCCACGGTAAGGTAAGCCTTGCCCTCCTTGACATAGAACGGGATGAGGAATTTGAGGAAATCCCGCACCCGTTTAACCAACTCTTCTGTCTCCGAGAAAGATCGCATGTATTTCGCCACATCCCGATGCCGACCGCTCAACATGCGCAACCCGGCGACAAAAAACGGGTTCGGCAGAAAGCGCACATCAAACAACAGATCACTTTCCAGCGGTACACCATGTTTGTAGCCGAAACTGACCAGATGAACTACGAGTTTTTCCTCCCGAGGGCGATCTTTAAAGCGGTCAATCACGAGAGCTTTAACCTGGTGGATCGAGTAGCTCGAGGTATCGATGATGATATCGGCGCGATCCCGGATTGTGCGCAACCGCTTGCGCTCGAGTCGAATCGCCTCGCGCAACGGTTTGTCTGTGATGAGCGGATGCGGCCGCCGGGTCTCGCTGAATCGCCTCACCAGTACCTCGTCGCGCGCCTCAAGATACAAGACGAAAAGCCGAAACTCGAATTCACGTAGGCTCGAGAGCGTTTTCTCCAGATCGCGCAGTTTTTCGCCGGCTCGGATATCAATGACGAGCGCCGCACGTTCCACGACACCGCCGCTCACGTGGATTCCTTCGATAAATTTTGGAATCAATGGGACCGGAAGGTTGTCGATGCAGAAAAATCCCAGATCCTCAAACGCCTTGAGCACGGTCCCTTTGCCGGATCCGCTCATTCCCGTTACCACTACCAGTTCCTGAAGGCTCATGGTTTGATGCGACTCCCGGGTTCTATGGGTTCCCTGCCGTAGCCGGCGACTGCCGGTCCTGGAGTTCCTTCGATAGCTGCAGCCCGCGCCGCCGCAAAAGGTGTATGCGCGCAGCAACTTCGACCAGTGTTGACACATTCCTGCCCGGCGCGACCGGCATTTTAATCAGGGGCACAGGCACCTGCAATATGTCCATTGCGGCCTGATCGAGCCCGAGACGATCATATTCGCTATCGGGCTTCCATCTCTCCAGGCGAACGACAAAGTCGAGTGTGTGTTCCTGTCCTGTTGCGGATATACCGAACAGTTCCCGGATGTCAATGATCCCAAGCCCGCGCAATTCCATGTGATGCTGTAATACGGGGCCACCCGCTCCCACCAGGTGATCGATGCCTCGGCGCATGATCTCCACGCTGTCATCAGCAACCAGGCGGTGGCCTCTCATCACGAGTTCAAGGGCGCACTCGCTCTTGCCGATTCCCGAAGGCCCCAGGATGAGCACGCCGAGGCCGAGAACTTCCATAAAGACACCGTGAATCGTAGTGCGTGGCGCCAGACGCCCCTCGAGAAACTCCGAGATTTTTTGGATTGCGATCGAACTGAGCTTCGGAGTTCGCAGCAGGGCGAATCTGTTTTCACGTGCAAGATCCAGAAGACCCGCAGGAACCTCCAAGCCTTTTGTGATCAATATGCAGCAGATCTTGAGGGTGTGCAGAGTGCGCAGCGACTTCTCATAAGCCACCGGGTCGAGAGCTTGGAGATAATTCATTTCGCTTCCTCCAAGCAACTGGACCCGGTCGGGGTGTATATAAGCCGTATATCCAGCCAGCGCCAGACCCAGCCTCTGGATGCGAAGCGAGCGGATCTTCAACGCCATCCCCTCGCCACCATGAATGACCTCCAGGTCGAGTCCCAGGTCGCCGGCCAGGGCGAACTCCCCAACGGTAATACTTTTCGGCTCGATGCCCTCCTGTTCCAGCATAAAATCCCGGTTCCCCGCCCGGCCTAATCCTGAATGAGGCCGAGTGAGCCGTCTTTGCGCCGATAGAGAATATTCATGGATCCGGATTCCACGTTTTTGAAAACCACAAATGGATATTCAGACTGATCCAATTCGGCTGCCGCCTCTTCCACCGCCAAAGGCTTCTTGGGCAACGCCTCCTCAAGAATCTCAAGGTCCCGATCTGATCTCGAAGGATTTCTTGAGCGCCCGAGGCCGGATTTTTCTCGCACCGATTTGGCCTTCGCTTTCTGGCGCTTTGTTTCGATCATGCGGGTCTTGTTCTTGATCGCCTGGCGCTCAAGCTTTTCGATGGCACGCCCAATCGATGCGTACATGTCCTCAGTCTCACCCTTTCCGGTCAGATCCAGAAGCTTGGACTTTAGAAGGATCTCCGCCGTGTGCCGTTCCTTTTCCACATCGATGATGACGTGAAAGCTGGCGTCATCCCCACAGAGCTTGTCGAACTTGCGCAGCCTCTTCATAACATAGGATCGAATGGCCGATGTGATTACAATATGCCTTCCGGTAATCTCCACGTTCATCGCTGTATCCTTTCAATCTGCTGTAGGAATTTCCTGCCTCCAGCGCTCCGCCGGGAGGGTAGAACCTGGCGCCGCCTGCCAACTACAGCCTGTTATCTGCCGGCCGCTACCTGCCGACGGCCTTCTTCCCGTGGCGCTTAACTTTCGGCTCGGAGGAGATAGCTGATCTTCCGCTCGCGAGAGCCCTGAATTTGCATCTGCTCCCGATATTTCGCCACGGTGCGCCGGGTGATAAAGACATTGTCGCGACGCAGCAACTGCCCTATCTGATTGTCGGAATAGGGCTTCAACTTGTTTTCGTCCTCGATCAGTTTCCTGATCTTGAGCTTAACCTGGACGATCGACAGTTCTTCGCCATCGGGGCTTTCCACTCCCATGGTAAAGAACTTCCGCAATTCCATTACCCCCTGCGGTGTATCCACGTACTTATTGGTAACGACCCTGCTGATGGTTGAGCTGTGCACCCCCAACTCGCTGGCCACATCTTTGATCAACATCGGCCGCAACGCGCAGGGACCGGCTTCGAGGAACTCCCGCTGACGGTTGACGATGCATTCACACACGCGATAGATCGTGCGCTTCCTCTGGCTCACGCTTCTCAGAAGATCAATGGCGGATCGGAACTTTTCCCGAAGGAATGCCTTAGTCTCGCCACTTACCCCGTTGCTTTTGAGAAGCTCCCGATAACTGGAGTTCAGGCGCAACTGGGGCATGCCCTCGTCGTTCTGGATGATGACAAACTCGCCATCGACTTTGGCGATGGTTACTTCCGGCTGCACATAGTTTACGTTTTGGGGATTGTATTTCAGACCCGGCTTCGGGATCAGATGTTTGATCGTGTCTACAGCCTGCAGGACAATCTCAAAGGGCGCGCCCGTGCGGGTCGCCAGCTCTTTGAACTTGCGGTTTTCCAGAAGTGTCAGATGCTCGCTGACAATCCGCCACGGAAGGCTGTCCTTCAAACCACGAGCTTCGAGCTGAAGCATCAGGCACTCCCGGAGATCTCGAGCTGCCACTCCGATAGGATCGAAACTCTGCACAAGTCTGAGCGCTGCTTCGGCTTCCTCGGCCGATGCCGAGGTCAGGGCGCATAGCTCTTCTATGTTCAGGAGCAGATGGCCCCCCTCATCCAGGTTGCCAATGATCTGTCCGGCGATTTCCAGCGTGCGCGGGTCCGCCTCGGTGAGGCCGAGTTGCGAATTGAGATGATCGGTGAGCGACGGAGCCCGCACCAAAAAAGTTTCGAATGAGGGCTTTTCCGAGTCTTCTACCTCGCGATTTCTATACCCGGTGTCCAGATACTCGTCGAAAAAATACTTAAAGTCGATCTCATCAAACGAATCCTTGTCCCGGTCTCGCTGCTCCGAAACCACTTCGCCCGCCTTATCCTCGGCATTGAATTCCTTGACTGGCTCCGGCTCCGTAACCTCTTCGAGGATCGGATTTTCCACCAAGGCCTGGGTGAGCATGTCCTGCAGCTCCAGTTTGTTGAGCTGGAGTAGCTCAATTTTCTGCAGTAACGACGGGGTAAGTGCGAGCCTCTGGGTCAGCCGTAGATCGAGCGATTGTCGCAGTTGAGGTCGACGCGTATCCATCAATTAATTAAGCCTGAAGTTCTCGCCGAGATAAACTTTTCGGACTTCGGTGTCGGTTGTTAAATCCTCGGGCGAGCCCACACGTAAGATCTTGCCCTCGTTTATTATATAGGCGCGATCCGTGATATTCAAAGTTTCCCTCACGTTGTGATCGGTCACCAGGATTCCGATGTCGCGCTTCTTCAACTCGCCGATGATGCGCTGGATGTCCAGTACGGCCAGCGGATCGATTCCCGCAAACGGTTCGTCCAAGAGCACAAACTTCGGCGTCAGTACAAGGGCGCGCGCGATCTCCAGACGGCGCCGCTCACCCCCCGAAAGCGTATAGGCGCCCTGGCGCCGCAGAGATGCAATGCCAAATTCCTCGAGCAAACGCTCGACCCTCTCGCTTTGCTCCCCAGCGGAAATCGGCAAAGTTTCCGCAATGCTTCGGAGATTCTCCTCGACCGTCAGCTTGCGGAAAGCAGACGGTTCCTGAGGAAGGTAGCTGATCCCGGAACGCGCTCTTTGATACATGGGCAAGCCGGTGATATCGGCATCATTGAGAAGGACCTGCCCCAAATCCGGGGAGATAAGGCCTACGACCATGTAAAAGGTAGTCGTTTTTCCCGCCCCATTCGGTCCCAAGAGGCCCACCACTTCGCCTTGCCTGAGTTCAAGATGGACATCACTGACAACCTTGCGGCCCCGGTAGGATTTCTCCAAACCGCAAGCTTGAAGACGGAAGCTATTCATATTAAGTCATTCAATTTCTATAATTTAACTCAGACTCAGCGGACCCACTCGATCCTATCATCGGCCGTATAAAATGTCAATTGATGCGCCGACGATCTGCCCTTGACCCTGTCTACCAGCTCCGCAGGGTGTCCGGTTACGACAAATTTTCCTTCGGCGAGAAAATATTCCCCCTCCTGGCCTTTAACTTCCCTGCCCGGCTGTGTTATCCGGAGGTTGCCCGTCGCCTTGGCCCGCTCGACTTTTCTCCCTTCGGAATCGAGGAAAATGTCCATTGCCTCCGCCCAGATTTTGGCGTCAGCCGAGTCGAGTGAGACATTGTGCGTGTAGTGAATAGTGTTCTTGGCGCGCACATACTGGAGTTGATCGCTTCGGATCAAAACCGGTCCGCTGACCTTTGCTTTATCGTCCTTTTTGGCTGGATAAAGTTGGGTTTCTTTGGCCCGGTTTCCCTGATTCAGGTCGCCAAACTTCAATATAAGGTGCTTGACCTCTCCTTTGGCATCCACCCGTTCTCCTTTGCTCAGGACTAGCAGCGATTGAGCCTCCAACTGACTCATCGCAGACAGGAGGTGAACATGGCCGGTGTACTGCGCCTTGTCGTCATCCTTCCAGTAGAGCATTTCATCCGAAGTAATGACGGTGGGAGAGGACGTATCCGCAGCTCCGGTCATGAATCCTTGATCCTTGCCGGGTGCAGACTTGAGAACGGAGCGAACATTCCGACGGATTGTCAGGACCCTACCCTTGCGATCATGCTCAATCACTTCTCCTGATGCGGAGTAGTCCGTCTCATTCACACTCGGACGATCGCGCAGCACGAGCTTTTCGGCAGCGGCAGAAAAATCGCAAGCTCCGGAGGTGGCAGTTCTCGTGCCTTCCTGATATACAAAACCGCCGGCCTGGCTGATTTCTTCAACCCCGCCGTCAGCCTCTCGGAATTGGGCGCGGATCGTCGTACTCGAGGTTTTGAACTCCTCAGGCTGGCCTTTTGCCCCCGCCCCGTCGGAGCGATATCCCACCTGCACGTGCCCTTCCCCTGTCAGCAGCCTGAGCCGATTGTTTCCGGGATAGAAACTGAAATCGGTCCGGTCACATTGCAGACGCCGCAACTGCGTCCCTGCCATTCCCGGTTTGGGAAGTGCCTCTAACGTGACTCCGCCCGATGCGTTCCCGAATTCCAGAGACTCGCCTGTTTGCGAATATCGCATCGACAGCGAAGATGCGGTCAGGGAACGGCCGGGCTCGGCGGCACTTTGTCCAGGAGATTTCCATTGAACGTCCTTCTCTGCCTGCAGATCCCTGGGCATGCTGCGGCCTTCCAGGCTGGTGAACGAGATGCGAATGTACTCAGCCTGGAGTTCATCCATACCGGTGGCGCTGGCGCTGATTTTCATGTTGGCGCGCTCGCGCACCTGCATGCTCTCGAGGGCGTTGCCGCCTTGCACAAAAACAGCTTCCAGCCATTCACCGGCGACCTCGGTTTTTTGCGTTCCGCGCCTGAACTCGAAGCGAACATCCCGTTGGCTTTGAATCATCCGCGGCAGGCCCATGGCCGGATCCAACGTCACCTGGAACTTCTCCGCCGACAGATTCTGATCACCCTCCGGAGATTTCAACGCAAATCCCGCCTGCCCATCGGCATAGATGCTCTCGAGCGCCAGCGAACCAGAACCGATGTTGAAATCGAGGCGGTCCCCGTGCAACGTGCGCACTTCGTTGCGATCGGTGGATTCATACACCGCATGACCGCGGCTGGAAAGGCTCGTCAGGCGTCTTTTGTCAGCCGTGAAGGTTGCATCGACACGGTCGCCGGACAATACTCCGGTTGCGGACAGGACGCGCGCATTCCCCAGCAATCGGATAAGAAGCTCCTGTTCGGAGTAGAATCCCTGCTGTGCTGTAAGGTGATAATCTTCGACTACCTTGGCTCCCTCCTGGCTTAGCACAAGACGATGAAGGACGAACGAGAGATCGCTCTGCAGCTCCAACAGCCTCCTGGCATTGTCATATCGGACGCCCTTGCCGCTTCCCTCGGCATGGGGCGAGATCAGCCGCATGGGGCCGTCCGAGGATCCCTTCTGGTCATTAATGTTGTAGCGGAGCGATTCCATTCGCACTTCGACGTTCTTGCCTGGATGCAGACGAACATCTCCCGAAAAAAAAACTTCCTTGCGGTCCTGGTCATATTCGGCGGTGTCGCTCGTGATTTCGGTCCGCACGCTGCCATCGGGATTGAAATCGTTGGCGACAATTCCCTGAAGCAGCCTCTTGCCCTGCCGGGTATCCAGAAGTTTTTTAGCGCGCACCCTGAACTTTTGGATGCCGTTTTCGTACGCAGAATATTCGGGACTTTCGACGCTACGCAACAGATCCGGGCTGAGGATTTGCGCTGCAGGCTTGGCGATTTCTCCGCGGTTACGACGCGTCTGGAGATAGTTGGCCAGTACGGCGAGCGACACCACGATGATCAGACCGATCAGGATGGCGCGCAGAATTTTGACCTGGAAGACCCGCAATTGAACTCCTGAAAATTCCAGTTCCTGTCAGCAAAAAGCGCGATGCCCGCGGAAAATCTTGAAAAGCACTCACGGCGTCCTGGCCGATCTACTCTCACAAGCCGCTATTTCGATATCTCCCGTGCATAGGCGCTGAGGGGCACGATCTCCTTCGTGGCCACCTTCACGTTCCATATGTACTTGCGGGCCACGTTGTCCAGAGTCTGGAGAAACGTCACCATCACATAGTAAGAATCCTGACCCATGTCGGCCGCCGCCCAGTCTTGGAATTTTAAGGCCGGGTCGCTCCCTTTGACCATGCCCGCAAGCGTCGTGTTCGCACTCAGCAGCAGGTCGTAGGCTTCCTGCTCGCTTTTTCCTTTTCGATATCGCGAATCGGATCTCGCGGCACCCGCCTGAGATTCGCCTGCGTTGGTTGCGCCGGCTGAAGGGACCGAAACGGGCGGGATCACCAGCCTCCCCTTCGGCGCCGGGGCTGCCGTCTCCTTGGCAAGCGGGTTGCCCTCTTGCCCTCCAATGATGATGCGATAGGGTGAGCGCGGCTGCGTATCGATCTTGGGTAAGTAGGATGGGCGCTCTTGCGCTTGAGCGCGCTCATATTCTTTGGGAAAAGGCTCCTGATTTTCGCCAACATTTACTTTGGCCGGAGCCTGGTGGAGCGGTTCTCCCATGACGGCGGCGCGCAAGGTCCGGACGCGCGTTCTGAGCTGCGACCTCAGAGACGGGAGTCCGACCACGGGGAGGCCCGCGACCAGCACAAAAATGAGGAGACCCAAATAGACGTTCTGGTGATAGAGCGAACGTTTGGGCCGGCCGCCTTTAGCGTCGTGCGTGACCTGCTGATTTCCTGTATTGGGACTGTCATTGGCTTCCACGAGTTCTCCTGCCCCTGTCAGACGACCTTGGGATTTCCGTCACGCTTCCGGGCTCTCTCCCGGAAGATCAGAAACTGATAAATAAACTCGCCGATTTCACCGTCCAGGACGCGATCGGTATTGGAAGTTTCGTATTTGGTGCGATGGTCCTTCACCAGGCGATAGGGATGAAGCACATAGGATCGAATCTGACTGCCCCAGGCAATGTCCAGCTTGGTGTCTTCGATTGCCTGCAGCTCTTTCCGTTTTTTTTCCAGCTCCAGGTCGTAGAGCCGGGCGCGCAGGATTTTGCGCGCCATGTCACGATTACGAATCTGCGATCTCTCGTTTTGGCACGAGACTACAATTCCAGTGGGAAGGTGCGTAATGCGGACGGCGGAATCGGTAACATTCACATGCTGCCCGCCCGCGCCGGATGACCTGTAGGTATCGATGCGGAGATCTTTCTCCTCGATCTGAACATCGATCTTGTCATCGATCTCAGGGTATACAAAGATGGATGCAAAGCTCGTATGCCTTCGTGCCGCGGCATCGAAAGGCGAAATCCGCACCAGCCGGTGAACACCGATCTCAGCACTCAGGTTGCCGCAGGCGTAGTCGCCCTTCACTATGAAAGTGACGGATTTGATGCCCGCTTCTTCGCCCTGCTGGTAATCCAGGATCTCCGTGGCGTAGCCGGATCGTTCGGCCCAGCGCAGGTACATGCGCAGGAGCATCTCGGCCCAGTCCTGCGATTCGGTACCCCCTGCACCTGGATGAATGCTGACAATTGCGTTGGTGTCATCGTGTTCACCGGGAAGCAGAGTGCGGATCTCCGTTTGCTGAATCTCCTTTTCCAGACGCTCCACTTCGACTTTCAGCTCCGGGAGCACATCCTCTCCCTCGGTGGCAAGATCCATGAGAGCTCCCAGGTCGGCCATGTCCCTCGCCAGTTTTGAGTCGAGTTCAACGTCGCGCTCGAGCTTGCGCCTGGTCTGCAAGATTGACTGGATTTCCTCCTGCCGGTTCCAAAAATCGGGCTGCGCTACCTTTTTTTCAATTTCCTGAATCTCAGCTTGTTTGTGTTCTGCATCAAAGATAACCTCGAACTTGCCCGACCTTCTGTTCCAATTCGTTCAGCTTTGCGCGCAATTCTTCCAGCATTCCTGCCTCCAAATTCGATCAGTGAACCGGGATTCCCGAACTCCTGGCTCCTCGCAGGAGGGCCCGGAGCAATGCAAGAAAAGAAATGATAGCACATAAGACAGGCAAAGCATTGCCATGCCGCGCATAGATCGTCACATGCGACAGAAATGAGAAACGGCCCACCGCCACATCTTCACGGTAAAGACCTGTTTGCACTTCGACTCTGCCGCTGGGGGCTACAATGGCGGAAATCCCCGAATTGGCAGCCCGCAACAGATAACGCCTGCACTCTACCGCGCGCCAACGCGCCATCGCCAGGTGTTGATAGGGCGCTGCCGTATCGCCATACCAGCCGTCGTTGGTCAGGTTAATGATGAGCTGGCTGCCGCGCTGAATGAAATCGCGCGCCAGGTCCGGAAAAACCGCCTCAAAACAGATGAGAACATTCAGTGGATGCCCGCCGAGCGAAACCGTATTCCGGTCCGTCCCGGGATAAAAACTGCCAATATCCTTGGAGATGGTCTCGCTGAAAAAAAACAGTTTCTGCCAGGGGATATACTCGCCGAACGGCACCAGATGATTTTTGTCGTATCTGCCCACCTCGGTTCCATTCTGGTCTAGGAAGAACGCACTATTGAAGTATCTCAAGGTCCCCTCGACATCACGGAAATAGATGTTGTTGAAGACCATCCCCATAGAAAATCGCCGCGCAAGCCGGTTCATAGTTTCCCGATAACTCTGATCGTACTGATAGTAGAGTGGTGACGGAGATTCGGGCAGAACCAGCAGGTCGATGTGTGCCGAACGCAGTGGTTCCGCCATTATGACATACCCCTGCTGGTACTTCGATTTCAGGGCCGATTCCGGCGCATCAACCGAGAGATTGCCTTGCAGCAATGCGGTGTTGTATTGGGGCTTGATCTGGTCCCAGCGCCGCAGAGCGATCGTGCCATAGACGAGACAGAAAACCACCGCAGCCATACCCGCAAGGACAGGAGCAAATCCCTGCCTGCGATGCCAGCGGCGCAGGATGATCCATGCCAAAGCCGTGTTCACCCAGACGATCAGCAACGACACCCCATAAACTCCGACGATGTCGGCAACTTGAATGAGATTCAAATAATCAGTCTGCGAATATCCAAATAAAAGCCAGGGAAAGCCGCCGAACGGAACCCGGCTGCGGACAAATTCCAAGGTAACCCAGGCAGGGGGAAACAAGAGCAGGTAAATCGGACCGCGACGGTTCACGAAGTAGCGCGTCAGCGCGCATGCCGCTGCCGGAAAACAACCGAACACGGTCACCAGGAGGAGATAGAGCGCCCATGCGACGGGATCAGGCATTCCCCCGTACAAGGTCAAGACTCTGGGAATCCAGATGAGAAGTCCGAAGAATAGCAAAAACCCGGTAATCAGTCCGCCGAGAAAGGCGTGGTGGGATTTTTTTTGCCTGGCTACAAATAAAAGCAGCGGCACCAGGGCCACCCACGCAAGGTAGCCCTGATTCATACGGGGAAATGATGCCCAGGCCAGTATGCCGGAGAGCGCGGGTAGAGCCAGAAGTAGCAGCGGTTTGTGACGAACTCTGGTTGCTTCCGGCCGTGGTTCCCCTGCCACGCTGATTTCCGTCCGACGCCTCAATTCGGCTTGATGATGCAGCTGAATCCTGCATTCGCCAACTTGCGTTGCATGGCTACGGCATCGGCGCGCGCTACAAATTTGCCGACCTTAACCAGGTAGAGCTGATTTGGCGCCTTGGGAGGTTCGATCACGCACTCAAATCCCTTGGCCTTTACATCTGAGACCTTGGCTTCCGCCGCTTTGAGTTGTCGGAAAGCCCCAACCTGCACACTGTAGCTTACCTTGGCAGCAGGGACAGGTACCTCAGGGGCGGGAGGATTATTTCCCCTGGTTGGAGTCACCGTGGCAGCGCTGGTTTGGGCGGGCGGCACAACTTTGGTTTTGGGCGCTGGTTTGCCGGGTTCAGCATCGCCCCGCTGAACGTTTTTGTACCAGTCCAGCGGATCGCGCACCGTTTGATCCTTGGCCGGCGCGGCCTCGGTGGCCTTGCCTGGAATCTTCGCAGCTGTGCTCGAGGGGATCTCACTCGGCGTGGGAACGAGGGAACCAGGGGCAATAGCCTCGACTTTAGCCTGGATTGCCTGCCGCTTCCCCTCCATGAATCCGATGATAAAGCACGCTCCGCAGAGTGCGACCAGCAGAACAAATCCAAGGATGAGCTTTCGGTTATCCAGGACGAGTTCCGTCCCGAGTTCAGCGCTTCGTTGCTCCATTTTATCGCCTACGAATTTTTCTTTAGCCAGTTTTGGATCATATCAATCGGGACCGGGAAAACAATGGTGGTATTTTTTTCATTGCCGATATCTGCCAGGGTCTGCAGATAGCGGAGCTGGAGCGCAACGGGTTCCTTGGCGATTACCTCCGCCGCTTCGAGAATCTTGGCAGCAGCCTGGAATTCACCTTCGGCGTGAATGACCTTGGCACGCTTGTCACGCTCAGCCTCGGCCTGGCGCGCGATCGCCCGCTGCATCTCCTGGGGCAAGTCGACTTGCTTGACCTCAACCAGACTGACCTTGATGCCCCAGGCATCGGTGTGCTGATCCAGGATCTCCTGAAGCTTGATATTCAGTTTCTCCCGCTTGCTGAGGAGATCATCAAGATCCACTTCGCCCAGCACCGACCGCAAGGTTGTCTGGGCCAGCTGTGAGGTTGCGTAGACATAATTTTCCACCTCCACGATCGCCCGAGGAGCATTCATCACGCGGAAATAGACAATCGCGTTGACCTTGACCGATACGTTGTCGCGGGTGATTACATCCTGGGGAGGAACCTCGAGCGTCACCGTGCGCAGGCTGACGCGAACCATTTTGTATACGGGCCAGAAAATGAAAACCACGCCCGGCCCCAGGGCATCCTTCGCCAGGCGGCCGAGACGAAAAACAACCGCCCGTTCATACTCTTTCAAAATGTTGATCGTGCTGAGCAGATAGAGTATGACGATTGCAATCCCCCAAAGCACTACGGCTATAGGTTCCATGAGTTCTCCTTGTTATGCACCGCCAAGCGGCCCAGCCTACTCCCGGACCTCCTCGACCTTAAGATTGAGATTATCGATTCCAATGACACGCACCTTCGCGCCGGCAGTGATCGGCATGGAGGAATGAGCCTGCCAGTATTCACCGCGCACCTTGACCCGGCCAGTAGCAAACACTTCACTGTCCGCCACGCCCACCAATCCGATCATCCCGGCGTTTCCTTTGGATACGTTCTGGCGAAACGACTGGATTACTGCGAAGAGCAAAATCATGAAGATGACTGCGAATGGCAGGGCCGCAGCGACGGCAGTCCCCAGACCAATTTTCACAGCAGGATCCGAACTATCTACGAGAATAATCAATCCGATCACCATAGCAGCCACGCCGCCAAAGCCGAGGATGCCGAATCCCTGCACCTTAACC
>JBGQNR010000015.1:0-48597 GCA_041501225.1 Acidobacteriota bacterium
CACCGACATCGCCTCCTCCTCGCGCCTTGAGCTCACCCCGCAAGCCCCATGCGCGCGACCCTTCCTAATTCTCGGACGGGCTCCTAGCGCCAACGGCACCCAGATATCAGCCTCCGGCGTGCGCGAGACCGGCGGCATGACGCCGACTACGGTGAAGCCCTGGCCGTTCAGTATCAGAGTCTTTCCGATCATGCTCTGGTCGCCGCCGAAGGCGTCCAGCCACAGCCTGTGGCCCAGAAGAATCACTCTGCTGCCAGCCACGCGATCCTCCTCTTCCAGAAACCCGCGGCCCAGGATCGTTTGCACCCCCAGCATCGGAAACAGGTTTGCCGATACGCGTACGCTCGCAACCTCACAGTGTTGCGGTCAAGAGAAGCGGATTGTTTTTGCCCATGACTTCGAGCAATTCCGGCTTTCCCCAGACCTCTTTCCATGGCCCTTGTTTCAGCTCGAAACTCAACCCTGCGAAGGCAGCACTGGCTTGTTTCAAGCTCATCCCAGGCTTGAGCCGCCCAACAGCTTCGAGCCAGTGAGTGCCCCAGTGATTCCGGAGGTCGATGTCCGCGGCGAACGTCGCGATCGTTGGATACATCATGGTTGGGACCCAGAAGTCCGGCGCAGCGCTGCGGTCCAGCCGCAGACCCAAGAAGCCGCGGGGCGCAACACCAACCACGGAAAAGCTGCGGTGGTTCATAATGACTTGTCGACCGATCGCCTCCGGGTCCCCTCCGAACCGGCTCCGCCATAGGCCGTAACTCAGAATGACCGATGGCCGCACATCCGGATGCTGATCATCTTCCGGCAGAAACGACCGTCCGGGGGTGGGCTGCACCCCCAGAACGGAGAAGCAATTCGCGCTGACAATCTCACCCGCCAGGTTCTCTGTCTGATCCCCAAACTGCACGTCGGCATGGGCGCTGCCGTAAGAGGCGAGGCCTGAAAGCACATCATTGTGATCCCGATAGTAGAGGTAATCGGGAAAGGACAAGCCTTGATAGATCTCGGTGCCGGTGTCGGAGTGATAGCCAAGTGAAACCAGTCGGGCCGATTCCGGGAAAGGAAGCGGACGCAAGAGCAGCCGGTCTACAACGCTGAAGATCGAGGTGTTGACTCCAATCCCCAACGCAAGCGTCAGTACCGCAACCATCGTGAATCCGGGATTGCGCCGCAACATTCGAGCGGCATACCGCACGTCCTGAAAAAACCGTTCAACGGAGGTCCATCCCCACATTTCCCAGCCCGCCTCCTTCAACAAGGCCACATTTCCGAATTGCCGCCTGGCGGCATAGCGCGCCTCGTCGGCATCCATCCCGTTCTCCCGATTCTCCTCGGCCTGCCTTTCGAGATGGAACCGCATCTCCTCTTCAAGTTCATGGTCGAGGCGGTCGCGGCGGAACAGGACCGACAACCTTCGGCCAAACGCGCCCATCCACTCCATAGCGCTCCTTTCGATTCAGGCGGGCTCGATCACGCGCACAATGGCGTGTATGACCCGGGTGAAATCGGAGACCTCGGTGGCCAGTTGTTTCCGGCCCGCCGGCGTGAGGTGGTAGACGCGCGCCCGCCGCTTCGGACCCGCCGGAACCCACTCGGCCGTGACCCACCCTTTCGCAAGCATCCGTTGGAGGGCTGGGTAAAGCGACCCCTCTTCGACCTGGAGCACGTCGTCCGACATGCGTTTAATTTGTTGAGCGATGGCGTATCCGTGCTGTGGCTCGCGGGCCAGGGTCTTGAGGATCAGCATGTAGAGCGTGCCGGGCGGAATCTCGGTGCGGGAGTGTTTTGTCTCTCTTTGCATAGGCATGCTATGCATAGTAAGACTTGAACCATCCGAGAGTAAAGCGGGAAAATCGGGCATCGAATCGCGAGGGGCAGCTGCAATATTCCGAATCCGGATCTAAAAATTGAAGTGCAGATACGATCCCCGTTGCTAAGGGAGGAGACGGCCGTACCTGAGCCAGTGGTAGATGACGTAGAACCAGCTGAAGAAGGCATGGATCAGAGCCCAGAGGATACTATGGTTGACTTTCCAGCTCAGCAGGGCCGCAAGGACGGCACCGATGCTACCAAAGATGCCGCCGCCGCAGCACCCGCAGCCCTTCCTTTTTTCAATTCGCATCTTGTTTCCCCTTGACGGTCCTTCCTGCCGAGCCCGGATCATCCCGATTTGGCCCTGCTGCTATTGCTGATCTCATCTCGATTATCGCGAAGGAATGCCTCGTTTAATCAAGAACCTTTCTGCCCTCTTGCGAACGGAAGTTCTCGTGCTCCGAAGCAGCTCTTTGACAAATCGGATAATGCGGTCTTTGTCGGGTACATGATCGAAAAACTGGTCGAAAGGTACTGTCAACTTGGCGGGGACAGCTCATAAATGAGTGGCCATGGCATCGTCATAATCGGCGACCGTCCCGTTCTGATACTCGCTGGACTCTGCAAGGCGAAAGACTATGGACATCAATTCGAAACGACGATCGATGCGGACTTCGATCAGGTCCTGGCTGAACAGCCAGACTGGGAGGTATGCAGATACAATCAACAGGCAAAACCGTGCTGACCTCATGAGGTCCCCTTCGGCATTTTGGATCATGGCCATTTGACCACTTTTCCGCAAACAGGTAAAGCTGAACCGGATTCAATCGGTCGTCCTGTTTTGACAAACCTGAGGTTTGGTGGCAGACTATCCGCCACACATATGTTGAGACCTGTGATCTCCGTTATCGCGTTTACCAGCTTTACTATCCCGGGCCGTTCGCCCGGCGGATAGCGGAGTGCTCGTCTACAAAACAGGCCCTCCCCCGCTGAGCGGACGAGGGCCTTTTTTGTTTTGTACGGTATTACCACTTCGATAGGTGTGCCCATGGACGAAATGGAAAAAGTGAGAAACGAGATCGATGAGGTTGACCAGCGCATCCTGGAGGCGCTTGCGGTCCGCCGCAAGCTGGCAGGCCACATTATACAAGCCAAGGACCGGATGGGGCTGCCGGTCCGCGACACCTCGAGAGAAGAGCAGTTGCTCGGGGCACTTGTCGCCAAAGGAAGAAACCAGGGTCTCGACGCCCATTTCGTCACCCGGGTGTTCCAGGAAATCATTGACGACTCGATCCGGTCCCAGCAATCACACCTGAAGGTCGATTCCGATAAATCGCGGCTGCAGCGGATCGCATTCCAGGGGATCGAGGGCGCGTTCAGTGAATTGGCGGGCAGAAAGTACTTTTCCCAGAACCTCGATCAGACAGCCTTCGTCGGGCTGCCGACCTTTGAGCGGGTCGTGGATGCAGTCGAGGATGGCGATGTAGACTATGGAATTCTGCCGGTGGAAAATACCACTGCGGGCAGTATCAACGAAGTTTATGACCTGCTTTCGTGTTCACAGATATCCATAATCGGCGAAGAAGTTTTGCGCGTAGAGCATTGCCTGCTGGCCGTCGAAGAAGTGCCGCTGGCCAGTATCCGCCAGATTCTGTCTCACCCGCAAGCCCTGGCCCAGTGCATGAAATTCCTCTCCCAGTTGCCGAATTGCCTTGCGCAGCCGTACGAGGACACTGCGATGGCGGTGAAAAAGGTCAAGGAGGACCACGATCCTGAAATAGCGGCCATCGGCAGCTTGGAAGCGGGCCGGCGCTATGGACTGAAAGTGCTGCGGCGGAATGTGGAAGACCAGCAGAACAATTACACTCGCTTCCTGCTGGTCGCGAAAAAGCCGTCCGGTGTAGATATCCGCATTCCATGCAAAACATCGCTCGTCATGGCTACGTCGCACGAAGAAGGGGCGTTGCTAAAAGCCCTGAGCCTGCTGCACCAATATAAAATCAATTTGACCAAGCTTGAAAGCCGTCCGATTCCCGGCATGCCCTTCCAATACCTCTTCTACATCGATTTCGAGGGAAACACGGCGGAGCCTAGGGTCGCGGAAGCCATCGAAAGGCTGCGATCAACGACGACTTCCTTGAAAGTGCTTGGATGCTATCCAAGCCAGCGGCGCTCCAAGAGCTCTCCGACGGTTCAGGTGTTGGCCGCCGTTCCCAAGGAACACGAGCCGGCACCGGCTCCGGCAGAACCCAGGGAGCAGGTCAGTTACAGGCTGGCAAGCCGTGCGGGCAAGCCGGAAGATACGATGATTGATGTGCAAGGTGTCAGAATCGGCGGGCCGAATTTCATTGTGATTGCCGGGCCTTGTGCCGTGGAATCGAAAGAGCAGATCTTCAGCTGCGCGCGCCAGGTGAAGGAATGCGGCGGCAAAATCCTGCGCGGCGGCTGCTTCAAGCCGCGCACCTCGCCCTACAGTTTTCAGGGCCTGGGGTATGAGGGGCTGCAACTTCTGGCTGAGGCGGGGAAGGAGTACGACCTGCCGATCATCACCGAGGTCCTGTCGCCGTCCGATGTCGAACCAGTCGCGCGTTACGCCGACATCCTGCAGATCGGGGCGCGCAACATGCAAAACTTCAGCCTGCTGAACGAAGCCGGGAGAGCCAACCGCCCGGTCCTGCTCAAACGCGGCATGATGTCCACAATGGACGAGTTTTTAAATGCCGCGGAATACATTCTGAGCCGCGGAAATCATCAGGTCATCCTTTGTGAACGGGGAATCCGGACGTTCGAGACCGCCACGCGCAATACCCTGGATCTGGGGTCCATTCCGTTGCTCAAGCGCATGACGCATCTTCCCATTATGGTGGATCCGTCCCATGCCGCCGGCCGTCGGGATTGGGTAACTCCTCTGGCGCTTGCGGCCCATGCCGTCGGATCGCACGGGATCATCGTGGAAATCCATCCCGAGCCGGACAAAGCATTGAGCGACGGTCCGCAGGCGCTGCGCTTTCCGGATTTCGCCGAATTGATGCACCAGATCTATGTTTCCGGCCCGCGTTAATGTAATCGCTATTGTCGCGCCTGTTGCGTGACCCTAGGAGCCCGTCCGAGAATTAGGAGGGGTCGCGCGCATGGGGCTTGCGGGGCGAGCTCAAGGCGCGAGGAGGAGGCGATGTCTCTGCACATCGTTGACGACGAGCAACGCGGAGATCGCCCCGCAACCCCCATACGCCCTTCGGGTTCCGGCGGCGCGGGGGCATCTGCCGCGTGGGCGCTCCTCGCCGAGGTACCGAGACCTCGCCTGCGTCGCGCCGCCTTGCATCTGCCCCCGCGGCGCTCGGAACGCGGCCCCTCCTAATTCTCGGACGAGCTCCTAGCTTGACATACAGGCAGCCTTGGCCTAAAAAGGAGTCTCCCCCGATTTCAGATGTAAGGAGCGCACCATGATCTGGAAAAAGTCCGAAGCTGAAGAGGCGTCGACCTCGGCCCAGTCCCAGCCTCAACCCCCGGCAGCACCTTCAACACGAAACCAGCCGCAATCTACGAAAGAGCGGGCCCTGATTGGCTCTTCGATTGAGATCAAAGGTAACCTGAGCGGCGCGGAGGACCTGCATATCGAAGGGCGGGTCGACGGCAAGATCGAGCTGCTGCAGTGCAGTGTCACCGTCGGTAAGAGCGGGCGCGTTAACGCCGATATTGCCGGCCGCACGATTGTGGTCATGGGCGAGGTTAACGGCGACATGTACGGGGAGGAGCAAATCATCTTGCGCCAGTCAAGCACGGTGAACGGAAACCTTTTCGCGCCGCGCGTCACTCTGGAAGATGGCGCCAAATTCAAGGGCAGCATCGACATGACTTCCAAGGCCGCCGATTCAAGTCCGCTGCCGGCCTCGGGATCCGAATTGAGATCCGCGTAGCCCCGGATCCAACGGTACGGAAAACGCCGCGGAGAATGGTGGATACCCTGCAGCCCGAAAAGACCGCCGCACTCGGTTTTTGACGGAGCGCATTTAAGCCGGCTCGGCATCACAATGACCTGGATGGCGCCCCAGAATTCTCACCCTGAATCCACTGAGTATAAGTCCCTCGGGCTCAACACCCTGCTGGACGTCCTGCAAGACGGGAGCAAGTATTCCATCCTCGATCTGGGGCAGGCGCTCGGCGTCAATGTAGATTTCTGGTCCCAGTTTCCGTGCCGGATTTACATCGAGGACTTCTATCGAAGTTACCGGGCAGCGGCGGCGTCAAGCCCTGAGCATTCCAGAGCCGCCATGCTGCCGGAGCTTCTGGCGTTCAGCACCGGAACCAGTTTCGATATCATCCTGGCATGGGATCTGCTGAATTACCTGGATCTGGAGGACATTGACGCATTGATCCGGCATTTGAGCCCAACGTGCCGTCCGGGAACGTTCCTCTTTGCTTTGATCTCGTCCCACCCTGAAATCCCCGAGGAGCCCAACCTCTTCAAGATCATCGACAGGGAACGGATGATCTGCGAGACGCGCACGCACAGGCTGCGCCCTTCCCCGCGCTATCATCCGAAAGACCTCGCCCGGATTTTGGCGCCGTTCGAAGTTTCCAGCTCTTTCCTGCTGCGCAACGGCATCCAGGAATACGTTTTTGTTTACAAATGTGAGGAGCGGCTTTCGTAGTCGCAAAACACACGAAATACACGAAAGAACCTGTTCCGTGTACTTCGCGTGTTTCGTGGTGACAGATGCAGTTCAGTGCACCGAGCAGGATATGCAGGGATCGTACGAGCGCACCAGCATGGAGCAGAGCAGCGTGAGCTGCTCGTCGGTCATGCCGTCGGTCGCAAATTGCCTGGCCAGGACCGGCATGTCGAGATGGATATTGGCATTATTCTGGGTCGTGGGAATAATGCAGTTGGCCCGCACGACGTAGCCATCCTTGTCGTACACGTAGTGGTGGTAGAGAATGCCGCGCGGCACCTCGACCGCGCCCACTCCCTCCCCGGCTCTCGGCGTCACTTCGGCCATCGTCTGCGCCGGAACGGTCTGGACCAGCTCATCGATCAGCCGCATGGCTTCGTGGGTTACGTGGACGCACTCCACGAGCCGCGCGACGTTGTTCATGAACGGGTTGTGGCAAACAGGAGCGAGTCCGAAACCGGCCGCCGCTTTGACCGCCTCCGGATGCAATAGCTTGTAGTTGTTGTTGAAGCGGGCCAATGCGCCCACGGCGAAGGAAGGCCGGGACAGCTTGCACCACTTGGAGGTATTGTTTTTGTCCACGTACTCGTTGGTCATTTTACGATAGTCGCGCTCGGCGTGTTCGACTCCATCGGTCGAGATCAACCGGCCGCCGATCCATGGATAGTCGTTCTCGCCTTTGAGCGCCACGAACTCGGTTTCGCGCACGAAGGAGGGAATCTTGAAAGTGCTGAGCAGCGCAGCAGTCGCCTGGATGTCCTCGAACGAGCGCTCGAGCTCATCGCGCATCGCGAGCAACTTCTCGCGCGGGGGCATCGCGGCAACGCCGCCGACCTGCAGTGACATCGGATGGGTTGTGCGTCCGGCCACCAGATCGCAAATACGGTTGCCCAGCCCTTTGAGCCGGCGCGCAATGTGCACGACCTCGGGTTTGATTTCGAGCAGCGGCAACGCGCTTGGAAGCCCGACAAAGTCGGGAGCGGCCAGGAAAAACAGGTGCAGCCAGTGACTCTGCAGGGTCTCACCGTGCTTCGCCAGCAGCCGCAACTTCCGGGCGGCTTCAGGAATCGTCACTCCCAGGGCTTCTTCGGTGGCGCGCAGGCTGGCCAGGCAATGTCCGATCGAGCAGATACCGCAAATCCGGGCAGTCAGGATGCCGGCAGTGGAGTAGTGCTTCCCCTTGAGCATCACTTCGAAGAAGCGGGGCGTTTCGACTACATCCCAGCGGGCTTCCTTCACCTCGCCGTCCTTAACCACGACGCGAATGTTGCCGTGCCCTTCGACACGGGTCAGATGATGAACGTCCACATCAAGGTTGATTTTCATTTCGCCACCTCAAAAGCGCCAAAAAAGTTTATCCGTTCAGAGATCTCCCTCTCGCTGAAACCCCGGGCTTTGGCAAGCGCGAAGAACTCCTCGTAATTCGGATCCGCGGCCGGGCCGCGGCATCCCCAGCATCCCAATCCCCCTGCGGGGCAGGGCGCGTCGCAGCCTCCCTTCGTGATCGAGCCCAGGCAGAGTTGCCCGTGCTCAAACCGGCACACCGTATAGCGCTGCTTGCATTCCAGGCACACGGGGTAAGCGGGAAACTTGTAGGGGACATCCCAGATCACATGCTGGACGATTCGTTCCACCTCGGCCTTCGAAACCGGGCATCCGGGAATCTCCATGTCGACGGGCACGACCTCCTTGATCGGCCGGACAGGAAGCGTTTCCTTCGGAAGATCGCCGTACACCTCCCGATTCGCTTCTTCGAGATTGTAGGCGTTCTTCTGTTTGTTCACGCCGCCGAAGCAGGCGCAACTGCCCATAGCAACCAGGACTTTGGCGCGGGCGCGAATGGAGCGGATGCGCTCCACTTCGTCGCTGCGTGAAATCGCCCCTTCGATCAACGCAATGTCATAGTCGCCTTCATCCGCTGACGAAACCTCGCGAAAATTCACGATCTTGATGGCACTCAGGAACTCGGCCAGGGTTTCTTCCTTGTTGGCCAGCTGCAGCTCGCAGCCTTCGCAACTGGTAAAATCGAAGACGGCGATCCGGGGCCGATTGGGTTCTATACCTAAATATTTCATTGCTCCACCTCTCAGATCGCTTCCTTGAGGTTCATCACCGTCCAGAAGTCGAAAACGGGACCGTGCATGCAGACATACGTAGATCCCACGTTGCACCGGCAGCATTTGCCCATTCCGCAGTGCATGCGCCGTTCCAGGGATACAAACATCCAGTCTCGCGGCATGCCCATCTTGCCCAACATGTTGCACACGAACTTGAACATCACCGGCGGCCCGCAGACGATGGCAAAAGTGTCGTCCATCGGCACGTCGATGTTTTCGAGCAGCTTGGTAACCAGGCCGACGGGGCCTTTCCATTCAGCATCAGGCTTCTCGACAATGATGGACAGATTGACGCCGTCCACGCGCCGCCACTGCTCGTACTGGTAGTCAAACAGCAACTGGCTCGGATCCGCCGTCCCGTACAGGATGTGTACTTTCCGGAAGTCGGACCGGTTTTCGGTGACGTAGAAAATCGGCGCGCGCAACGGCGCCAGGCCCAGCCCGCCCGCAATGAGCAGGATGCTGTGCCCCTTCATCTTCTCCATCGGGAAACAGGTGCCGAATGGCCCGCGAATCCCGACCTTGGCGCCGGGTTTGGCCTTGTGCAAAACGTTCGTCACCACTCCGGCCTGCCGGATGCACAATTCGATGAAACCTTTTTGTGAATTCGAACCGGAGATCGAGATCGGTACCTCGCCGAATCCCGGCAGCTCCAGCATCACGAACTGGCCCGGCTGGAACGAGAATCGCTCTCTTTCGACATTGTCGAGGATCCGGATGTGGTACAGCTTTTCCTTTTCGGTCAGGCGGATCACGCTGGAGATTTCGGATTTGAAGGTCTGATCCACATGCTTCAGATGGGCCTTGATATTAAAATTCAGCGGCTCATTGATCTCATTTTCGCGCGTGACATCGTATGGGTGCAGTAAAGTTTTCATATTCGCTCCTCCTCCGCCAGCAGGTCCCGGATAATGTCAGGCGGGTTGATCCCCGCCAGGCAGACTCGGCCGCAGCGCCCGCACCCGACACATTTGGGTTCGTCGAATTCCTCAACAAAGCCACGGTGCTGGTGATAATAGCGGTATTTCAGGCGAGTCTCGCGCTTGGGCCTGAAATTATGGCCGCCCGCCACTTCGGCGAAATCGACAAGGTTGCAGGAATAGAGCTGCTTGACCTTGGCTCCTTCCTGGAAGTCCATCGAGAGGCGCTCGCTGACGCCGTAGCAGTAACAGGTCGGGCACACCATGGCGCAGCTGCCGCAGCTGAGGCACTTCCCGCCCCATTTCTTCCAGACATCGGATTCAAACTCGATATCCAGCAGCCTGGGCAGTTGCTGGACATCAAGATTCGGCCCGAAGCCGGCGGCGAGCCGCTTGCGCACCGCGAGGTAGTCCGCGGTATCTTGCTCTTGCACATCACGCACCTGCACCTTGTGCAGAGTAGCGAAGCCGCGCTCTGAATCGATGGCAACGAAGTAGCGGTCGCCCAGGTCCGTGAGGAACAGGTCGAATCCGCGGTTGACCGTGTCGGTTCCCAGCGACCGGCAGAACGCGCCTTCGCAGGGCTCATGGTCAATGCCGATGATAAACGTGTTTTTGCGCCGGGAGATGTAATAGGGACTCGGGAAGAATTCTTTCGCCATCACCTTGTCCAGCTTGAGCAATGCATTGATGTCGCAAGCGTGGAGCCCGATGATGGCCCGGGGCTGGAGCCGGTAGGAGATTTTTTGTGTCCAATCATCCTCGCTGAAGCGGTATGTGGACAGATTCTCCTTGTAGGGAAGGAAATAGGTTTTTGCGGAAAACTCGGTCGTTTGGTAATTCAAGTCGAGTTCCGCAAAGCTTTTCACTGGCAAGTATTGATGGATCGGTTTGCCGTCCTTGTTGGCGTCGATCTTCTTGGGACCGATCACTTCATTCGATTCCAGGATGATCTCCACCAAACGGAGAAACTCGTTCTTATCAAGAATTTTAAATAACATAATCACTCCTCAGCGCGCCTGAATATCAGAGATTTATACCCGCTGCAAGGGAATTGGTCGAAGGCGGAACTGCGGAATTGCCCAGCGAATGCCGCGCCCGGTACCGCCTGCAAAATCAATTGAAACCGGGCAAAAAAACTACTAACGTAGAGCGCTCGAAAGTGACCTCCGGGTTGTTGCTATAAAATTGATAATTTTACCGCATGGGAACCAAATATGAAATGGCGGCACTTCCCTTCTCTGACGGTGCAAATTCTGATTGGCTTGGTCATCGGCATCCTGATCGGCTGGCTCGAGCCGGGCTGGGGCAAGACGATCAAACCGATGGCCGACATTTTCCTGCGCATGATCAAGATGATCATCGCACCCCTGATCTTCTCCACCCTCGTCATCGGCATCGCCGGCACGGGTGATTTCAAGAAAGTTGGACGTATCGGTCTCAAAGCCATGCTCTATTTTGAGATCGCCACGACCATCGCCCTCCTTATTGGGCTGGTAACTGTGAATCTGTTCAAGCCGGGACAGTACATCGCCCAGAGCGTCACCCAAAGCTCGGCCCCCGTCCAATCGGCCAGTTCGCTGGTGCAGGCCCATAAGTCCGGCAGCGAATTCCTCATCAACGTCTTCCCCACCAGCGTGGTGGATGCCATGGCGCGCGGAGACATCCTGCAGCTGGTGATCTTTTCCATCTTTTTCGGCCTGGCGCTGGCAGCCATCGGCAAGAAAGGCCAGCCGCTCGTTTCAGTGCTGAATACCGTCGCCGAGACGATGTTCCGGTTCACCGATTTTGTGATGAAATTTGCACCGCTAGGGGTAATGGCGGCAATCGCCTTCACGGTAGGGGATAAGGGATTGGGCGTGCTCAAGGGGTATGCAAGCCTTGTCGTCTGCTTCTATGGAGCTCTCGTCTTTTTCGTCGGCGTGGTATTGTTCGTGGTCTGCGCCATAATCCGCGTGCCGTTCCTGCGCCTCTTCAAGGCCATTCGGGAACCTTTTACCATTGCCTTTACCACGGCTTCGAGCGAGGCCGCCCTCCCCACTGCGATGGAGATGATGGAGCGCTTCGGCTGCCCGCGCGACATCGTCGGGTTTGTCCTGCCTACGGGATACAGCTTTAACCTGGACGGTGCGACTCTCTACCTGTCGCTGGCCTCGATCTTTATCGCTCAGGTCTACGGCATCCCGCTTGACGTGAAGACCCAGCTGGCCATGATGCTTACCCTGATGCTGACATCCAAGGGTGTGGCCGGCGTCCCGCGCGCATCCCTGGTGATCCTGGCCGGTACTGTAGCCAGTTTCAACCTTCCCATGGAGGGCGTGGCCCTCCTTCTGGGCATCGACCAGATTCTCGATATGGGCCGCACCGCCACTAACGTGACCGGGAACTGCGTGGCAACGGCCGTGGTCGCACGCTGGGAAGGAGTGCTCGACGATGCCAAGATGATGGCTTTTGAGGGCGGGAAGAAGGAAATAACCAAGTAAAAAGCCGCCACGAAGAGCACGAATTTATTTGTTTGTGTTCTTTGGGGCGGCTTTTGCTTTTTTTGCCTTTTAGTCGCGCTTGCGAGCAGGCAGTCGAACCGTCCTGGTCAACTGGATCCCTTTGCGTATGAGTCGCAGGACCAGGTTGCTCCCCCAGCCGCGCGCCTTGACATGTTCGTAAAAAGACTGTGGGTCGCCGATGCGCACGCCGTCAACCCCCAGAATGACGTCACCGGCCACCACGCCCGCAAGGTCGAAAGCCGTTTGCTTGTTGACACTCGCAATCAAAAGGCCGCTCTGAACGGGCATTTGCAGAGATTCCGCCAGCTGCGGCGTCAGCAACACGATTTCGATCCCGAGCATCGATTGAACTTGAGTGTCGCCGGTGGTGATCCGGGCGCCCGGCAAAGCCATTACGTCGGGAAAATCAAATACCAGTTTCTCGCTCGGGTCCTGCGGCTTTCGTGCCTCGATCACCGCGGTCAACTTCATCGGCTTGCCCTGGCGCAGGATTTCCATGGTCGCCTTCGAACCCAAAGGCGAGTCCTCAATCATCTGGATAAACTTCATCAAGTCGCGGATTGCGGCTCCATTCCATCTCGTCACGACATCATTGGGAAGCAGACCGGCCTTGCATGCCGGGCTTCCTTTTTCGACACTGTCAATCGTGACGCCGGATCTTGAATCGACATCCGACTTGACATTGACGCCCAGCCACCCGGTCTGGATGTCGCCACCTGCCGCGATGATTTTGTTCGCGGAGCTGATCAGCTGGCTAATGCCCAAAATGCTCACATCCACGACATCCACACGCGGATTGGGTGTAGCCGCCCGGATGGGCTGGTCCGCAATGAGCCCTAAGACCTGGTTTTGAGCATTGAGCAAAGGGGCGCCGATCACGCTCAAGGGACGATTGATCTTGATCGCCCATTCGTCGCCGCCGGATGCATTGCCTGCACTCACGGAAACGACCTGGGCGCTCTCGAGTTGATAGCCCGTGGAGACTTCGTGCGCCGGCAAAACCACAGTGACGCCGTTTTTGATCTCGCAACGCTCGCACAGAGGGGTCTTCTTAAGCGCGGTTCCCTGGCAGAGAACGACGGCAATCCTCATGTTTTGGTCGATGCCGATCAGTTTCCCAGGATGCTTCTGTCCCTGGGCATCGACGATCTCAACCCTGCGATTGCGCGCGTAGATGTCCACCCAGCGGTACCCGACGAATGTCAACACGTGTCCTTTGTCGTCGATCACGATTCCTGAGGCGGGAAACCATCCGATGATGGTGGGCTGATAGTTCCGGAGCACCTTGCCGCCAAACTCCACGACGGATTCCGGCGAGCCCAGTGTCTCGGTCGTAATGTTAACCTGGACCAGGGTCTGCATCGCCCGCTTGAGCGCATCGTTCTGAGCTTGCGCCGCAGGGCTGATCAGGGAAAGCAGCACTGCCATCGTGACGAGGCGGCTGATGCGGGCTGTGAAATCCGATCGCAAAACGGGCATAGTCGATTCTAGTGGCTCACATTCCGGATGAAATACTCTCGAGTGGGCTGGCCATACCGCATGCGGATGGTCTTGGGCAACTGCATGATCAGCTGCGGGCCACCCGAACCAGGCACAAGAATATCAACAAAATCGGAGTCGCCCGGCTCTGCATATGGAATGGCCCAGTTATCCCGGCCAAACCGGCTGAAGTTGCCAATGTCAAATGCGGACAACCTGCTCAAGACAGTTGCGTCGCCGGACGCGCCGGCAGCGGCCTGACTTACATCCGCACCCTTCTCAATATCCTGGTTGGCGACATTCCCTATTGCTGCCTGTGGGCCCACTGAGCGATCGGCCCGCATCCCGAATTGGATATAACCGACCGTCCCCACGATGAGAACGGTTACCAGAGCGGTAACACTGGCCACCCGCCAAGAAAATCCTTCGAAACCGTAAAGCCAGAGGTCCCGGATCTTCCAAAAACGGCGACGCGACTCTTCGTTCTGGATGCGCGCGAGAAGCGATTGTTCAAAATCGACTGGAGAGTCGACCTTCCGAAGTTCGCGCGCCATCTGCCTGAGGCTCAGAGCCGCGTTGACTTCCTTTTCACACGCGTAACATTGCTTCGCGTGCCGCTCCATCCCAAAACGCGCAGTAAAATCCAGTCCACCTTCGAGATAATCTTCCAGTTTCCGGTGAAATGTGCGGCAATCCATATTGGTATTCTACACGTAGTGCTCCAGCTTGCGCTGGAGGAGTTCCCTCGCCCGATGCAATCGCGACTTGATGGTGCCAGTCGAACACTTCAGGATCTTGGCAATGGTCTCATACGGCAACTCCTGAACCTCTTTCATAATAAACGCAACACGGTACTTTTCGGGAAGAGACCGAATGGCATCGCTGACAACCTGGCTGCTCTCCTTCCGCAGCATTTCTTCCCTCGGTCCGCGCCGGACATCGGAGATCTGCATCTCGGGCCGCTCGGCGTCGTTCGACCGGCTGTTGTCCCAAACGTTGTTATAAAACACTTGGCCGCGCCGCTTGCGATAACGCATCTCATCAATCGCAAGGTTCGTCGCAATGCGGTAAAGCCAGGTCGAAAACTGGTAAATGTTGCTATAGCGGCCGATATTCCTGTAAACGCGAATGAAGGTTTCCTGTGCCAGGTCGGCCGCGATGTCATAATTGCCTACCATAGCATTCAGGAAATTGACCAGCGAATCTTTATATTTCGTGACCAAAGCCGTGAAAGCGGCATCGTTGCCCGCGATGAATTCGCGCACAAGATGATTGTCTGTGCTCGGAACGGCCTGTTGCAGACCAAGGCCCAATTCATCCATTGGCAGCGTATCCCCTTGCGCCCCAGCCATTCCTTTCCTCTTTCCCGGTTCCCACGATCTCATATGCATACACGCTTCGGGACCATTGCGGTTCCCGATTTTTTCTGGGGGCAATAAGCCCCCTATTTCATGTCCATCCAGGTGTCACCCAACCCCAGTTCCACTCGCAGGGGGACCTTCAAAGTAACGGCATTTTCCATTTCCTGCCGCAAAATCTCCTGAACTTGGTTGACTTCCCGATCCGGGCTTTCGAGCACCAACTCGTCATGGACCTGGAGCAAGATTTTAGTCAAAAGCCCCTTAGTCCGCAAGACGTTCCGGATTTGGATCATCGCGATTTTGATGATGTCTGCCGCCGTGCCCTGGATGGGTGTATTGACGGCCGTCCGTTCGGCAAACTGCCGGATGGGATAATCTTTACTCTTGATATCCGGGATGGGCCGCATGCGCCCGAAAAGCGTATGGACTACCCCGGTGCGACGCGCGTCCTCGATCGTCCGGTCGAGCCAGGCCCGAACCCCCTTGTAACGTTCGAAATAGGCGTTGATGAAATTCTGCGCCTCCCCGCGGGGAATCCCGAGCCGCTGCGCCAATCCAAAGGCTGACAGTCCGTAAACTATTCCAAAGTTTATGACTTTTGCCATACGTCGGCACTCCGCCCGATTGGCCCTTTCCGCCTCGGTGAAAACTTCACGGGCGGTTCGCTCATGAATATCTTCGTTGTTCCGGAAGGCATCGATGAGCACCTCATCTTCCGAGAGGTGTGCCAGCACGCGCAGTTCCACCTGGGAATAATCGCCGGAGATCAGCCTGTTCCCCTTTTCGGGAACAAAGGCTTCGCGAATGCGCCGTCCCAAGTCCGTACGGATCGGGATGTTCTGCAGGTTGGGATCAGAGCTGGAGAGACGCCCGGTAGCAGCCCCCGTCTGGTTGAAGGAGGTGTGCACTCTCCCCGTCTCGGGGTTGATTAAGGTCGGGAGAATGTCCACATAGGTTGACTTCAGCTTGGAGAACTGCCGGTACTCGAGGATGAGCCTGGGCAGCTCATACGACTCGGCTAGTTCTTCGAGGACAGCCTGATCGGTGCTGTACCCCTTCGTTTTGCGTGTCTTCTTGAACGTGGGCAGGTTGAGCTTCTCGAACAGGATCTCGCCGAGCTGTTTCGGCGAATTGATATTGAACTCAGCACCGGCCGCGGCGTAGATCCGGCGCGTCAGGCCGCTGATCTGCTCCTCCATTTCAGCAGAAAGCGACTGAAGCATGCTTGGGTCCACTTTCACCCCGATGCGCTCCATGTCCGCCAGTGCTGGAATCAGCGGCAGTTCGATCTCCTGGTACAGCCGGCGCACTCCAAGGCTATCCAGCTGGGGGGAGATCATTTCATAGAGGAGCCGCACTGCCCCCACTTCATGGTTGAGCGCATTTGCCACTTCGTTTTGAACCGCTTCGCCAAGCAGGAGGCCCTCGGTATTGGCTTCGGGAAGCGTGGCATGTAGTTGCTCCAGAGCCCAGCGTCTGAGGGTGTAATCGCCTACATGCGGGGCGGTCAAAAACGCCATGAGCATCACATCTTCGACATTAGCGTCCATGTGAATGCCGCGGCGCTCCTGAGCCAGCATACAGAGCTTGGCATCCCAGCAGACAACAGTTAAGGCCGGATTGCGCAAGGCGCGATCCCAAGCCTGGGCAGTCGCCGCGTCTTTCAGGTCGAGGAGAACGGCCGGCTTCGATCCTGCGCTGATACAAGCGGCCTCGGCTATTTTGCGGCCCAAGATTCCATTCTTGAGTTTCAATGCCAGGTAGATGAGCGGCTCTTGCTTCAGTTTTTCCAGGAACCTGGCGGCGTCCCCCTGAGACAGCCATTTTGCCTGCGGCATCTCTTTATGCTGCTCGTCGAGGAACTCGGTCATCAGAGACTTGAATTCAAGCTCGGCAAACAGTTGAAATGCGGCCTTGCGGTCAGGCTCGCTGAGCACGAGCGCGTCCAAGTCCAGCGGAATGGGAAGGTCTTGATGGATGGTGGCAAGCTCGTGGCTGGTGCGGATGAGTTCGACATTGTCCCGCAGGCTCGCCTGGTAGATTTTTCTCTTCACCTGCTCCCAGTTTTTCAGGGTGTTCTCGAGCGTGCCGAAGGTCTGAATAAGCTCTTTGGCGCCCTTCTCCCCGATCCCAGGTGCGCCGGGGATGTTGTCGGAAGCGTCGCCCCAAAGTCCCAGCAAATCGGCCACCTGCTCCGGCTTTACGCCCATCTTTTCGACCACCTTCTGCGCATCGAGGATCAGGTTGTCCTTCATTGGATCCAGGATAAAGGTGTGGTCGTTGACGAGCTGCATCATGTCCTTGTCGCTGGTTACCAAAAGTGAGGTCAGGCCGGCTTCGGCTGCTTTGCGCGCCAAGGTCCCGAGAACATCATCGGCCTCATAGCCGGGACAGGAGATGACGGGTACCCGGAAGGCCTCGCACACCTTCATGATATATGGCAGCTGGGGTACGAGATCCTCCGGCATCGGCTTGCGTGTGGCCTTATAGGCCTCAAACTTTTCATGCCGTACCGTCGGGCCTTCCAGATCGAATGCGACCCCGATGTAGTCCGGTTTCTCGCCCTCGATGAGCTTGCGCAGCATGGATGTGAAACCGTACACCGCATTGGTAGGAATTCCCTTCGAGTTGCTCAACCGCGGTATGGCATAGTATGCGCGGTAGATGTGCGACATGCCATCGATCAAAACCAGGCGCTTTCGGCTCACGCTGACTTCCTTATCGAAGAAGAGTTCGATTTGGTAATGCAGTATTGTAGCATGAAGCTCTTGGATCCTCTGGAACAACAAGACACTACCGCATAGGAGTCGATCATGAACGGCGAACAGAATCCGGAAACCGCAGTCGAACGGCGTGAGGTGATCTATCGTGGGAAGATCGTTGATTTGGAGGTCGACACCGTCCGCCTGCCCTCCGGCCGGAACGTGATACGCGAAGTCGTGAAACACCCAGGGGGCGTGGTGGCGGTGCCCGTGCTCGAGGATGGAAAGCTCCTTCTGATCCGCCAGTTCCGCTATCCGTTGCAGAAGTACATCCTGGAGTTTCCCGCAGGCAAGCTCGACAGCGGCCAGTCACCGCTCGATACCGTGAAGCGCGAGCTTGAAGAGGAAACCGGCTTCCAGGCAGCCTCCATGCGTCGCGAGTTTTCGTTTTATACATCGCCCGGGATCTGCAATGAGGTAATTCATCTATTCGTCGCAAGGGGCTTGACTCAAGTCGCCCAGCGTCTCGAAGAAGGGGAGCACATCACGGTTGAAAGCCATACGCTGGACGAGTGCCTGCAGATGATCAAGTCGGGAGAGATCGCAGACGCCAAGACTATCTTGGGAATCCTCTGGTACCAGCATCAAACCTCATCGTAAAACCAGGCCCCGGCCGCCGGACGGGGCGCACGTTCAAATAATCCTGAAATCTGAGCATCGCGCGGTTTTAATTGTTAAGAAATGGGGGGATCTAGCCGATTTTATACTAGGAATGAGTGGCCGGATAAAGCTCTGATCAGCCGGAGCCGGAATTGTGAATTGTCCTAAGTGCGGATTCGTCCAGGAGGAACGGGCGGATTGCAAAAAGTGTGGCGTAGTATTTGCCAAGTTTTTTGCGTTCCGTGCCCCGGAGTCTGCTCCTGCGCTCATGGTTCAGGAGCCGCTTCCTGCCGTGAGCACTGCTCCTGTAGAGCAATCCCAATCCGACGCGAGCCAACTGCACGAAATCAAGCAGAGTCTGCGAAATCTGCAGCAGCGTTTCCATGAACTGGAGTTCGAGAGGGCTGAGCGCCGGCGCCTTCATGGCGAAATGCGCGCCATCGACGGAAGGCTCCAGGAAGGCCTGGCAGGGGTCACAGCGTGCCAGGAAGAGTTGGAACTTCATGCCGCGAAACTCGTCGAACTCCCGCCAGCCCCTTCTCTTCAGGACTTTTCTGCACTCCAAATGGAGGTGCGCGCACTTGACATCCTGTCGCTCCACAAAGGCATCGAACGGATGGAAAATCGCATTCAGTCGTTCACGCAGGAGCCGTCGCGTGGCGAAGACGCACTCTCCCTAGAGACTCTTTCTAAGCTGGATAAACGTCTGGAGGAATTGGAAAACCGTTTGGATAAGCTGGCCGAGGCAAAGGGCGCGGTCATCGGTGATGATGCTCTTACCCAGCTGGATTCAGCGTTCAAGGCTTACGAGGAACTGAAAGCCTCCCTTCAAAACGTCACCCTGCGCTACACCGAAATCGGCGAGCTTAAGAAAAACCACCTCGTGTTGCACAACATGGTCGAATCCCTGCAACACGCAACGGATAACCTCAAAAAAGACCCTTCCAACGGCACCGCGGGGAAGATGGCCGAGCTTGAGAAGGAGGTATCCGCCCTGAAAGCGGAGGTCCGCAAGAATTACGAGCGCATCGAGCTGCTGGAAACTCACCCTCCTCAGACCGCGGCACAGACCGAAGCCGTTACTTTAGAGGAGTTTGTGTCTTTACATGAGGATTTCGCCGCCGCCGGCAGACTGAACGAAGAGGAAAAACTGCAGACGCATTCCAGGTTGGAGGTCCTTGAGGCAAGAGTCGGCGAGAGCCTTGCCGCGGTGGCAGAGCTTCCCGGTCACATGGAAGCGTTCACCTCCCAAATCCGTCTCATGGATCAGCAGTACCAGTCGCTGGCAGGAACGCTGGCTCAGCTGTCCAAGGCAACCCACGGAATCCCCCAGAAGACAGCCGAACTGCATAGGGATGTCGAAAAATTGGGGGAGGAATACCTGCAGACAAGAATGCAGATTCGGGCTGTGGAGGAAACAATCAACAGCCTGGTCAAGCCCCCCCCGAATGGAAACAATGCCCCCGGTTTAGGCGATATGCAGGTCATCCGGGAGAACCTGGACGAAATTCGCCGTTTCATGGGCACCCTGTCCCGCAAGTTGTAGCTCCGAGCCGGTGAAACAGCTTAAATTCCTAGGGTTTCAGCCCACACTGTGGTATAATTATCTATTGTATCTTGGTAATCATTTTGAGGGCATGTCATGAAGAAAATCGCAGCCGGTTCAGACATCGAGGCCTATTGCACGAAGTGCAAGCTGGTGCTTGCCCATACCGTGATCAGCATGCAGGGTACCAAGCCGCGCCGGGTCAAGTGTAACACCTGTTCCGGCGAGCACAATTACCGGGCAGAGAAACCTCAATCTAAGACCGCATTAAAAAAGCCGGAAAAGACCTCGAAAACCAAAGCTCCCAAGAGAACCCGGCAGAGCTGGACCGATGTCATGCAGGAGGCCTCAGGGAAGCCCCATAAGACCTACAGCATGTCAGGCAGTTTCGGAGAAGGGGACTGGATCGAGCACAAATTCTTTGGGTTGGGTTGCGTCCAGACATTCACGCCGCCAAATAAAATCACCGTTCGCTTTGCAGATTCCACACGGTTGCTCATCTGCAATCGGAGTTAGGTGAAACTCGTACTACCAGCTGAAAGTTCACTCCTGGAGGCAGTTCGCGAATTGGTCCCAGGTGCGTCCCATCGCACCTTGAGGCAATTGCTGCAGCATGGACGTGTCCGCGTCAACGGCGCAGCCTCGAAGATCGCAGCCCAGCGCGTCATCCCCGGGGATGTGGTCGAGATCGTTGCCCAGGGGGATCCTAGTCCCACGGTGTCGGGACTCCAGATCGTGTTTGAGGACAAAGACATCCTTCTGGTGGAAAAACCGGCAGGCCTGCTGACGGTGGCAACGGCACACGAACAGGAAAAGACCGCCTATGCTTATCTGCGTCAATACCTGAAGAAGTGCAACCCAAAGCAAAAACTGTTCATCGTGCACCGTCTCGACAAGTTTGTCAGCGGCGTGCTCGTCTTCGCAAAATCCGAACCGGTTCAAGCCAAGCTCCAAACCCTGTTCAGCCGCCACAACATTCGACGCAAGTATTGGGCTATCGTCGAGGGACGCGTGGAGAAGGATCACGGCACGATCCGGAGCTATCTCGCTGAGAACCGAGCCAGGCGCATGCACTCCATCCAGGACGGCTCCGACGGCAAGCTGGCTGTAACACATTATCGCGTCTTGAGGCGCTTCCCGCAGCTGACGGCGCTCGAGGTGACTTTGGAAACGGGCAGGAAAAACCAGATCCGGGTTCACCTTTCCGAGATGGGGCACCCTATTGTAGGCGACCGCGCCTACGGCAGCACCGTAAATCCTATGGGGCGGTTGGGCCTGCACGCGTTTTTGCTCGGCTTCAGCCATCCGGTCTCAGGCACCGCCATCGAGCACAAGACCAGGATCCCGCCCGAGTTCGCTCGCTACCTTCCCCGCGGGCCATCCAGCAAAGCCGCGAAGAAAGACCAGTGAAAAGCCGGTCCGCCAAGGCTCCAAGCTATTGGCCGATCCCCCTCCCAGGCGTCAATCGCCATCGGTCATTTTTCTACACTGCTGCCGGAAATCGAATAATCCGCGGTCCATCAGATGGGAAGGAATGACCTTGCCCAGAGCGGCGAGCATGGACTCGCGAATGCAGGGAATCTCCTTTTCCAGATCTGCAATCAGCTTCTGAACGCGCTTCCGTTTCAGAGTTTCCTGCGCACTGCACAGATTGCAGGAGATGACCGGATACTTCTGATGCGCCGCAAAGGCGACAATGTCTTCTTCCCAGCAATAGGCCATGGGACGAATCACTGTGTTTCGTCCGTCTTCGCTCCTGAGAATCGGCGGCATCGCCTTGATCGAACCGGTGAAGAATAAGTTGAGCAAGAGCGTCTGAAGAACATCGTCAGCGTGATGCCCCAGAGCGATCTTCGAGCATCCTTCCTCTACAGCTACGCCATAAAGAACTCCCCGCCGCAACCTCGAACAGAGGGAACAGGTAGTCTTACCCTTGGGAATCTTGTCGGAGACAATCGCATAGGTGTCTCGCCTCACGATCCGGAAAGGGATACCCTCGGATGTGAAATACTTCTCCAGCACCTGCACGGGAAAACCAGGCTGCATCTGATCCAGAGTCACAGCCAGCAGGTCGAACCGCACCGGTGCCCTCGCCTGCAGATCCCGGAGCAGGTCGAGGAGAGTGAAACTGTCCTTTCCGCCACTCAGGCAGACCATAATCCGATCACCGGCAGCGATCATGTCATAATCGGCGATCGCCTGCCCGACACGCCGCAGCAGCCGCTTCTTTAACCGATTGCCATCGTCCATCGAATCCATCCTGCAGCAGCCGCAGCGAGACGCATACTCACTGGGTTTTAAAAAAGTCTCAAAGAATCCAGGGGTTCACCCCAATAAGCCCATCGCCTTCTGCGTGGCGGCTCTTTCATTTTTGCAGCGGAATTGTAACAGACAGGCGCCCAAAACGCAGCGACGTAGCGAAAACTCAAACGGATCGTAAAGTTTATCAACAGTCGCTGATTATTTTCTCAACAAAGACATAAGTGATTAATTATGAGTTGTTTACCAGAAATGTTTGGGCATAAAATGGAACGGCGTTGATTCTTTCAACACTTGGAGTTAAAAAACCTCGCGCTCCATCCGGAATCTAGTTACTGTAAATCACTGCAATATCATGTATTTATGTCGCTTGTTCAAAAACGGCACGGTTCTGGTACGGATATTTCTTGCAGAAAGGTGCAGGCGGTGCAAGCCAGGAAACTTGAACAGGTGACAATCATGAACTCATATAGAAAGTGCTACCTCATACCCCCCACCGAAAAGCAGTGTCTATGGATGTCGGCAGGAGTCGTATCCTATCAGCTCTGTGATCGGATGTTTGATTGTGATAGCTGTCCTTTGGACCTGGCGATGCGCAGGCGATTTTCCGCTTCGACCGCCGCAGTGGAGGAAGCAAGCGGCCAGGCGGCATGCGCCGCCGAGCAGAGAATCCCTCGAGAGGGATTTCATTATAGCCGCAGCCATTGGTGGGCGCATCAGACCGGTCCGCGACTGATTCGACTCGGGATTGAGCCTGGCTTGGCGCGAGCGCTCCAGGGAATCAAGGGAATTGTCTTCCCCGCTCAGCAGCAGCATGTGCGCCGAGGCCAGACCTGTATTTGGCTGGTCATGGACGGGGGAACGATGCCGCTCGAAGCCCCGCTGGATGGGGTGGTGCGGACCGTGAACAATGAACTGGTCTCCAATCCCCACTTGCTCGGTTCGCAGCCGTTCGATGATGGCTGGCTTTACGAGTTGGAAGCGGATGACGCAGAGACGATAGCGACGGAGTGGATGAGTGCCGGGGAGGCAGAACCGCGCTATCGAAGCGATCAGACTCGCTTCCTGGCGTCGGTCACCGGCGCCATACGCGGTCGCCGCACATCCGTCGGTCTCACGCTCACGGACGGTGGTGAGAAACTGCAGAGTTTCGCCGACATTCTCGGCCCGACGCGCTACTTTGCGCTGGTGCGCCAGCACTTCGGCTGGGCGAAACGCTAGCAAAATACTGAGTGCTGAGTACTGAGTATCGGGTTAGCGGTGCAGCATGTGACTACTTGATCCTTGCAACTCAGTGCTCATCGCCCAGCGTTCCACACCGCTACTTTTCCCAAGAACAAGATCCTGCCCGTAATTCCCGCTCAGCACTCAGTACTAGAATTTTGAGATTCCGTGATAGGATGCGTTCGCAAATGCGATATTTTCATACGTTAACCTTCCGGGTGATCGTCGGATCCTGTCTGCTTTTAGTTGCCCTCTTCGGCCTGTATACCTACTTTGCCATCAACTTCCACAACACCCAGATGATGAACGAAGTGTGCGACAGCGCCAGCATTCTCAGCGACATCATCAAGAATTCCACGCACTACAGTATGCTCACGGCACGCAGTGAGGATGTGAAGGAGGCGATCTACGGCATGAGCCGGGTGCCGGGTGTCGAGATCCGGATTTATAATAAACGCGGCCAGATCATGGTGTCTACGGACCGGTCCCAGGAAGGAAAGGTGGTGGACATGAGTGCGGAGGCCTGCAATGTCTGCCACGACAGCACGAAACCTCTGGCCAGGCCTCTGCAGTCGGTTCCTTCGAATCAGCTCTTCCGCTACTACACCGGACCCCAGGGGTTTCGCTTCGTCGGCCTTATCAATCCCATCCGCAACGAGCCTTCATGTTACGGCTGCCACTCGCAGGATCAGACCATACTGGGAGTGCTCGACGTGCGCATGTCTCTCGAGAAGGTCAATGCTAACATCGCCGAGGCGCGCTGGAAGCTGATTTTGTACGCCATCCTGGGCACGGTCGTTGTCATAGTCGCATCGGTCCTCTTTTTGTCCGTTACCGTGCACCGCCCGGTGGGGAGGCTTCGTGAAGGGACAAAGCGTATTTCCGCAGGCCAATTTGACTATCAGATCACTCTGGCCTCGAAAGACGAAATCGGCGAACTGGCACGCGCCTTCAACGAAATGACGAAAAGCCTTCAGAAAGCCGAACAGGAAAACAAGCATTGGTCGCAGACGCTGGAAAAGCGGGTGGAAGAAAAAACAGCGGAGCTGAAAGAGATTCACGAGCAGATTCTTCAGATCGAAAAGATGGCATCTCTTGGCAAGCTGTCGGCCACGGTGGCGCATGAACTGAATAACCCGTTGGCAGGAATTCTGAATTATCTGAAATTGATTGAGAAGCGGCTCAAAAAGATTGAGCCGTCTCCGGTCTTGCAGTCGACTCTGGATGACCTGGAGCTGATTATCGGCGAGGTTAAACGCTGCGGAAGCATCGTGAAAAACCTGCTCCTGTTCTCCAAGCGCCAGGTCGCGGAGTTTGGTCTGGTTCCGGTGGCGGAAATCGTGGACAGGGCGGTGCGCCTGATGCAGCACCACTTCAAGATCTCCAATGTAGATTTCCAGTCGGAGATTGCCATTCCGGAAGCAAAACTCTTGTGCGATGAAAGCCAGATCCAGCAGGCCCTGATCGCGCTGTTCGTCAATGCGGTCGAGGCTATGCCAGCCGGTGGGGATCTTAAGCTCACTGTCACGCGAAATGCTGCGGGCGGCATCCGCATGGACATCGCCGACACGGGAAGTGGCGTTGCGGCCGGAGATATTCCTCATCTCTTCGAACCATTCTTCACGACAAAAAAAGAAGGAAAAGGGGTTGGTTTAGGCTTGGCAGTCGTTTACGGTATCCTTGAGCTCCATGAAGGAACGGTCTCGGTTCAATCCCAGCCGGGTAAGGGAACAGTTTTCACGCTCTCCTTTCCTGCCCGTCCGGATGAACCATCCCGGGGTTGAGGCCGAAGCATTGCTTTTGTAAGTCAGGGTCGGGGTGTAGGGGGTGTATGAACAATCGGACATCTATTCTCATAGTCGATGACGAAAAGATTGTGAGGGAGTCGCTATCCAAGTGGTTCCTTGAGGACGGATTCCGCGTTGGGACCGCCGAAGACGCGCCGGCAGCGCTCCGGCAGCTCCAGGCTCAGCGATGGGACATCATCCTGCTCGACATCAAAATGCCGGGCATGGACGGCATGGAGCTGCAGGGACGGATCCGGGAGATTGATCCGCTGACGGCGATCATTTTCATTACCGCGCATGCGTCCGTCGATACCGCCGTGCAGGCCCTCAAGGCCGGCGCTTTCGATTATGTGACCAAGCCGGTTGATCCGGACTATCTCTCCCATTTGATACGTAATGCCATCAAGCAGCGGGCGCTATTGCAGCAAAATATCAAGCTCAAGGAGCAAATCGCCGAGTGTCCCAAGCTCGATGAGATCATCGGCGAATCTCCGGCCATGCAGCAGGTATTCGAGATGATCGAGACGGTGGCCAAAACCGAAACTACCGTCATGCTGCGCGGCGAGAGCGGCACCGGCAAAGAGCTGATTGCGCGCGCCATTCACAGCAACGGTGAGCGCCGCTACTTCCCGATCGTGACTATTAATTGCGGCGCCATGCCGGATGGAGTGCTCGAGAGCGAGCTCTTCGGTCATGAACGGGGCGCCTTCACCGGGGCCCAATACCGCCGCAAGGGCAAGATTGAGCTCGCCGATCAAGGAACCCTGTTTCTGGATGAGATCGGCAACATCGGCATGAAGACGCAGATGGATTTGCTGAGAGTGCTCGAGACCAAGCAGTTCGCACGCGTCGGCGGAAATGAAATCATCAAGGTAGATTTCCGGATCATCTGCGCCACGAACAAAGACCTCGAAAAGGCAGTCCAGGATAAAACCTTCCGGGAAGATCTCTACTATCGTCTGAACGTTTTTACGATCTTCGTGCCCCCGCTGAGGGAGCGCAAATCGGACATCCCCCTGCTCGTCGACTATTTCGTGAAAAAGTATGCGCACTCGATGTGCAAGCCGATCGCATCCATCTCGCCCGAGGCGATGGATGTTCTGGTGCGCTACTCCTGGCCGGGGAACGTGCGCGAGCTGGAAAACGCGATTGAGCGCGCGATGGTGGTGGGCAAGCCTCCAGCCATTGTCCCAGAGGATCTCCCCTTCCGTCTGTCTGAAAAAAACAACATGCCGCATAGCGGGTCATTGGCGGCGGTCGAAAAAACGCACATTACCCGCGTGCTCGAGCAGAACAACTGGAATATTTCTCGATCTGCCGAAATCCTCGAGATCGACCGTGTGACGCTGTACAACAAAATCCACAAATACGGCCTTAGGAAACCGTAAGTGCCAGGAGAGATCCACCTTCTCAACGGTTCCTCCCTCCGGCTCGGAAGTCTGGTTTCGATTTCACGCCGGATCGAGGAGATCTTCGCCGTCCCGGTGAGCCTAGGGATGGCGGAGCTTGATCTTCGATCCGGCTATGACGTTTCGCGGCGGCAAACCGAATCCACGCGTTTGCTTGCCCAAATCCTGGATGGAGCCCTTCAGCCCGCAGAAAAACGGATCGGGATCGTGGATGTGGACCTTTTCATTCCCGTCCTCACCTTTGTCTTCGGCGAAGCCCAGCTCAATGGACTTGCGGCAATTGTTTCCACCCATCGGCTCTCCAATCAGTTCTACGGACTGAGGCGCGATGCCGTGCTCCTGCTGCAGCGCCTGGAGAAGGAGCTGGTGCACGAGCTTGGGCACATGTTCGGCCTCTATCACTGTCATCAATTCGAATGCGTCATGCGCGCATCGACCTGTGTCGAGGAGATCGACGTGAAGAGCGTCCACCCTTGTCACGCCTGCGCGGCAGCCTTGGGGATTGGGGACGAGTCCTGCGTGATGAATCACGAGTGATGAGTGGTTCTGCTTTGCTCTCCTCCGTCATGATTCGTCGCTCGCGGTGATTCTTAAAGAGGATAGATGCCGGGACGGCGGTCGCGAAGGAAATGCCGGCGCGCTGAGCATTGTTCGAGCAGAGAGAAATCAAGGTCGGCATAAAGGATATGATCTTGCCCTGCGGGCGCGCGTACGATCACCCGCCCCATCGGATCCGTCACGAAGGATTCCCCCGCGAACGTGAGACACTCCTCCGGGCCGACACGATTTGCCAGGGCGGTAAAATAGCCGTTCTGAAAACTCGCCACCTGAAGTTCTGCTTCGAAAACTCCCGGAGGCCACTCGCCGACGGAGCCAGCCTGGGGCACGACCACGATTTCAGCTCCCTTCACGCCAAGGGCTCTTGTGTACTCCGGAAAATGCCGATCATAGCAAATCGCCACTCCCAGGCGACCGACCGCGGTGTCAAACACTGTGGCGCCGTGATCTCCTGGATGGTAGAAGTCCGTTTCACGGAAGCAGGGGCCATCGATGATGTGAATCATGCGATTCACGCCCAGCAGCCGGCCATCAGCATCCAGCACAGGTGAAGAGTCGTACGTGCGCTCTCCGTCGCGTTCATAGAGGTTGAGCACAACTACGATCCCGAGTTCGGCGGCAAGGCCGGCAAATAATTCGGTGGTTGGACCTGGAACCGGCTCGGACCATGGCGGAGGCTGCTCACTGCGCCGGCGCTGCGGGAAAAAACTGAGAAATGCCAGTTCAGGAAATACCGCCAGCCGTGCGCCTTGGGCCGCGGCTTGCTCGAGAGCCAGGACGCCCCGATGGATGTTCGCCTCGCGATCAGGAGTAGCGTGCTGTTGAATCAGTGCAATTTTCATGGGACTCCTCAAAAGTTCCTGTGGATCGCAGGCATCTGGGCGCCGTGCGGCGCACAACGCCCACTTCGGCTCCCAACTCGGCAGTAGTATACCTTTAAGTCAGTTGGGAGGCTTCCACTACCTGCGATCTGCAGTTGCCCGAGTGCCCCCGGGACCTGTATATTGACGCGGAACGCCCGAGGGGCCACAAAGACTTCTGACGCTCCCTAGGTTATGCTCAATGGCGAGACCCTTGGCTGATTATGGATCCTGATAAGACAGATAGCGCTGCTGAGACAAAACCTACGCCATTTACCTGGGTGGCTTCGGTCGATGCCTTTCAGCACCTGGTCGAAGCTCTCCTGCCTGCCTCACGCATAGCGATCGATATTGAGGCTGACAGCCTCTATCACTATTTCGAGAAAGTGTGCCTGATTCAGATCTCTACCGACAGTGAGACCTTCATTCTGGATCCGCTCGCGGTCAAGGATCTGAGGGCGCTCGGTCCGATCATGGCGGACGCCGGGGTGGAAAAGGTGTTCCATGCAGCCAATTACGATCTTTTCTGCCTGCGTCGCGACTACAACTTTGCGTTCAAAAATCTCTTCGATACTCACGTGGCTGCGCAACTGATGGGGTACGAGCAACTAGGACTGGATGCGCTTCTGGAAAAGCTTTTGGGCATAGCGCACTCCAAACGCCGGCAGCGGGATGACTGGTCGCGCCGGCCGCTTGCTCCCGAACAGCTGGAGTACGCCGCGATGGACACGCATCACTTGATGCAACTCCGCGATTTGCTCGAGCAGCAGATCCGCGAAAAGGGGCGTCTGGCATGGGCTCGAGAGGAGTTCGAATCTCTGGCGGAGCTGGAAACCCAGGAGAGGGAGTTTGACGTTGAGGGATTTCGCCGGATCAAGGGCAGCCGCGACATTTCTTTGCAGCAGCTCGCCATACTGCGTGCGCTCTACCTGTTGCGTGACCGCTACGCGCGGGAAATGGATGTCCCTCCGTTCAAGGTCCTGAATAACTCGGTCCTGCTGGAGCTTGCTCAAAAGCCGCCGCGCACTCCCCATGAGATGTTCAAGCGGCCCGGAATTTCGTTCCGGGTGGCGCGCAGGTTCGGCGGGGAGATTTATCGAGCCATCGAGAACGCGCGCTCAGAAGATCCCGCTTCCCTGGCCCTGCCGGCGCGCAATGCGGGCAAGGCCCCGTCTCGTGAAGCCAAGGCCCGGCTGGAGGAACTCAGGCGTTGGCGCCGTGTCAAAGCGGAAGAACTGCAGCTGCACGTCGGCGTAATCTTCCCCGGAACCCTGCTGGAGATGCTGGCGGCGTTTCCACCCGCTGACCTCGCCGAGCTCGAAGCGATTCCCGGCATGCGCCGCTGGCGCACCCACGAATTCGGCTCCGAAATCCTCGATGTCATCCATAAGAATGAGTAGTAATCGTCGATCGTCATTCGTCAATCCCAAATGGGTGTATGATGAAACGATGCGGAGCAAGGCGCGGTGGCTTTACCATCCGGTTACGATATTCCTTTTGATGCAGGTCCTGTGGGTACTGCTCATGGTGGTTTGGATCCGATGGTACCTCGAGAACCATGCCCAGCTGCGCCAGATGGAAGAGCAGCTCGAATCCCAGGCTTCCACGAAGCGTCTGCCTTGGCTCCCGCTTGTGGAAGGCGGCGTTCTGCTAGCTTTGATCCTGGCCGGGGCGACGGTCATCTTTATCTATTGGAGCAAGCAGCACCGCTTAAACCGGATGCAGCGGGTTTTCGTTTCCAATGTGACCCACGAGCTGAAATCCCCTGTCGCTTCCATTCAGCTGGCGCTCGAGACCATGGCCATGCGTGAGCTTTCGCCTGAGCGCAGACAGGAGTTCCTGTCGATGATGCTCGACGATGCGGAACGCCTGAACACGCTCATCGACCGGATCCTGGGTGCGGCACGCATAGAGAAAAAGCGCGCTCGATATCGACTGGAACCGGTCAGCCTGCGTCATTTTGTCGAGGAAATGCTGGAGCAAGACCGCCACCTGTTCGAGAAAGACGGTCACCTGGTGGTCCTGGAGAAAGGCGCGGATGCCCGCGTCGCTCTTGACCGTACCGCGATGCGCATGGCTCTTGCCAATCTGATCGAGAATGCGGCCCGGTACTCTCCTCGAGGCACAACCATCCGGTTGCGGCTGCACCGCGATTTGCGCAGTTGCCGCCTGGATATCATCGACAGCGGCGCCGGAATCGCCCGAAAGGATTTGAACAATATTTTCAAGATGTTCTGGCGTGGGGATGACAGCCACGTTTCAGGCACAGGGTTGGGATTGTACATGGTCCGGCACATCGTGAGAGACCACAAAGGCAAGGTCTGGGCAACCAGCCCCGGACCCGGCCGCGGCTCCGTCTTCAGCGTCAGCCTGCCGCGAGTGCGCCGTTACTGGAAAATCCCTTCCCGCGGAAGTCTCGGCGCGCAGGTGGAGGGCAGGCCTTGAGGAGTGATGATGGCGGAATCTGATCGCACCAAGCCCATGATCCTTCTGGTTGAGGATGAAATCAACCTCGCCCGGCCGCTGCACTTCAACCTCGAGCAGGAGGGCTATCGCGTGCGCGCCACGCCGAGCGGTCGAGAAGCGCTCCAGTGGCTGGACAGCGATCATTTCGATCTCATCATCCTCGACATCATGATCGAAGAAATGGATGGATTCGAGGTCGCGCGCCGTGTGCGCCGCCACGATCAGAGGCTGCCGATTTTGATGCTCACTGCCCGTTCTGCTGGGGCCGATCGCATTCTCGGGCTCGAGATCGGCGCCGACGACTACCTGATCAAGCCCTTCCATCTGCGCGAGCTTTTGCTGCGCGTCCGCCGCATGCTCCAGCGGAGTTGCTGGTATGCCGGTCAAGCTGAAACGCGACATACGATCGATATCGGCGCCTACACGGTCGACTTCGATCAGCTGACCGCCACCGGACCCAATGCCAGGCTGCAGCTGACTGCACTGGAGGCCCGCCTGCTTGAAGTACTGACGGATCAGCCTAATCGTGTGGTGTCACGCGCCGAGCTGCTGGAGAAAGTCTGGGGCTATCATTCTGACGTCGAGACCAGGACAGTCGACAACTTCATCGTGCGGCTGCGAAAATACTTCGAATCCGAGCCGGACCATCCTCGCTACTTCGTCAGCATCCGTGGCCAAGGCTACATGTACCAGAAAGACAATCCCTAATCATCCCAGCATGTGACGAGTGACGCAGATCATCAGCGCCGGGATATGCCATTAGTTTTTGGATACTCTCTTTAGTAATCAGCAGGATTGGAACCTGAAACAGTTGATCAACTAATCTGATCTCGCTGCAGGAAGCGACCCTCCATTGGAATTTCAGGCTCTTTTGCGCAGGGAAGTGCGGCGTGCTGCTGCCGCGGCGGGTTTGCGCTCCCTGTGCGGGTGATGGATCACATACGTGTCCAGGGCAAGCCCCAGCACATAGCCTGCTCTCCTCAGCCTGCGGCAGTAGTCAGTGTCGTCTTCGCCGTTCATGTCGGCGAGAAGACCCACATTGTCGATAGCCCGGCGGGTGAAGGCGGTGCAGAAGAAGGTCAACGATCCATCGACGAGGATGCCAGTATCCGGGAAATGGTACTGCAGAATCCGATTGCGCTCATGAATGTCCTCGGTCAGAAAGTGAGGCATCTGGGGCACCATCTTCTCCCGTACCTGGTCCACGCACTGCCAGTCATTCTTTTCGGAGTTGAGTGGCCCCACGGCTGCAATGCGGGGATGGGTGTTCAGGAAGGCGATCATGTTGCGCAGCCATCCGTGGGAAAGCTCAAGATCATTTTTCATGAAAATCACATACGGATTTGACCCTATCTGAATTCCCTGGTTGATGGCTCCACTCCAGCCGCGACTCTGGCGATTTCGGACGATGGTAATGTTGCGGGTATAAATCTTGTGCAGATCTGCGGTCTCATCCGTCGACGCATTATCGATGATGTAAATGTGAAACGGGTAGTCGGCATGGCGGTAGATGCCCTCGAGCAAGGCCCTGGTGAGAGGATAATGGTTGCGCACTGGGATGAGAATGTCTGCCGCACCTTCATTTGAACCGTCATGCATGGCCCGATCCTGTAAGCGTGAAACTGGCGAATATTGGGGTCCAAAATTACTTATCGACCGTCGGGCCAAAATCTGAAACATTTCGCGCAGATGAAAGACGAGCCCAAGGTATCACCTTGAAGCCTGTTCAGCGGGAGCAACAACTGGCGGGATACACATGCGGATGCGGAGGCACTTCGGACATCTCCGGAGATGCCCCGTTGCGGAAAACCTTGAGCGCATGATAAAGCTTGAGCTCGCACTGCTCCAAAACTTGTACCACTTCAGCGGGCTGCAAATTGAGGATACGGGCGACATCCTCTGCAGATCTCCCGCAGTAGTGGATCTCAACAAAAACCTGGCGATGAGACTCGGGCCAGGACTTCAAGCATTCCACAATGGTTTGGGACAGCTGGTCACGCGACGGTTCAAGTCTCAATTCCGCGATTGCCATAACGTTTCCTCATTAGCTTGCTGAAATCCATCTTACCTGTAATACTGTATAAGACGCAGTTAGGTTCGAAAAAGTTTTCTCATGATTCGCCTAAGGCTCTCCGATGAGGTTAGTAAGTCAGCTGCGGGGGGACCCATGAAAACTTGCGACTTCGAAAAGCTGGTTCGTTACTTGGATAAGCAGTTGAGTGTGGATGAAAAGTTGGATGTCCTTGATCACCTGGACCATTGCGAAATCTGTCGTGACGCGGTTTTTCACATCTCGCGCGATCGGGATGCGGACCTGTTCTATTATCGTCCCTATAAAACGGAGAAGATTCTGGCACGCTGAAAGCCAGATGGCATGAAATCCGTTATTTCGCCTTGGGAGCGTAGTAGCCTCTGCGCGCATGTATGCGCACGCCGGGAACTTTGCAGCGCAGATCTATACTTCGGAAAGATCCATCCCTTTTCTCATTGGTCGATCGGTAGGCAAGACTGTACTGCCCCTGCAAATCCGCGCCGATCGCGCGAAATGCATCCCTGAGTTCGGACAGCCTGGCACTCGGGGAAAAAAAGTCGCCGCCTGTGTCCTCCGCAAATCTTCTTAGTACACCGAAGCTTTCTCCATACTCGTCACGCACACCGATCCCATAGATCAGGACATCGCTCCTCTGTGCGACCTCGATGGCTTCCTTCTCTTTTATTTTACTGGAGGTGTCGGTGCCGTCGGTTATGACGACGATCACCTTGCGGCCGGTTTCGTCCTTGAGCTTCTCGTTCACCGCCAGGTAGATGGCATCATACAGTGCCGTGCTGTTTCCCGCCCGCAGCGTGTCCAAAGCCGCGTCCAGGCGTTCCGGATCCTGGGTGAAATCCTGGACCAGATTCACGTCGGAGTCAAACTGGATGATGAGCGCGATATCCCGATCTTTGCGCAATACATTCCGAAAGAACTCGGACGCGGTCTGCTTCTCATAGTCTAGCTTCGATTTGACGCTTGCGCTGGTATCGATCAATAGGGCGATGGTAAGAGGCACATCCGTGCCCTGGGTCCAGTCATTGAAATAGTCGATGGTCTGCGGCTTTTTGTCCTCAAAAACCTGGAAGTCTCCGGCTTTCAGGCCGGAAACCATCTTGCCGTTGCGATCCGTGGCCGTAAAAATTACATTCACCAGTTCAACTTGAGACCGGATCGTAGTCTGGGGGACCTGAACCTGTTGCTGCGGCGTCGGCGCGGCCACCGCCAGGGTCAGCGACACCATAGTGAGCGCAAGCACGGATCGGATAACCATCGCCTCCCCTCTCCTCCTGCCGGATCCATACCTTAGAGGCAGGCACGTCGACGAAGTTTCAGAAATTCTAAGAACCTTCCCGGATGAACAGAATGCGGGAGCAACTATCGCAGATATGGATCTCTTCGGTCCGGATCAGGTCGGCAAAAACTTGGGGTCTTATGCGGACATGGCAGGCGGAACAGAGCTCGGCCTTGGCTTCCGCCAGTGCGATCCCTCTGCGCGCGTCGGCGATGCGACGATAGCGCCCCAGCAGGTCGGCCTCGATACGTCCTTCCAGGGCGGCCTTGGTCTCATAAAGCGTCTTTACCTCGGTTTCAAGCTGGGGTACGGCCTCTTCCGCCTTGCGAATCTGGACTTCGAGCTCGGCCTGCTTGGACCTGAGTCCCTTTTCTTCCTGCGCCAGGCTTTCCTCCATGGATTCCATCTTCTCCATAATCTCGAGGATGCCATCTTCTGCGGCGTGGACTTGACTTTCCGCGGTCTGGATCTCGTGCAACATGGCCGTATATTCCTTGTTGGTCTTAACTGCCATGAGCTGCTCTCTGAGCCGGGATAGCTTGGTCCTCATCATTTCAACATCGCTCTCGCGGGTGCGACGCTGCTTGGCAAGCTCCTGGCTGAGCGCCACACGACCCTGATGGGTGCGATCCAGCTGCTGGAACTCTTCCCGGTAAGTTGAGGCCTTTTCGGGGATTTCGGAGATCTGTTTTTTGAGAGTGACGATTTTTGTGTCGATATCCTGCAGGGCAATCAGGTTGCGGAGATCAGGATTCACCTGCAGTCCCCCTCCGCATCCTCCGGGGAGGAGGAAAACGCCGAAATGCGGCACTCAGGATGTTTGTGAGAGCCGGAATATTTTCGTTGAGCCAGGATCATCATCTTTGTGATTCTCACAAGAGGGAATGGTAATATACCCAACTGTTTTCGAACTGTCAACGCATACAAGATGCGGCCCCAGGCACGGGAGGTCAGGATTCTATGCGCGCCGTCATCCAAAGAGTCACAAGAGCCAGCGTCACAGTGGCGGGCGCTGAGATCGCCCGCATCGGTAACGGCATTCTGGCTCTCGTGGCGATCGCTAGTGACGACTCTCAGGATGTGCTCGAGTGGATGGCCAGGAAGATCGTGGAACTGCGCATCTTCGACGATGCGGAGGGCCGGCTTAATCTTAGCCTTCTCGACGTCCGCGGCCAACTCCTTCTGGTTTCGCAATTTACCCTCTACGGCGATTGCCGCAAAGGACGGCGGCCATCGTACTCTGACGCAGCCCCATCGGCCCAGGCGCAAGCCCTTTACGACAGATTCGTTCAGATCGTTCGACGATGGGTGCCTGACGTGCAAACCGGCCAATTTCAGGCCGCGATGGAAGTGGATTTGGTTAATTCAGGGCCAGTGACCCTGATCATCGATAGCCGCCAGGAGCCCGTCCGAGAATTAGGAGGGGTCGCCGGATAGTTGTCAATCGCCGGCCATTCATGTAACCTCCATTCTTCTGCCTGAGGGGGAATGTGGGCATTCAAAACTCCCAGAATCTGCTCATTGACGCAGATGACACCCTCTGGGAAAATAACATCTATTTCGAGCGGGTGATTCAGGAAGTCCAGGCGCTTCTGTGCCGCGCCCGCGCCGATACCAGGAGCTTCAGGACCGAGCTTGACGAAACCGAGCGGAGGCGCATTCCTCTGACCGGCTACGGCACGGTGAACTTCACTCATTCCCTGGTCGAGACCTTTCAGAGGCTTCTGCCCCCAGGCGCAAACCCGACGCTTCCGGCACAGGTGCAGCAGCTGTCCCTGGCTATCCTGGAACACCCCATGGAGATCTTCCAGGGTGTTCCCGAGACACTCGCCTATCTTTCAACCCGGCATGCGCTGTTCCTGGTGACCAAAGGAGATCCCGAAGAACAGTCGCGCAAGATACGGGCTTCAGCGTTGGCGGGCTACTTCCGGAGCATCGAGATCCTGCCCGAAAAGAATACCCGAACCTACTCCGCTTTGATTGCCCGCCATGGGTGGGAGGGTTCCTGTTCCTGGATGATCGGCAATAGTCCTCGTTCAGATATCAATCCGGCTCTGGCGGCGGGAATGAAAGCAGTCTACATCCCATATATTCATACCTGGACTCTCGAGCACGAAGAACCCGCGGAGCACCCGGGACTCCTTGAACTGGCAAACTTTTCGGACCTCAGGCTTCACTTCTAGGAGCGGCAAAATTGTTGTTCCTCATGCGCATTCTCGCCTTTCTCGGCGTCCTCTGGATGCTGCGCAGGATTCTCGGACTTTTCCTGGGGAAGGCGGTGAGACCGGCTCGGCCCGATCCCGGGAGAACCGCCCCCACCAACACAGTGAAGGACCCGGTCTGCGGCATGTACATGGATCCGAGGCTCGCATTTCCTCTGCAACATAAGGGTGAAGAGGTTTTCTTCTGCTCGGAGGAGTGCCGCCAAAAATACCTCAACGGACCCACCGCCCAAGGGTAAAACCTGCAACGAACCCTGCAAAACATAATAGGTTATGGATTTGCATGTATTCCAAGTGTTGCATGTATTTGCCGGCAGGCAGTCTTGGCGCATCTGACATTCGTGGGCAACACCATCAAGGCGATCGGGACCGGATCGGTTGGTCCACCTGCAGTTCCCGGACATCGATGTCGGGGTCCATGCCGATCCAGCCGGAATTTTCCTTGTTGAAATGAAGCCAGACGCAAATATAATAGGTTGGTTAGCAGGTTTTTGATTATTTTGCCATAGCGGCCATCTGGAAGTTGTAGACTTGGAAAAGACGCCCTCCCGAAAGGTCTCCCGCTACTCCGAAGAACTTATCCAAGATTGCCTTTTGACCATGGAGTCAGGGGACGTCGACGATCTGTTCCAGATTATTCCACGCATAGGCGTGCTGCGCGACCTGCGCTTTCACGAACCGCTGATCCTCATGCTGTCTCACAAGGATACCAAGCGGTGCGAATTTGCGGCCTACGCGATGGGCGCCATGGGGGATCACGAGTTCCTTGGCCCGCTAAAGCAGGTGTTTCTAGAAGCCAAGAAGATGAGGGGCTTCGGCGCCCAGGATTTTCTGATCGCCGTGATTGAAGCGATCGGCGCCATCGGGGACGATGCTGCGGTCGACTTCTTCCTCCCGATACTGAAAAACAGCGACACCACTGCGCCGGTTCGAATGCTGAAATGGATCGTCGAATCGCTGGGCGCGATTGCTCAGCAGGGCGGCGCCCGTTCGATCGAGGCCTTGCTGGAAACCACCGAGCATCGCAACCCGGAACTGCGCGCTCAGGCCTTGCTGGAACTATCCGTGGCCTTCTGGCATCGGCCCAACGAGATTCCGGAAGCTACCGTGAACCGCATCTATGCGTTAACGAGGGATAGAAATCCCCTCGTCGCCGAATCAGCATTATCTGCTTTGCAGAGTCTCGCAGACGTCGGTTGCAGGCGGGCAGAGAAGCTCTTTTCGCGCCACAACGGCTAAGAACGCCTTTCCTACCCCTGGCTTGCTCTTACTTCTTCAGTGCCTGGATGAGTTGCTTGGCCACCTCAATGTTGGTGGCGTCTTTTCCGATCTTGAGGTACTGCTCCAGCATCTTGATTGCCTCAGGCATGGTCTCCTTATCGCCCGAAAGGGACAGCCCCAGCTGATAGTAGGCCTCTGCGTACCCGGCGTCGGCTTTGATGGCCTGCCGGAAAGCCTCGGCCGCGTCTTTCGTCTGTCCGCCGTTCACGAGCGTTGCACCAAGATTGTAGAAGTTCTGCGCCGCGGCCGCAGGATCAAGATTCGCGGCTTTTTGGAAAGCATCCTTGGATTCGGCTGTTTTCCCCATCTTTCCATAAACCACGCCCAGGTTGGTCAAAAGCGCGGCATCGGTAGGTTTCAAACCGATGGCTTTCAGGTAGATATCCACTGCCTCCTGGTACTGGTTGTTTTTGTAGTACGCATCGGCAAGATTGGCGAGAACGGTGGGCTCGTCAGGGGCCTTTTCCAATGCCTTCTTGAACTGTTCGATGGCACCCGGATAATCAGATTTTTCCGCCGCCGCGCGGCCCGCTTCAAAAAACTGCTTGATCTCGCCTATCATCTTCGCCTGCTGCTCCGCCTTGCCCTTTTCCGCATCGAGTTTCTTCTGCTCCTCGGGAGTCATTTCAAAGGGGAACTTCAGCGCGGCATTGCCTGGCTCCAGCTTGATATCCACGGGACTGAGCCCCGGGGCTGCGTCTTTCTGCGCGAATCCGGGATTATAACCATCCGCTCTCACGACGATGTAATACTGGCCTGAAGGCAGGTTCATCCACACCCACTGCCCCTTCTTATCGGTGGTGGTTGGGTAAACTCTCTTGCTGCTGACTCCAGTAATAGTAACTTTGGCATTGACTACCGGCTCACCCTTGTCATTCGCTACCTTTCCGGCAAATCCGCGATTCTGAGCGAAAGCTGCCGGAGACAAAAAGAGACCCAAACTGAGAAGAAGAATCAGAACCAGGCCAAACTTGCGATATTGGCTGCGCATAAAACCTCCTTGCAAGGCCGAGATATGAGAACTTATCGAGTTGCAATAGCCCAAAGCTCCATTTTATGACCGGCTCGGATCGCATGTCAACAGAGGAAGGGTGCTTGCAGCGATTCAGATCTTTGGCAAGATTCTCAACCCAAATGGGCATCCTACGCATGACCAACATCCCCCCGCGTAGCAGCGCAGCCGGGCCGGCATTGATCCTATGAATATCGAAGGCCTTTCGCACCTCCCGCACTTCTAAATATAAAGACCGTCAGACGGCCAAAAAGTTTCTCATCTGCTGGGAATCGCGGGTAAGGGGAGCCGGGGGGAGACTGTTCAAAAAGACCCGGCCGTAGCTCTTGGTCATGATCCTTTTATCGAGAAGAGCGAGGATGCCGCGATCGGATCGGCTGCGAATCAGTCTCCCAAAACCCTGTTTCAGGAGAATGACCGCTTCCGGAATCTGATAGTCGTAGAAGGCGTTGCCGCCGGTCTCGTTCAAATGACGAATGCGCGCGGCGACGACGGGATCGCTGGGGACGGAAAACGGCAGTTTGTCGATCACGACACAGCTCAACTGCTCACCTTGCACATCGACCCCCTGCCAGAAACTGGCGGTGGCAAACAGCACCGCGTTCGGGGTATTGCGAAACGCTTCGAGCAGTCCACTTTTGCTCTTCTCCCCCTGAATCAGCATCGGATAGGGCAAGCGCGACTGCAACTCGTAATAGATCATGTTCATCTGGGAGTAACTGGTGAATAATACGAAGGCACGGCCTGCGCTCGCCTCGAGGATCTGCTCCAACTCGATGCACGCCTGATCCGCCCAACCCTCCTCTCTGGGTTCGGGGATTTCACCCGGCACGTAAAAGATGGCTTGACGTGCAAAGTCAAAATGAGAATCCAAAATCAGTTCTTCGCAGGCGTTCAGCCCAAGCCGGGAGCGGATGAACTGAAAGTTGCCGTCGGTTGAAAGCGTCGCGGAAGTGAGAATGGCGGCATCGACGCGCGCGAACAGTTGATTCGCGAGTATGGAGGACACTCGGATCGGGGAAGCCCACAGGAAAACCCCGCGTCCGCGCGCCTCGTACCAGTAGACATGTTCAGTGGAATCCGACTCCAGGATCGCAATCAACTCGTCATGCATTTCCTGGCAACGCCGGCAGAGTGCCTCGATGGCATCGCTCTGGTTCGGCAGGCCCTCCAGCGATGTCGCAATGACCGACAGCAGGGTCAAGAGCTTGCGATAGGGTTCGCCCGGCGGATCCCCGCGCTGCGCGCCGCGCCGTATCTCCAAACCCGCGCCCAACTCTCGCAGAGGATACCGGCCCTCTTTGCCGCGAAAAGCACCGAAGAATTCGCCGGAGCAACCTGCCAGCTTCGAAACCTGATCCTGGAGAAAGGTCGATGGATCGCCTGACTCGGCTAGAATGCGGGCGGCGTCACGCGCGAACTCGTCGATCCGGTAGCTGCTGACCATAACGCCAAAATACTGGGTGACAACATCCTCAAGTTCGTGAGCCTCGTCAAAAACGACGACGGAGTAATCCGGAAGGACGGATCCGAAATCGCCCTGGCGCAGCGCCAGATCGGCGAAAAACAGGTGGTGATTGACGATAACGATATCCGATTCCAACGCGCGTTGCCTCACCTTGGTAACAAAACATGCCTCAAAGTCAGGGCATTTCTGTCCGGTGCAAGTCTCACGGCGCGCGTCAAGATGGTGCCAGAGAATGAAATCATCGGGTAGTTCCTTCAACTCCGCCCGATCACCCGTCGCGGTCGTACGCACCCAATCCCGGATTGCCTCCAGGTACTCGGGATCGTGCCTGGAAAACAGGTAGCCCTCGCCTTCAATTTCAGCCAGTTTTTTAAGACATAGATAGTTACTTCTCCCTTTGACGTAGCAGACGGAGAGCTTCCGGCCGAGGGCATTCTCCAGAAGTGGCAGATCCTTGAAGAAGATTTGTTCCTGAAGGTTTTTTGTGCCCGTGGATATGATGACGCGCTTGCGGCTGAATATGCACGGGAGGAGATAAGCGAGCGTTTTCCCCGTCCCGGTGCCCGCCTCCACACACAAATGATGACGTCCTTCGATGGCAGCCCCTACCGCCTGCGCCATCTGAATCTGCCCCGGGCGGAATTCATAATTGGGATGCGTGCGGGCGATCTGCCCCGTCGGGCCAAGAATATCGCTCAGCTCATCGGGTGATATCATTCTTTTCCGAGTGCCGCCAACTTCTCCGGGTAAAGCGGAAACTTGTCGGTGAGCGCAAGGGCCTCTTCGCGAGCCTGTCTCAGAATGTTGCCGTCGCCGGGCGCGTGCAGCACACGGCTGATCAAGCGGCCAATCATCTTCATCTCTTGCTCTTTCATTCCGCGCGTTGTAACTGCCGGAGACCCGATACGAATGCCGCTGGTGATGGTCAGCGGCTTGGTGTCGAACGGAATGACGTTTTTGTTGACCGTGATGTTTGCTTTCTCCAGGGCTTGCTCAGCTTCCTTGCCGGTAATCCCCTTACTGACGACATCCACCAGCATCAAGTGGTTGTCCGTGCCTCCGGAGACCAGCCGGAAGCCCTCATCGAGGAGCGTCTGCGCCAGGACCTGCGCATTGGCCAGCACCTGGCGCTGGTATTCGACGAAAGCGGGCTGCATCGCTTCCTGCAGGCACACGGCTTTGGCCGCGATCACATGAACCAGCGGGCCGCCCTGCACTCCCGGGAACACCGCCCGGTCGAGGTCTTTGGCGAATTTCTCCCGGCACATGACCAAGCCTCCGCGCGGCCCGCGCAGGGTCTTGTGCGTAGAGGTGGTTACGAAGTCCGCGTGCGGAAAAGGGCTGGGATGCAGTTTTGCGGCCACGGGACCGGCGACATGGGCAATGTCGGCCAGCACGTAGGACCCAGCCGAGCGCGCAATGTCGGCGATACGGGCATAGTCCCAGACGCGGGGATAGGCGCTCGCGCCGCAGACGATCACCCGGGGCTTGCTTTCTTCAGCAAGGCGGGCGATTTCATCGTAATCGAGGAGTTCGCTATCGGCTCGCACACCGTAGGATTTGACCTGGTACATCTTACCCGAGAAATTGAGGGGATGCCCGTGCGTCAGATGCCCGCCGTGGGCCAGGCTCATGCCGAGGATCGTATCGCCGGGATTACAGATCGCCATGAAAACCGCGATATTGGCCTGAGTTCCCGAATGAAGCTGGGCGTTGACATGTTCCGCACCGAACAGTTTTTTCGCCCGTTCCTGCACGAGGATCTCAACCTGATCGGCAAACTCGCAGCCACCGTAGTAGCGCTTGCCCGGATATCCTTCCGCATATTTATTGGTGAAGACCGAGCCTGTCGCTTCCAGCACCGCGCCACTGACAAAATTTTCCGAAGCGATGAGTTCCAGCGTCTGGTTCTGCCTATGCGTTTCAGCGGCAATCGCACGCGCAACTTCCGGATCTACCTCGTAGAGAGTCTTCATCGTCGGCCCCTTCTTTCTCGAATATGGCTACACAGTCTACCTCAGGTTCTCGCTCTCCGGAAGATCTTCAATTTTGGATTTTGGATTGCGGGTTGCAAATTTTGGATTGGCGCGGATTATCGCCTTTTATCTTCCCACCCCGACATTCCCTATTGCGAGCCCACAATCCAAACTCCGCAATCCAAAATCCGCAATCTCAGTTTACCCGATTGCGCTTGACTGGAATCCTGGGTCTCCTAGAATTACGTGTTTGTGCAATGATACATTATCTAAGGAGCCTGACATGCGCTGGTCCAAGACCTTCATTCCGACTTTGCGGGACAATCCCGCGGACGCGGAGCATCCTTCCCACCAACTGTTGATTCGCGGCGGCTTTATCCGCCAACTGGCAGCCGGCATCTACTCCTTTCTCCCGCTGGGGCAGCGCACGATGCTCAGGATTATGAACATTGTCCGCGAGGAAATGGACGCTGCCGGCGCGCAGGAATTTTTCCTGCCCGCGCTTCATCCGGCAGATCTCTGGCAGGAGACCGGGCGGTGGACCGACATGGGAGACAACATGTTCCGCCTGAAGGATCGTGCCAGCCGCGATCTTTGCCTGGGCATGACGCACGAAGAGATCTTTACCGACATCGCCCGCAAAGAGATCCGCTCGTATAAAGACCTGCCGCAGATCTGGTACCAGATCCAAACCAAATTCCGCGATGAGGCCCGCCCCAAGTCGGGGCTCATGAGGTTGCGCCAATTCATCATGAAGGATTCCTACTCCTTCGATGTCGATGGGGAGGGATTGGACCGGAGCTACAACCTGCACCACGATGCCTATTGCCGCATATTTACTCGCTGCGGCCTGAAGTTCGTGGCCGTCGAAGCGAGTTCGGGTGCGATGGGCGGAAGCCAGTCCCAGGAGTTCATGGTGCGCACGGACGCAGGCGAGGATTTTGTGGTTTCATGTGAGTGCGGCTATGCCGCCAACCTCGAGCGGGCGACTTCGAAAATCGCGAAAATCGTCGACCATCCTGCCGCGGGTGCGCCGCATGAGGTCCACACCCCCGACCAGAAAACCATTGCCGAAATCGCCGACTTCCTCCACGTCCCGCCCACGCATCAGATCAAGTCGCTCGTGTACATCGTCAACGACCAGCCCCACCTGTTTCTCCTGCGCGGCGATCACCAGTTAAACGAAGCGAAGGTCATGGCAGCCACCGGCACCGTCCAGGCGCGGCCCGCGCATCCCGAGGAAATCAGTGCTGCCTTCGGAGCCGAGGCCGGCAGCCTCGGGCCTGTAGGCGTGAGCAACATGCCGATCTATGCCGATCTCGAGCTCCAGGGACGCCAGAATCTCACCTGCGGCGCCAATAAGAACGATTTTCACCTTCAGGGGGTCACCCCCGGCGTTCACTTCCAGCCGGTGTGGGTCGACCTGCGGACCATCGAAAAAGGCGAAGGCTGCAGCCAGTGCGGCCGCCCCCTGGACGTATACCGCGCTGCCGAAGTCGGCCACATTTTTAAACTGGGCACAAAGTATTCCCAGAGCATGGGCGCGATGGTGCTCACTGCGGACGGCAAGCAAATCCCCACTGTCATGGGCAGCTACGGCATCGGCATGGAACGCATCATGACTTCGGCCATCGAACTCTTCCATGATGCCGACGGGATCATCTGGCCCGCTTCCATCGCGCCATACACGGTCATCATCACACCGGTGAATTACAAGGACGACATCAAAGCCGCAGCCGACAAATTGTACGCCGAGCTGAATGCCGCAGGCCTCGACACCCTGCTCGATGACCGCGCCGAACGCCCTGGGGTGAAGTTCAAGGATGCCGACCTGATCGGGATTCCCTTCCGGGTCGTATTGGGTTCTGAAAAGCTCAAACAAGGCAAGGCAGAGCTTTTTGAGCGCGCCACAAAAAAAACTGAACTCCTCGAACTCCCGGCACTCGTCTCGCGCATCAAAAGTCTAACGGCCAGCGCGTAGGTATTCCGGCATCAAAACCACGGAACACACGAAATCGATTTCGTGTGTTTTGTGTATTTCGTGGTTTGGTCTTCGGCGCTTGGGAAAATCCTTTCACGCCTGGTAGGTATTTATGCGTGAGCAGGAGGAAGGCGGTCAGAAGGCCGTTAATCGTGCTCTTCGTGGCTGCTGTTTGCAGCTTTTTTCTTCATGCGCTCCTGAGTGCGGCCCCTGGCGCGTGGGTGGCAGGAACGGTAGACACGCACCAATTGCTCGGTCGATACGTGCGTGTACTTCTGCGTCGTGGAGAGGCTCTCGTGGCCCAGGAGCTCCTGGATTGAACGCAGGTCGGCCCCGGCGTTGAGCATGTGGGTGGCAAAGGTGTGGCGCAAGGTGTGCGGGTGCACGTGCAGTCTCTGAGCCAGCCTGACGACATGCCGGCCAACGATGCCGGCGACACCGCGCGTGGTCAACCGGCCGCCGCGTGAATTCAGGAAAACCGCGTCGCCTTCTGCCGTCCTCCCTTTTTCCGGATTTTTCGCACTGAGTTCGTGCCGCACTTCGAGGTAGGTTTGGATCGCAGCCGCCGCCTTCCTGCCGAAGGGAACGATCCGTTCCTTGCGTCCCTTGCCCAGAACGCGGATAAAGCCTCCTTCGAGGTCAACAGCTTCTCTGTCCAGGCCCACAAGCTCGCTCACACGGATGCCCGTAGCATAGAACAACTCGAGAATCGCCAGATCTCGTGCCTCCAACTTTGTACCCGCACCCGGCGCTTCGAGCAATTCGGCCATCGAAGACGCCGACAGATGCTCGGGGAGACGCTTCTCCAGTTTCGGTGACGCGACATCCCTGGCCGGATTGTTCGGGAGCACCCCCTGTTGTGCCAGATACTTCATGAAGGAGCGCAGCGCAGCCAGCTTGCGTGCCACCGAGGACTTCCGGTTTTGTTTTTGGTAAAGCACTCCCAGGAATTCGCGTATCGTCAGGTTGTCAATCTGGGTGAGTTCCGGTTGGGGACGCGGCTCTCCTGCGGGAGCGTGCGTCAGGAAGTAATGGAACTGATACAGGTCGGACGCATAGTTGCGCACGGTGTGGGGAGATGCATCCCGTTCGAAGCGCAGGTGGGTGAGGTACTGCTCAATCCAGGAAGCCAGAGTCAGGCTCATTGATCTACTCTATTTTCACCGGAATCCTTTTCATTGGTGAACCCAGGAGTTCAATCCACGACTCCATCGACTTGAGCGCTTCTTCCACTTGAATGCGATGGCGCTCTTTGCGGTCACGAATGTTCCTTACCGTTTCGGACGGTTCAGGCAACAGTCCGAAGCTGATGTTGGCCGGTTGAAAATGCTCAGACGCCGCGCTGCTGATGTAATGCAGCAAACTGCCGCATGCGGTCTCGCGCGGCGCCGCCAGCGGCTCTTCGCCTTGCAGGAGGCGCACCGCGTTGATGCCGGCAACCACACCAGTCGCTATGGATTCCACATAACCTTCCACGCCACAGATCTGTCCCGCAAAAAACAGGTCGGGCCGCTGCCGCGTCTGGAGTGTCCGGTCCAACAGTTTGGGAGCCAACAGGTAGGTATTGCGGTGAATCTGGCCGAAGCGGAGGAATTCCGCATTCTCCAGCCCGGGAATGAGCCGGAAGATTCTCTTCTGCTCCGGAAAGCGCAGGTGGTTTTGAAAGCCAACCAGGTTGTAGCTGTCGGCCATGAGATTCTCCTGGCGCAGCTGGACCACGGCATACGGGCGGCGATGAGTGCGCGGATCGATCAGCCCCACCGGCTTCATCGGTCCGAAGCGGAGCGTATCGACTCCGCGCCGCGCCAGTTCCTCGATCGGCAGGCAGCCTTCGAAATACAGCGCCCTTTCGAATTCATGCGCGGGAACCGATTCCGCGCTAATCAACGCTTCGTAAAAGAGCCTGTACTCCTGCTGTGTCATGGGAGCGTTGAGGTAGTCCTCTCCGCCTTTGCCATACCGAGATGCCGCGTAGAGTTTGGTTTCATCGATCGTCGTGGCGTCGACGATCGGCGAGATCGCATCATAGAAATACAGGTGATGGGTGCCGGCAAATGCGGCGATGGCGCGCGACAGTGCATCCGAGGTCAGGGGGCCCGTGGCAATGATCGTGATTCCCTCCGCAGGAATGGAGGTGGCTTCTTCGCGCACAATGCGGATGCGGGGCTCGCTCAGGATCTCCTCGGTAACGCGGCGGGAGAACAGTTCGCGATCCACCGCCAGCGCGTGCCCGGCCGGAACGCAGACCTCATCGGCGATGCGCATGAGCAAGCTGCCAAGCCGCCTCAGCTCTTCCTTGAGCAGATACGGCGCAGTCCCGTGCAGATTCGATTTCAGCGAGTTGCTGCAGACCAGTTCTGCGAATTCGCCGGTTTTATGGGCCGGAGTCAGGACAGCAGGGCGCATTTCGTGCAGGTGGACACGGCACCCGCCGCGGGCCGCCTGCCAGGCCGCCTCTGCTCCCGCCAACCCGGCACCAATGACGATGACATCCGGCTTCATACCTTCCCCGATCATGTGCGCCGATAGCCTATCTGAGGCGCAGGGGGCAAACAACCCCAAATCGAATGACGATTGACGAATGACGATTGACGAGCGCGCGGGACAATCCAATCGTCGTTATTTCTGATTCAGGCAGATGCCGCGACACGGGAGCGGAGGTTTGGAGCATGTATTCATCATTCGTCCTTTGGCTTGTCCGGAATGAACTTGAGAGCCGCGGAATTGATGCAATAGCGCAATCCCGCAGGTTCGGGCCCGTCCGCGAACACATGGCCGAGGTGGCTTTCGCAGCGGCTGCACAGCGCTTCCACCCGATGCTTGGAATAACTGTCGTCAGGTTCCGTCGCGAGGTTTGCTGGATCCGCCGGCGCAGTAAAACTCGGCCAACCGCAGCCGGCATCAAATTTGGCGTCGGAACTGAACAATTCGGCGCCGCAGGCAACGCACCGGTAGGTTCCCTTATCCTGGTTGTTCCAGTAGGCACCGGTGAAGGGCCTTTCGGTCTTCTTCCGTCGCGCCACCTCATACTGCTCTGGAGTCAGCAGTTTTTTCCATTCCGCATCGGTCTTGATTGTTTTTCCGGCCATGGGGCCTCCGCAGGATTCTCTGAATAAATCATCCTGCAGGGAACTCTGAAATGCAAATCGCGCAGATGCCAAAGAATCTCAAAAAATTTCGTGCGCCTGTTAAAATGCTTGCTCTGCCAGGCTCGTCCCGGCTATTTCTTAGGGAGGTTCAGCGCATTCTCGAGCACGATGTTGTGGTTCGCAAGGGTGTCGCCGACGGCCTGGTCGAGAGCAATGCGGCTCTGGATCCAGGCAATTTTCGCCTGCAGCAGCACGCTTTGCGCATTTTGCAGATCCCTCTGGGCCTGGACAACGAGGAAGGTCGTGCTGGCGCCCAGCATGTACTTGTCTTGTTCACCCTGCAAGCGTTTCTCCTGATAATCCACGGCAACCTGCGCGGCTTCCATGCTCGCTTTGTTCAATGCGACGCTATCGAAAGCCTGGCGTACCTGCAGAGTTATCTGCTGGCGCAAGGCGCGCAGACTTTCCTCGCCCTGCTTGTAGGCGATTTGCGCCTGGGCATTGCTGACTCGCGCCTGATCGTTGCCGATTGGAACCCGCAAGGTAAAGCCGAAGGCGTAGCCGAGATTGCTGCCGCTGAACAAGGAGCTGAGGGAGTCTAGGAACCCCCCGGGGATCATCCCGATAATGGGCGCATTGAGAAACCCTTTGGAGAAGTCGCGTTGAATCGTATCTCCACCAAGCCCGTTCTGCGAATAGCTCGCCGTGAAATCAAGCACCGGCCGGAGCTGGTTTCGGGTGTAGTCCACGTTGATTTTGTTGTTCGCCTGATTCGACTGCTGGGCTTTGACCTCGGGACGTATTTCCATCGCACGCTGTATGGCCTCCATTAGAGTGCCGGCTGGCGGCGGGGGAGGCAGCACTTGGCTGGTCGGAACAATCGTCGCATCCATCAATGCCTGTCCCGACCGCGACGAAATCAGCTTTTTGAGCTGGTCCTCGATGATGCGGCGATTGTAGCGGGACACGATCAGCTGCTGGTTCACGCTCGCCGCCTGGGCCTGCACCTGCAATACGTCCAGCGGAGCCATGGTTCCGACCTGCTCCTGTATTTGGGTCTGCTCGAGGGTCAGCTGCGCCAGCTTCAGTGAGGCTTCCTTGACTTTGATGTCTTCATCGCTGAAGACCAGATTCCAGTAAGTATTGAGTACGCTGCTCACGATACTGATCATGCCGGTGGAGAAGTCATCCACCGAGATGTCGTAGTTGTTGCGCGCGATGTGCAGGAAGCGCCCGCGGCTGATGTTCCCGTAGCCCTGCAGCAGGTGCTGCGTGAAGCCGATGCTCCACAGTGAGGTGAGCGAAGGGTTCAGGCTGGAGAAAGGGCTGTTGGTGCGCGCCCGGGTAGTGCTGTAGTTAAAGTCGAAGTCCAGGCCGGACTCGAATGGCTTGTGCACGTTCATGCTGTAAACGTTGCTTAGATTGAGCACCGCGGCGCCGCCCTGCAGCGCGCTCGACGCCGGCGTCACATTTCGGTTGATGCCGGGAGTGAACTGTACGGTCGGATTGAGCACCGCCCTCCCACCCTCGATGCCCCATAACTGCAAATAGGGGGTATAGCGCAACACGTTGATATCGACGTTGTTCGCCAGCGCCAGGCTCACCGCGTCCTCGGTGCTGATTTCGAGTCTGGCGTTCTTGATCATGGATTCGAGCAGACTTTCTCCCCGCAACTCGATAGTGCGAACAGACGGAGGCGCAAAATCGCCGGTGAATATGCGGGTTAACGCATTTCCCTGCGGATGGAGCTGCGGGAGCCCTTTTTCCTGGGCCGACAATGGAAGTGCGAGCAGTGCGCACACTCCCCAAGTCATCAGTTTGCGGGTGAAAGGATTATTGAAATACGCCATGGTTCCCCCAAAAATCCTAGGATAGGAGGCGATACGCGGCTCCGGAACACCGCCTATC
>JBGQNR010000016.1:0-48224 GCA_041501225.1 Acidobacteriota bacterium
AAGTGCTCATGGAGCCGGATTCGAGGATCCAGAGAGAGTGAAAAATCGGCCAAAATGCAGGAAAGCAAACTCATCAAAGCCCTGAGAATCTCCGGTTTAGGCTTAAGTTAACGGCATTGCGCCCCTCCAGGGCTCTTGATCAGCTTCCGATAAACCCCGGGCTGCGCTTCGCTTGCCCGGGGCTACTGTCTTCAGCCCTTCCAGGGCTGCAAATGCGGGCATATCATCCGGCGCATGAGTTTTGAGACAGCTTCGCCGGCCGCGGCTTGGGATCGAATAATCCTGGGATTCGAGCGCCGTGCGGCGCTCGCTTCGTTCCCCTCGAGAAAGTATTAAGTACTGAGTGCTGAGTACTGAGAATGAATTATTTTTTTCACTCAGTACTCAGCACTCAGCACTTCAACGAGAGACGCGCGCGCTGGCGCCTTTCATGACCTTCTCCACTTCGGCCAAGGTGGCCATAGCCGTGTCGCCCGGGGTGGTCATGGCGAGAGCGCCATGAGCGGCGCCGCACTCGACCGCCCATTGCGGGTCCCGACCCATCAGGAAGCCGTAGATCAAGCCTGAAGCGAAGGAGTCGCCGCCGCCGATCCGGTCGTAGATTTCGAGATTATCGCGCCGGGTAGCCCTGTACATCTTGCCGGCGCAATAGCAAACCGCACCCCAGTCATTCCTGGTTGCCGTTGTGACGTTCCGCAGCGTGGTTGCAACTACCTTCAGCCCCGCGTACTCAGCCACGACGCGTTCGATCATCCGCCGGAAATTCTCAGGATCCAGCTCGGAGAGGTTTTCATCGGTGCCTTCCACAGCGAAACCGAGCGCAGAAGTGAAATCTTCTTCGTTGCCAAGCATGACATCCACATACGATGCCAGTTCTCGGTTCACTTCCTGCGCGCGCTTTTTCCCGCCGATCGATTTCCAGAGAGATTCGCGGTAGTTGAGATCATAGGATACGATTACACTATGACGCTTGGCTGCCTGCATTGATTCCCGGGCGACCAGCGGCGTAGTCTCGGATAGGGCGGCGAAAATGCCTCCCGTGTGAAACCAGCGCACCCCGTCGCGGCCGAAGATCATGTCCCAATCGATATCGCCGGGCTTAAGTTGGGCGGCGGCCGTGTGCCCGCGATCGGAGCAGCCCAAGGCGGCACGCAGACCGAAACCGCGCTCGGTGAAATTGAGTCCGTTACGCACGGTGCGGCCGACACCATCGTGGGGAACCCACCTGACGTAAGACTGGTCGACGCCGCCCTGATAGATCAAATCCTGGATCAGACGCCCTACCGGATTATCTGCAAATGCCGTGACTACTGCAGTATCCAGGCCGAAGCAACGCTTCAGGCCGCGGGCAACGTTATATTCACCGCCGCCCTCCCAGGCGCGGAAACTGCGGGCGGTGTGGATCCGGTCGTCACCGGGATCCAGCCGGAGCATTACCTCTCCCAGGCTGAGGAGGTCCCACTTGCATTTTGCCTTCGATCGAATCTGCAACATAGGGTCACCCTATTAATCGGTGTCGACACAGGCCTGCTCGCATTTGGGGGAGATCAGCTGGATGACGCCGAGGGCCGCCAGGTACGCAGATCCGGCGATGATGAAGACCGTGAGATAGGATCCGGTCCATTGAAGCACATAGCCGACAATTTTGGCGATCAACATGCCGCCCACCGCCCCTGCCATCCCTCCGAATCCCACGACCGAACCCAGGGCTCGGATTGGAAACATATCCGAAGCCATCGTGAAAATGTTCGCCGACCATCCCTGATGCGCCGCAGCTGCCAGACTCACAAGCGCGACCGCGACATACAGGTTGGGAGTGCGCGATGCAAATACAATCGGCACTACTGCGACGGCGCACAAAAGCATGGCCGTTTTGCGGCTGGCATTGAGGCTCCAGCCCCGTTTCACCAGCGAGGAGGAGAGCCAGCCTCCGAAGATGCTGCCGACGGTGGCGGCGTTATAAATTACCAGCAGCGGCACCATCATGCCGAGCAGGTTCACATGGAAATTTCGATTGAGAAAATCCGGGATCCAAAAAAGATACAGCCACCAGACCGGATCCGTCATAAACTTGCCGATAGCGAACGCCCACGTCTGGCGATACCTCATCAGGCGATTCCAGCGGATCGGTGTCGTACTCTCCGCAGGATCGCTGCGGATGTAAGACAACTCGGCGGCGGTCACGCCGCGGTGCTTGTCGGGATGTTGATAGAAGACCATCCAAAGTACGAGCCAGATGAAACCGATCGCGCCGGTGGCAATGAACGCACCCTGCCATCCGTATTTGAGCGTGAGCCAGGGAATCACCAGGGGTGTGACGACGGCTCCAACGTTAGTACCCGAGTTGAAAATGCCGGTAGCAGTTGCCCGTTCTTTCTTCGGGAACCATTCAGCTATGGTCTTGATCGAGGCAGGAAAACTCCCTGATTCACCAAGGCCGAGAGCGAATCTCGCTGCGCCGAAACCGAATACTGAGCGTGCCAGCGCATGGGCCATGGCCGCCAGGCTCCAGAGGAAAACTGCCAACGAAAACCCTTTACGAGTGCCCAGCCAATCCATCACGCGGCCCACGATCAAGAGACCAATCGCATAGGCCAGCTGGAAAGCAAAAACGATGTTGCTGTAGTCGATCTCGCTCCATCCCAGTTCAGATTGCAGCGTGGGTTTCAGAAGTCCGATAACCTGGCGGTCGATGTAGTTGACGGTTGCAGCAAAAAACAGGAGCGCGCATACGATCCAACGGGAATAGCCGGCGGCTGGAACGGGTAGTGTTTCCTGGAACCCGGCGGCCGCGGGCTTCATGCTGGCCTTTGCCATGCCTTCCTCCAATTCTCTGATCCCGAAAACCCTGAAATAGCTCTTTTCATTTTTATCGCAGGTTCATTACTTCACTGCTGTTCCCGGAGGATCTCTGTACCCAAGACTCCCCGATATGCTTTGGCAGGCGGCCATGATCGCCGGGGTCAGGTTCTTCTTTTCCCCGAGAATGCGGTAGGCAGGCCCTGACACGCTGATGGCGGCGACCGGCTGCCCTGAGATATCCAGGATTGGAGCCCCGATGCACGCCACCCCCGGCTCGTTTTCTTCATCATCGACGGCGAATCCCTGTTTGCGCACCTGAGACAATTCACGCGCAAGCATCATTTTGGGCTCGGATCGCAGCCCGGTACTCCGGGCACGGCCCGGCGGGCGGGAGTCGGGCGCCGGCAGGCACGCCAGCATCGCCTTGCCCATCGCCGTCGCGTGCGCAGGCATGCGGCAACCGATGGTCGCCATCATCCGGAAGGGGCGCGAATTTTCGAGGATGTCGATGTAGAGCACGTCCCTACCGTTCAAGACGCCGAGATTCACAGTTTCGTTGAAGCGCTCGTGCAGCATGCGCATGAAGGGGTGCGCCAGCTGCTTGAGGTCGCGACGCACGCTGGATGCACGCTCGAACAGTTGCGCCCCGAGCTGATAGCGCGGCCCCTCGGCACAGCGGTCGATATATCCGCGTTCCGCCAGCGTGTGGAGCATGCGGAATGTGCGGCTCTTGCTCAATCCCACGCGGCGGCAGATCTCGTTCAGCGCGAGCTGCTCAGGACCGCTGAATGTTTCCAGCACGTCGAGAGCTTTGGCCACAGCTTCGACGTAATATTTTCCGGTCGTTGTGCGTGCCAGTTTCATAATGCCTCACAGAACATCCCTGCCGAAAGCGCGCGGCCGTGAAAACCGGCGGTGACCATGTCAGACGCCGCTGTAGGCAGAGAAGCCGCCGTCAATCGGCAGAATCGTGCCGGTAACAAAAGCTGATGCCGGCGAGAGCAGCCAGAGCACGGCGCCGATCAGATCTTCCGGATCACCGAAGCGTGCCATCGGCGTATGCGCCAGGATGGATTTGCCGCGCGCCGTCAGATCGCCGGTCTCGCGGTCTTTGAGAAGGAAGCGGTTCTGATCCGTCAGGAAGAACCCGGGAGCGATGGCGTTGACGCGAATGCGCGGCGAATACTCGTGAGCCATGTGCACCGCGAGCCACTGGGTGAAGTTGCTTACGCCGGCCTTCGCGGCCGAGTAAGCCGGGATGCGAGTCAGCGGGCGGAAAGCGTTCATGGAGGAGACATTCAGGATGACGCCGCTGCTGCGCTCCGCCATGATTCGCCCGAAAACCTGACACGGAATTATAGTCCCGAGGAGGTTCAGATCAAATACCCAGCGCAGCGCCTCGGTCGGAAGATCGAAAAACTTCTGTTCAGGATTTGTGGTAGCCTGCGGCTGGTTGCCTCCTGCGGCGTTGATCAGGCAGTCCACTTTCCCGAACCGCGCCAGGATCTCCTGGGCTGCATTGCGCACACTCTCCATCTTTAGCACATCGACGTGAAACAGCTTCGCATTCTCCGCGTGCCTGCCCATTCGTTCCAGCAAGGCCTGGCCCGGTTCGAGGCGCAGGTCGAGGATGGCCAGCTGCGCGCCGCAATTCGCCAGAGCAAGAGCGATATCGCTGCCCAGAATGCCGGCGCCGCCGGTGATGACCACGGTTTGCCCTGTAAAATCGTACCAACGCAACAGCTTTTCAAGACTCATCGGGGTCTGAATCATGTTTCCGTCCATGTTCGTCTTTATGCTCTCGATTTTGAAGTGCGGATGACTGCCGGGCCAAAGTACCACGCTGCAGCCGGCCGGCTCGACTGCCCTGCATTTGCAGGCACCTTGGCTGGTCCGTGACCTGCCCAAAAGAACACGGCGACGGCCGTTTTGTCAAATACAAAATGGTTTCATTATACGAAACAAACAATCCCTAGCAGGGGTGTGCCATCCAGAGGCACAATGTGCAGGATTTTGTGCATGCCCGCGAAAAAGGCAGAGACGTTTTTCATGTTTACCGTATAAGATTCTGGTGTCAGATTACTGGCAAGCGCACGCGAGACGTCACGCTTCCCGAAAGGATCCGATATGGCTTTCATCCACGATGATTTTCTTTTACAGACCGAAGGTGCAAGACGCCTGTACCACAAATATGCGGCCGGCCAGCCGATCCTCGACTACCATTGCCACCTTTCTCCGCAGGAAATTGCGGACAACCAGGTTTTCGGAGACCTGAGCGAGATCTGGCTGAAAGGGGATCACTACAAGTGGCGCGCCATGCGGGCCAACGGCGTGCCGGAACGGTATTGCACGGGCCAGGAGCCGCCTTTTGAAAAGTTCATGGCATGGGCGCGCACGGTCCCCCAGACGCTACGCAACCCGCTGTACCACTGGACCCATCTGGAACTGAAGCGCTACTTCGACATTGATCAACTGCTGGATGAGAGCAGCGCTCGGGCAATCTGGGAACGCGCCAACACCCTGCTGGCCACCGAAGAGCTGCGGCCTCAGGGAATTCTGAAAAAATTCCGCGTCAAGGCCCTATGCACAACGGACGATCCCACGGATGATCTTGCTCCCCATCGAAAAATAGCAGCGTCGGGACTCGAGACCAAGGTTTATCCTGCGTTTCGCCCGGACAAGTCGCTAAACGTGCACCAGCCGGTTGCGTTCAATGCCTGGGTCGAACGGCTGGCAGCTGCTGCCGACGTCCACATCGCGAGCCTCGGCGATTTCCTGGCGGCATTGCGCCGGCGCCACGACAACTTTCATCAGATGGGCTGCCGGCTTTCCGACCACGGCCTGGCCTGTTGCTATGCGGATTTCCCCTCCGAACGAGTGGCCGCTGCCATCTTCGACAAGACCAGGGGCGGCAAGGCGGCGGCGGCCGGGGAGCAGTCGCGGTTCGCATCCTATATGATGCTTTATTTCGGCCGCCTGGATGCAGAGAAGAGCTGGACCAAGCAACTCCACCTGGGGGCGCGCCGCAACGCCAATACCCGCCGCATGAACGAACTCGGCCCGGATACGGGCTATGATTCCATCGGAGCATGGCAGCAAGCCGATGCACTCGGCGCCTACCTGAATCAGTTGGACCGGGAAAATGCCTTGCCGAAGACGATCGTTTACAACCTCAATCCCGCCGACAACTACGTGTTTGCCACCATGATCGGCAACTTCCAGGATGGTTCGATTGCCGGCAAGATCCAGTTCGGTAGCGGCTGGTGGTTCCTCGACCAGAAGGAAGGCATGCAGTGGCAGATCAATGCACTGTCGAATGCCGGCCTGCTGTCGCGATTCGTCGGCATGCTGACCGACTCGCGCTCTTTCATGTCCTACCCCCGGCACGAGTACTTCCGGCGCGTATTGTGCAACATGCTCGGCACGGACATCGCCCAGGGAGAACTTCCGGATGACGAGCCCTTGATCGGCTCGATGGTGCAGAACATCTGTTACCGGAATGCCCAGCAGTACCTGAATCTCGGCGCTTGAAAATACAGAGCGACCCAAAAGCCTCAACGCAGTCTCCCATGCTCCGGGGGCGCACCCAGGTGCATGAAAGCTAATGGTCTTTTAAAGGCAGCCACGAATGACACGAATTGGTGCGAAGCACCGCCCTTCCGGGCCAGCAAAAATTCGTACTATTCGTGTCATTCGTGGCTGCTTTTGCAGTTTTGAGGCGAGTTATTTTCGGAATAGAGGGCGCAGAGGCCGCAGAGGGATTTTTCGCTTTGAATGGCTTTTCTCTGCGACCTCTGCGTTGATCTTTTGCTTTTCTTGCCTAATTGACAAGGACGTGTACGTAAGTTGTCCGAGGCACCCGAAATCAACTTCGCGTCATTTACGAGTTTTCTGGTTCAGATCTCGGCATCGGCTATGTCGCGCCTGAACCTGGACTGGTTGAAGCTGCTTGCTTTTCTCCCTGGTTCATTTCAATATAACTCGCTACGATTCTCTATCCAGCGCGCGCACCTGACAATCGAAGGGTATCGGTTTCCGCGGCACGGAGGATTTTGGATTACGGGAACCGACGCGTCAGCCCTGCGTGGAGTAATCGTGTGACTCTTCATCCTGGCAATATTCGGGGATCCCAAGTGTACGAGCTCAAGATAACCGTTAAGAAGGTGATGGGAGAATGTACTGCCCATCCTCCCATGAAGCCGGGCGACTATTTTATTGTCAGCGACGGCGATATCCAGGTTCCGGGTGGAGGCTACATCTGCCTCTGGGCCCTGCAGAGCCTGATGCCGTTGATTACTCCCAAGGAGCGGGAGATTGCCGAGCGGGAGGATGAAGACTGGATGTGGCGTGTGCATCACGCTCAGTGCCCTGATCCCAAGGGCCGTGTGATTTTCAATATCGAACGGACCGGCAAACTTGACAGAAGCGCCTGCCCGGTTCCGGAGGGCGAGGCGGATCCCGGCACAGGCGAAGAGATCAGCAGCGACTCATGCGCACATGGGGTGAAGAAATTGCGCATCGAGGTGGAATCGGTCGATGGCCACTGCACGTCGCGGATGAAACCCGGCGATCATTTTTTCCTGCGTGATGGGCGGATCTACATCCCGCCCGGCCGACATTTCTGCCTCTACGCCTTGCAGGCCGCGCTGCCGCTGCTGCCTGCCAAACAGCGCGCGCTGCACGATGGCGACTGGATCAAGGAGGACTGCCGGGTGCTTTGTCCCGACCCGGCAGGCAATGTGATTCTTCGTATCGATTCCATGGATTGAAACTGGAATGATTCACTGCGAAATCAGGACCTGCGTGGGTTGCAGGATGTGCGAAGTGGCGTGCAGCTCATTTCACTTTGGTGCGGTGTCGCCGGGCCTGGCCCGCATCCGCGTGGCCAAGCTGGAAGAAACGGGGCTCGATCTGGCGGTTGCCTGCTTGAGTTGCGCCGAAAAGCCCTGCCTGGAGTGCCCTACCGATGCTCTGTCGGCCGGCGCCAATGGAGCCATCCTTCTGGATGGGGAGTTGTGCAACGCCTGCAAGATGTGCGTGGAAGCGTGCCCGATCGGCGCCATTGGGTTTCATCAAGACCGGCCGCTCTTTTGCGACTTGTGCGACGGCGATGCCGCCTGCGTGCGTGCCTGTCCCAGCGGATCCCTTTCCTTCCGGGAAGACCATCGGGAAATCTCGCTGGCTGAGCATATGCCGTCCCGAAGGAATCCCAGCCAGAAGCGTGCCGGGTATGCTCTTGTTCAGGGAGTGCCGCTGCGTGCCGCTTGGAAAAACGGCGAGAGGGTTGAACCATGACCATCTACCGCGGAAATTGTCTCAGAGTCGATCTGACCCATCGTCGGATCCGGCGTGGTGATACGCCCGAGAACGGGATTGGCGGGAGAACCTGGAACAGCACGATACTTCTTCACGAGTTGAAGCCCGGCATCGATCCACTTGGGCCGGAGAACATCCTCTGCATCTCGGTGGGGCCGCTCACGGGAAGTGAGCTGATTGCCAGCTGCCGGTTTATTGCCAGCGCCAAGAGCCCGCTTACCGGTTTCCTGGGCGATTCGGGGGCGCGCGGATTTTTCGCACCGGAGCTGCGCTGGGCGGGGCATGATCAAATCGTTATCACGGGAGCCTCGGATGAGTGGGTCTATCTTTGGATCGATAACGACCGGGTCGAAATCCGGGACGCTTCGCATCTAACCGGGCTGGATATCACCGACACCACGGTTCAGTTGCGCCGTGAATTGCACGATCCCGACCTGCAAGTGGCCGCGATCGGACCTGCCGGCGAAAATCTGGTTCGTTACGCCATTATCTCCTGCAACCTGGCGCGTGCAGCGGGCCGCACGGGCATGGGCGCCGTGATGGGATCGAAGAAACTCAAGGCTATCGTTGTGCGCGGCGATAAGCCGGTCCGGCCCGCCGATCCGGAACGATTCAAGAAAGCCTGCCTTCAGCTGCAGACGCGCCTGGAAGGACATGGTGAATTCGAAGCGCGCCGCAAATACGGTACAACCCGCATCATGGATTCGCTGGCGCGCATGGGGGTTCTGCCCGCGTACCACTATCGGAGTACCGTCTTCGAAGCTCTCGATAAGGTCAATGCCCACGCATTGCGCACCGGCCATGTGGTGAAAGCCAAATCCTGCTACAACTGCAACGTATTTTGCTCGCGTTACAACTACACGCTTTTCAGTGAGGGGGAAGGACCCGAGTACGAAGCTCAGGCAGCTTTCACCGTCAAGTGCGGCAACCCGGATCTGGAGCTCGCCGTGGGTGTTTCCAACGCCGTGAATCGCCTCGGGCTCGATTGCATCAGCGCAGGCGAGGTCATCGCCTGGCTGATGGAATGCCGGCACGAAGGTGTGATCTCTGAAACCGATGTCGACGGCATCGATCTTTCCTGGGGTTCGCGCGAGGCGCTGCTGCGCCTTCCCGAACTGATCGCGCACAGGGAAGGCATCGGCGACCTGCTGGCCGAGGGCACCAAACGCGCTGCTGCAAAGTTCGGGGACGGCGCTCGCCGGCTGACCGCGGAAGTGAAAGGACTTGAGCTCTTCTCCGCCGATCCGCGCGGCATCAAGGGCTATGGATTGATGAACGCCGTCAACTCCAGGGGCGGAGATCACTACCGCGGGGAGCCGATGATCGAGCTTACCGATGATGAAGAGCTGGCGCTGCGGCGTGTCGGCCACCGGGAAGCAGCCCATCGTGAACAAGAGAAGGGTAAAGGCGCGCTGGTCAACTACGCCGAGCATCTGGGGCTCCTTTCCGACAGCATCACGATTTGCAAGAACATATCCTGCTGTATGGATGTGGTGGATTTCGATCTCGCTGCAGAGGCGTACTCGGGACTGCTCGGGAAGGACATTGCACCTCGTGAGCTTTGGGAGGTCTGTTCGCGCGTCAGCCAGATCGAGCGCGAATTCAACCTGCGCGAAGGACTGCGTCCCGAAGATGACACTCTCCCGGCACGATTCCTGGATCACCCGATCCCGGATGGGCCTGCCAAAGGCACCACAATCGACATCCGCCGTCTGGTCAGGGACTACTACCAAGAGAAAGGTTGGGAGTAAGAACTCCGCCACGAAAAACACGAATGGGGACACAAGGCAGATTTGAAGCGAAAGAGTCGGGGCTGAAACGAGAGCTCTCGCTGCGGTTGCTCGGCATGATCGCGATCGGGCAATCGATCGGCACTGGGCTTTTTTTGGGCAGCGGGATCTCGGTTCAGATGGCGGGGCCCGGCGTGATCCTCTCCTATGTCATCGGTGCGCTGATCACCTACGTCGTCATGCTTGCGCTTTCCGAAATGACCGCGGCGCACCCGACTGCCGGATCGTTCGGCGTATACGCCGAGCAATACCTGGGCCCGTGGGCCGGCTTGGTGACTCGCTATACCTACAGTGTTGCCCAGATCATTGCTATCGGCGGCCAGATTGTCGCCGCTGCCATATACTGCCGCTACTGGTTGCCGGACACTCCATCCTGGATCTGGATCATCGGGTTTTCCATCGCCCTTCTGATCGTGAATATCCTGAATGTCGGCAGCTTCGGGGAATCGGAATACTGGTTCTCGCTGGTCAAGGTCCTGGCGATCTGCTTTCTGATTGGAGCCGGCGTCGTGCTTTTCGCCGGCATCGGTGTGCCGCGCCGCGGATTCGAGGCTTATACCGGACACGGCGGATTTTTCCCGCACGGCATAGCGGGAGTCTGGGCTGCAGTGATCATGGCGGTGTTCAGCTTCTATGGCCTGGAGGCTGCGGCGGTCGGTTCCGGTGAAACCAAAGATCCTGAGAGAACCGTGCCCCGCGCCCTGCGTCGCATCATGGTGCGGCTGGCATTTTTTTATATCGGCAGCATGATCATCCTGGTGGGCATTGTGCCGTGGAATCAAACCGGGATCGGCGAAAGCCCATTCGTGCTCGTGTTTCAGAAGATTGGGATTCCGGGCGCCGCCGGTCTCATGAACCTGGTTGTGTTGACGGCGGCGCTCACCAGCATCAATGCCAATCTCTACACGGCCTCCCGCATGCTTTTTTCGCTGGCTCGATCGGGCCAGGCTCCCGCGGCGCTCGGCCGGCTTACCGGACGGGGCGTGCCCAGGAATGCGGTGCTGATCTCGGGTGCGGGTCTGGGTATTGCAGCCCTGGTGTATCAATTCTTTGCCGATACCGCGTATGTTTACATGCTTGGGATTTCGCTCTTTGGTGCCATTTTCTGCTGGTCTATTATTCTTGCGACCCACATACGATTTCGCAAGGCAAACACACCATATTTTTCTATCTTAGGCATCTGCGCTTTGCTGGCCGTCGTTGTTACTATGGCCTTCCTCCCGGGCATGGGAGTTGCATGGCTCGCCGGGGTTCCATGGCTGCTCCTGGTTTCCGCGCTCTACTATTTTAAGTCCCCCAAGCAAAAGAACACCCCGCTACGGGTATCCTCGAACTAATCGCGGTGTCCGCGCCGAAAATCAGCGGATCCAAGTAGGCCCCGGCCGCCGGACGGGGCTTGGAATCGAATAATCATGGGATCTGAGCGCCGTGCAGCGCCCGGCGCCCACTGAGGATGCCTGATGAAATTTATGTTCCAAATTGGCGGTCGCCGGCATCGCCGAGGCCGGGGAGGATATAGCCCCGCGCATTCAGGCATCGATCGAGTGTGGCCACAATGATCGGCACGTCCGGATGAATTTGGTTCAGAGAATGGACGCCTTCCGGCGCGGCGATCACCGAGATAAGGCGGATGTCTTTGATGCCTAGACTCTTCAGGAATCGGATCGCCGCCGCCGCCGAACCGCCAGTGGCAAGCATGACGTCAAGAACGAAGCAGATGTCGACGAGCCGGATCGCCTCAGGGAATTTTTCATAATAGGCTTCAGGCTGCAAGGTCACTTCGTTCCTGGAGTAGCCTAGGAAGAAGACCGACGCGCCCGGCAAAATCCTGGACGCGGCATTTGCCATGCCGATTCCAGCACGGAGGATCGGCACCAGGCCGATTTTCCCCTTCTGCGCAATGCAGGGGGCTTCTTCGCCGGTGGGCGTCATAACCTGGATTGCCTTCGTCGGCAAGTCTGATGCTGTCTCATAGATCAGGAATGTGGTGATCAGTTCAATGAGCTCGCAGAATCGATTTCGTTGCGTGTTTTTGTCGCGCAGTTCGCTGAGCTGCAAGCCGACCACAGGATTATTCAACACCGTCACATTCATGAAGGCTCCTTAGGCATCGAATACTTTTCGAGTGTGCGGATCTCCGATCCCGGAATGGTCCAGGCTGGACCTCCTGAGGCGGACATTCTAACGCGAATGGAGGGGCAAGGAGATTCAAAAAAACCGCAGATTCATGCAGATGAACATAGCTTAGGATCTGCGTCTATCTGCGAGAATCTGCGGTCGTTCGTGTTCCGGGCTATACTCTCAAAAAACATGCTGCCAGGACTATAGCGGTGTCTATTTGATGACGGGATCGTCGTATAGCACTTCATTCGCGCCCTTTTTGGCGATGAGATCCTCATAGATCTTGACGATCTTATCCCGCCGGGCCATGACCCCATCGACCTCATCTTTGGAAAGATACCCTTTGGTCTTAAGCGCGAGCTCATTTCGGTCCAACTTGCGCAAATTCTCCAAAAGATGCCGCTCACACTTGGTCTCGATGATGTTCCTGGTATCCCGTATCTCTTTGAATGTACGGAAGGCTCTGGTGAAGTCAATGAACCACATGCGCCAGTCCTCGGCGATCAGGACATTGGTAAGGTTGGGGTCCGTGTCATAGACAAGCTCGGCAAAGATCCGTTTTTTGTACATCTGCTTGTTCCAGGCATCCGGGTCAGGAGGCTCGATCTTCTTCTTGAGGCGCGTGGCCTCATCCATTTTCACCGGCAACCACCAGCTGATCGCGCCACTATCGCCCCGCCACTTGCGCTCCACCGTAACGGGCATCATCGCACCCAGGCCTAGCATCTTGGCCAGTTCGTAGGCGGCGATGTCATACTTGTAGCTGTCCTTAAAGTTCATTTCGCGGTGGCCGTCAGGGAACTCCTGCGTGGCTTTATATTCGTTGACTTTCTGAAAGGCGGCGTCGTGAGTGAGCTTTCCATCCGACAAGGTAAGCTGAAAAGGAGAGGTAATACCTTTCGAAGTGTTTTTGAACTTGATCACCTTCGCATTCAGCAAAAACTCCTTCATCTGTTCTTCACTTAGCTTGGGCTCCTCCTGTGCAAACAGGCAGGTTGCGGAAGCCATCCAAATTGCTACGGGCAATAGCAGAAGACGGAAGCGCAAAAACCGCATAGATCCTCCTCGTTGCAGATGAGAGTATTCTTAAGCGAAACTATAAGCCTATCCGGTCTTTTTGGCTAGTCTGTTTGTGGCACAACTTGGTTGCTGCCTGCAACACACAGATTGGGTTAGACTGGGGGCGCACCTGGTGAGAGTTCTCAAAGAAAGTCAGCGGGAGTGATGCAGATGACACACGTTTGCGGCAATTTCATCGATGGAAAAGTTGTGTCTGCGCGAACCCATGAAACCACTCCGGTCTTCAATCCATCCCGCGGAGAGGTGATTGCCGCAACCCCTATCGGCAACGCGGAAGACGCACAGCACGCGGTTCGCGCGGCGCGGGCAGCATTCCCCGGGTGGGCGGAAACCCCGCCTGCTGAACGCACGCGCATCCTCTTCCGCTACCGGCAACTGCTGGAGGATAGCTTCGAATCTCTGGCGCGCCTGGTGACCAGGGAACACGGCAAGACGTTCGAAGAGGCATGCGGTGATGTGCGGCGCGGCATTGACATGTTGGAAATGGCCTGCGGCATCCCCTCACTCCTGATGGGGCAATGTCTGGATAACGTTGCGAAGGGGATCGATGGAACCATCATGCGCCAGGCGGTTGGAGTTTGCGTGGGGATAACTCCGTTTAATTTCCCTGCGATGGTGCCGATGTGGATGTACCCGTTGGCCATCGCCTGCGGCAATACCTTCGTTCTCAAGCCTTCGCCGAAGGTGCCGCTGACGGCGATGCGTCTGGCAGAGCTGGCCGCCCAGGCAGGTCTTCCTGCCGGCGTCCTCAACATCGTGCAAGGAGGAAAAGAGGTTGTAGCTGCCTTGCTTCAGCATCCTGAGGTCGCCGCCATAAGCTTTGTCGGTTCGACCAGGGTAGCGATGCATATCTACGAGACAGGAGCAAAAACAGGGAAGCGTGTGCAGGCCGCCGGAGGCGCTAAAAACTACATGGTGGTCATGCCCGATGCGGATCTCGACGCGACCACTGTTGCCGTCATGGGCGCGGCATTCGGCTGTTCTGGCCAGCGCTGTATGGCAGGGAGTGTCCTGATTGCCGTGGGGGGAGCGGCTGATCCTCTGCTCGAGCGGCTGGTGCGCGCAGCCACTTCGCTCAAGGTTGGTCCAACCGATCAGGATGATACCAGCGCCATGGGCCCGATGATCGATGCCGAGGCGCGCGATCGCATCCTGCGATATCTGGATCTGGGGATTCAGGAGGGAGCTCTGCTGGCGGTGGATGGGCGCAAACTGACACCGCCGTCCGGCGGAGGTTTCTTTATCGGGCCCAGCATCTTCGACCGCGTCGAGCCGGCCATGAAGATTGCCAAGGATGAAATTTTCGGTCCCGTGCTTTCCGTGATGCGCGCGCCCTCGCTCGAGGAGGCGATCGCCACGGCCAACGGTTCGCCCTACGGGAACGGCGGTGTGATTTTTACCAGCGATGGCGCCGCGGCAAGGAGTTTCTCCCGCGCCATCCAATGTGGCATGGTGGGCATCAATGTCGGCGTGCCGGCGCCCACGGCCATTTTCCCTTTCTCCGGCTGGAACCAGTCGTTTTTCGGCGATTTGCATGTCCAGGGCCAGGAAGGGATTCAATTCAACACGCGCGCCAAAGTGGTGCTCACGCGCTGGCATTCCGGTGGCAAGCGCGGCACATGGTCTTAGGCTCGAGCCTTGACTCATTCCACAAAACTGCAAAAGCAGCCACGAAGGACACGAATAGTACGAATTTTTGCTGGCCCGGAAGGGCGGTGCTTCGCACCCATTCGTGTCATTCGTGGCTGCCTTAAAAAGACCATTAATTTTCATGCGCTTGGGTACGCCACGCGCATGTTGCAGAAGCGAAGGCCTAATAAGTGATGCGCGGGAGACGGATCTCAACTCCTTTGACCTTGCATTTCAGCTCGATGCGCATCTCCCGCTCGTCAAGCGGGGGCTGAACCGTGAAGGAATATTTGCCGTTGATGTCCCTGACCATGTGTATGAAATTCACGTCCAGGGCATTTTCCGCCTGATTGCTGCGCGGCAGCGGCAGGACCTTTGATCCCGGCTTCAAGGCGCCCTCGACGGATGCCACGCCGGCGGTTTTTTTCGCCAGATCGAAGTAGTCCTGGACCCATTGGCCGTACATGTAAATCGGGACAAAGACCGGGTACAGGAATACATTCTGTCGCGCCGCTTTGGCGAACAGCGGCTTCAGCCTGTAATTGGGATTGATGTCTCCGGCGGAGATCATCATGACCGCACGATGTACTTCCCGATCGCGCAGCGACGGTTGAGCCGAGATGTAATCATCCAACTCATCCATGGCCAAATCCACCGCACGTACCATGCCTCCATCTCCGAGCGGGACGGATGCGTTTTTTATGCCAACATTTAATTCAGCGCGCCGCTGTGAGTACTGCATGAATGCGTTGCGCAGTGCCTTCGGGTCGTGCGCCATGGGGGACAGGGTCTCGGAGCGGTCGCTGATCAGTTTAATGCCCAAAACCGAATCCGGATGGAGCTTCAGGAAGGCCGACGCAACAGCGGTCGCCTGTTGCTCGATCGCCTTGGCTTGGATGGTTGGGCCATAGCTGATCAGAATCCATGCAGCCAGTGGGATCGAGCGGTCGGAAGGGGGCAGACCGGCGCGAAAATCTGCAAGCGCCGCCTGCTTGCCGTCGATGCGCAATTCAAAATCTGCCGCTTTCAATCCCAGGACCGGTTTTTCCTCCTTGTTGAGAGCGGAAAAGTAGATGCGGTTAGCCTGCCGATTCGAGCCTTGACCGCCAAGGCTTACGATGGAAAGTACGCCGAATGCAGTACTCAGCAGGAGGATCAACTCCCATCTATATTTTCCCATCGCTCTCCCTCCCTTGGCATTCACCTAACACTACCAGAATTGATGCTCAAAAAGTTAGGCCGGTTCATTATTCCTGCACTTACAGATTTCCCAGGCGATGCCGGTAGGCAGAAACGCAATCAAAAACTTCAACGCAGAGGTCGCAGATCCAAGAGAAGAGTCGTTCAAAAACAAAACGATCTCTGCGCCCTCTGCGTTGATCTTTTGCATGTCTTGTCTGGGTGGCAAGCCCTTGTAAGTATGTGAAACGAAACACATGAAATCACTTTCGTATGTTATATTCCCGGGATCTAATTCGAGGATTGAACCGGCAGATCATGGGATTCGATTTAATTCAAAGCGTGTTTGTCGACAACTTGCTCCCCATACTTCTCGCCGCCGGTGCCGGTTTTGCCCTGGGACGTACCATGCAGCCCGACGTCAAAACCGCATCCCGCCTGACCTTTTATATCTTCAGCCCCTGTCTGGTGTTTACTTCGCTGGCGCACGTGGAGATCGCTGCCGGTGAATTCGGCAAACTGGCGCTGCTGATGCTTTCGGTAAGCGCGATCATGGCGGCTCTTTCCTTCCTGTGTGGACGGATGCTGGGCGTGGGACGGCAGCTGCTGGCGAGCTTGATTGTCGCGTCGGTTTTCGTCAATAGCGGCAACTACGGTCTTGCCGCCAACAAGTTTGCCTTTGGCGAACGGGGGCTGGCGCGCGCCATGGTCTGCTTCGTTTTCAGCACGGTGATCCTCTACACCGTTGGGGTTCTGGTTGCCTCGATGGGGAAGCTTTCGATTCAGCAGGCGCTCCGAAAATTGCTGACGGTTCCTGCGGTGTACGGCTTGATAGCTGCTGCGATTGTACGCTGGGCTGACTTGCGCGTCCCTCTGTTTGTGGATCGATCGGTCACACTGCTGAGCGACGCTGCGATTCCGCTCATGCTCGTGATACTGGGCTTGCAGATAGCTCAGGCGCGCACCTGGCCGAGCAACCGCGTCACTCTCATCGGCGCGGCGGCCTTTCTGCAGCTGATTGCTTCGCCTCTGATCGCCTTGATTCTGGCCCGCTTGCTCGGCCTGTCGGGAGTGACCCGCCAGGCTGCGGTTCTGCAATGCGCGATGCCTGCAGCGGTGGTAGCGACAATATTGGCGGTGGAATACGATCTCGACACGCCCCTGGTAACCGGCACGGTTGTGGTAACCACGCTTCTCAGCCCGCTGACTCTGACTCCGCTGATCGCCTACCTGCTTTCCTCCGGCTAGGACAATCCGCAGTTCTTTCAAAAGCGGCCACGAAGCACACGAATCAGTTGTGCTTTGCTTTGATCCTCATGATTGGGTGCAGGATCCGAGGCGGCGGGCGATTTCGGGCATCTGAGAGGCATCGATGTTGGCGAAGGCGGCGCGCAGGAACCGTTCCTGCCCCGGGCCGAACGCGCTTCCGGGCAGGCAAAGAAGCCCAGGCGTGCCGGCGAGCTGCCGGGCGGCCTGGATGGAGTTCAACTTTTCGAACGGGTGACGGAGGTAGGCGAAATAGGCTCCGATCGAGCCGATCACCCAATGGCTTGCATGGGCCGCCACGGATTTTCGGAAAGCTTCAATGCGGCCGGCCATGAGCGCCCGCTTCTGCCGGCGCCACTCCGCCAGCCTTTCTATCGCGAACTGCGCCGCAATTTGGGAGATATGGGGGGCACAGATGATGAGGCAATCCATGATTTTCAGGATCTCGGCGATAAATCGAGTGGATGCAGCCATAGCCCCCACACGGTAACCCGCCAGGCTGTAAGCCTTGGAAAAACTGTAGAGGTGAATCAGTGTGTCATGCCAATCCGGCCGGAGAAAGAGGCCATGCGCCCGTGATTGATCCACAGGAAGAAAGTCGCGGTAGGTCTCATCGAGGATCAGGGTGATCCGCCGGCTCGCAGCCAGGTCAAAGAATTTTTCAATTGTATCCGGCGGGTACACGGCGCCGGTAGGGTTGTTGGGTGTCACTAGAATCAGGGCGCGCGTGCCGGCATCCACAAGGGCTGCGGCTTCGTCCGGATCAGGAACAAAACCGTTTGCCTCGCGGGTCGGCAGATGGCGGGCCTGCAGGCCAAGCATGTCCAAGGTCATCTGGTGATTGAAGTAATAAGGGGTCGGCAGAATGACATTGTCGCCTTGTTTGGCAAGGGCGATCATAGCCGCATAAAAAGCCTGGTTGCAGCCCGCGGTGATGCACACCTGATCCGGGGCGACCGAGCCCCCGTAGACTGCTTCGATTTGCGCCGCCATCGCGTCGCGCAGTCCCGTGGTCCCAAAGATCGGTGTGTAAAGCGACATGCGAAAATCCGCCACTTTTTCAGCCACGTGCGCTATCAGACTGGAATCGGGCGGATATCCCGGGACGGCCTGGAGGAGGTCGATGATGGGGAGGCTGCCAGGAGCGCGGCCGGCTACCCAGCTTTGCACTTCGGGTATAGGCGGTGCCTCGGTAGCCGCCAGTAGCGGATTGATCGCAAATCTCATAGGCAACAGGCCCTGGCCGCCGAGGCTGTTTCAAAACCGGGCCTCCCGGAGGGACGCCTGGGGAGTACCCGGGGGCGAGCTGCAAAACGGTGCGCCCCCGGTCTCGGCTATCTGCCGCGGCTCCGCGGCTGAGGGGGAAATGCTACTTCTTTTTGCCGTATGTCGCTTCCTTGAAACGCTCCTTCTCTTTATCCTTATCGCTGTAAGGAATCCCTTTTCCCATCCACTCCGGCATGGGCGCGCCCTTGAGCTTATGATCGAAGAACTGCTGCATGCGCACCGTGTAGTCCTTCATGTTTGCGCGCTTGCGTAAGCCATGGGGCTCTCCGTTGTACACCCACATGTACACTTCCTTGCCCAGCCGGCGCAGCGCGAGGTAGTACTCGATTCCCTGATACCAGGGGACCGCATCGTCGCCGTCGTTGTGCAGGATAAGAAGAGGCGTCTGCACGCGATTGGCCTGGAAAACCGGGGAGTTCTGGATGTACTGCATCGTGGCCTCCCACAGGTTCGCGCCGATACGGCTCTGCGTGTGCTCGTACTGGAACTGCCGCGGCAATCCCGTCCCCCAGCGAATGCCGCTGTAGGCGCTGGTCATGTTGGAAACGGGAGCTCCTGCTTCCGCGGCTGCGAAGCGGTTGGTCTGGGTCACCATGTACGCGATCTGATACCCTCCCCAACTGTGCCCCTGGATGCCGATCGCCTTCTCGTCCACGAATCCCTTGTCCACGACCGACTGGATCGCAGGTAGAACGCATTTCATGGCGCTCTGGCCGGGATAACCGATCGTGTAAATGATGTCCGGTTCCAGCACAAGGTAGCCGTTGCTGACGTAGTAAGAAATGTTGATCGAGGTGCCGGGCGACGGATTCACGAAGTTGTTCACGTTGTTCGAGAGCAGCTCGTAGATATAAACCATCATCGGATACTTCTTCTTCGGATCGAAGTTCTCCGGCTTGTACAGGCTGGCACTGAGCTGAATGCCATCACTGTTCTTGAAGCGGATGAGTTCGGACGTACCCCAGAGGATGTTGGCTCTCTGCGGGTCGGCGTTGGTGACCTTCTTCATATCGTTGAAATTCGGTCCGCCCACGAGAATGTCGGGAAATTCGTTGAACGTCGATCCCGTCAGCATATAGACGTCGGCGTTCCTGGCTTTGATGGGGGTGCTGAAGTTCTTGGCCGCCATCACCAGTTTTTGCGGCGGCCCACCCTCGAATTTTTCACGATAGAAGCCGGTGTCGCGCGTCCACTCGTTTTCGGCCCGCAGCAACATCGGCTGAGTCGGATCGATCCCTCTTTCGTTGGGCTCGGTACGCATGTTGATGTATCGGAATACGGTTTTATCTTTGCGGCCGACGCCGTCGGTCAGATTCTTGGCGCCGGAGCCGTCGGGCGCAACCCGCCAGATGTCGTACCGATCGTACAGCAGCACGTAACTATCGTCCTTCGTCCATCCGCCGGTGCCGTAGGAACCCGGAATGCTCGGCGTGTCGTTGTTTTCATTATAGAAATTCACACCCAGACCCTTGCTCAGGTTTACTTCCTTGCCGTCAGGAATGGAGATACTGATCCAGTCCTTGCCGTCGAAGTGCAGGCCGTATTTCGCCGTGGTCGAGAAGGAAATGGAGCTCGTCTGTTTAGTAAGAAGCTTTTTCCGGCTGCCTTCGTCGGTGTTGACGAGGTAGTAATCCGACATGTTTCCCTGCTCATATCCGACCATGATCCGGTACGGCCGGTCATCGGAGCCCAGCGCCCAGCGGCCGTCCGCCTGGGGGGTGACCTGGGGGAGTGTCTCGTCCGAGAGCTGGGTCAGCTTTTTATTGCTCAGGTCGAATGCGACGGTGTAGGACCGGCTGGCATCCTGATTGGCACGCACCTTCTGCATGGGCTGGATGAAATCATCCTTCCAGTGCCACAGGTCGGCAGAGACTTTGTCCGCGTCGGTTGCGGCCGCAGTTGCGGCGGGGGCCGGAGTCGCGGCCGGTGTTTCCTCCGTGTTCTCGGGCGCCTCACCGGGCTCGGCGATGCCGAAGAAGACCCTGGTGCCATCCTGCGAGAACGACAAGCTGCCGCGGCCGCTGATGACATATCCCGGTTTGAAATTCGCCGTCGAGGTTGAAATCAACTCCGTTGCCGTCGGATTCGCCATGTCGACCAGGTAGATCTTGGCCTTTGGCTGCCTGGCTGCGGCGTCGTCCTTGTCGCTCGAAAAGAGCATCCGGGTCTGTTTTTCATTCCAGGCGATCCTGGTGTACCTGCCACGGCCGCTGAGAAGGGCCTTCGGCTCAGTGGTGGATCCGAGCGGCATCAGAAAAATGCCGTTCCCTTCAGGTTTCCTGGAGGAAACGGTGTAGACCAGGTTCTTGCCGTCCCTGGTGAGGGAAAAATCGAGCACATCGGCAAAGCTGCGCTGGGATTTATCCGCCAGGTTACGCACGACCATTTCGACGCCGTACTCGGTTCGGGCTCCGCCGCCACGGCCGCCGCGGCCTGCAGCGGCTCCGCCGGTCCCTTGGCGGCCACCTGCGGCTGCGCCCTGGCGGCCTCCGCCGCCTCCGCCAGCGGGCGGAGTGCCCGCACCCGCAGCGCCGGCAGCTCCCGCAGCTCCCGCGTCGGTGCCGCGGCCTTGCGCGGCAGGCTCGGGTTTGGGCTCAATCAGATAGGCGACATAGGCGCCCTCTTCAGGCACTGCAAATCGCCTTACCCGTTCAATTCGTTCCACCTTGCCATTGGACAGGTCCATGATTCCCATGGCATTTTGCGGCATATCCGCGGCCCGCGTATTTGCCTTCTTCGCATCTTCATTTTCCTTCTGAGTAGGAAGGATCTGGAAGAGCGCAAAACGCACATCCGAGGTAAAGGTCAGGCCGGCACTGCCGCCCCCGCCGCCACGAGCGCCTGCACCGCGCCCCTGATCCGTGCCCTCATCGACTGCCGGGGCAGGGGCTGCCTCGACCCTGTGGCCGCGGTTGTAGCGCCATTCCTGGCTGGAGGCCAGGTTGCGGATTACAACCTCTCCATCCGCATCCTGGGGATTGAGGGTGTAGCCCAGGAACTTGGCGTCGCGTGTCAACTGCTGCATGGAAATCGTCCGCCAGGTGTCGTAATCGTTGTGGTTCAAGGGCCGTTTCGCCGGTGCCTGCTGGGCCAGTACCGCGATCGAGACCAACGAAAACGCAAAAAAGATCACCAGCAGCTTCCTAGCTAGCGGGGATCGGAATAGTTGAGTCTGCCTGAATCGATTCATGACGCCTGCTCCTGTGTTGCGGTTTGGGAAAGCACGAACTTGGCTCATTGTCGGCGGTCATCATACGACAACCTACTAAACTGCCGCCACTAAAACCGAAAAAGAAGTGATCAGCGGCAGGAGCCCTTCCTTACCGATTCTCATGTGCGATTGGATGTCTACGCAAATGGTGGGTCGTTGTGGTAGTTTGATAGAGATGGCGAAGGGAGTTCTTCATGATCGTCAAAAATTTCAGGGACGCCAAAGAGCAGAAAATCGAAACCTATCCGTATAAAGGGAAGCCCTACCCTTTGAAAGAGGTCTATATCCGCTGGCTTTCCACCGTTGGGCCTGAGGGTGCGGCAGAATACGGCCTGCGCTATTTCACCATCGGTCAGGGCGGAGAGATTCCGATCCATAATCATCTTTATTACCAGACAATGTACATCCTCACCGGGCACGTCCGGTGTTTCCAGCACGATGCCAAAACCGATCAGGTCGTTGCCGAGAAAGTCCTCGGACCCGGCGATTTTGTGTTCATTCCCACGATGGAAGTTCACAGCATGCGGAACGAGAGCGACAAAGAACCGCTGACCTTCTTGTGCTGCATCGCCAATGTCTACGAGGAAGACACCCTCTGACGATCGGCTAATAGAATGACATTGACGCAGGATTCTGGTGGGGTGGAACGCAACTGTACGGTATCTCTGCTCCGAAGATAACTCGCCTCAAAACTGCCAAAGCAGCCACGAAGGACACGAATGGTACGAATTTTTGCTGGCCCGGGAGGGGGTGCTTCGCACCAATTCGTGTCATTCGCGGCTGCCTTAAAAAGACCATTAATTTTCATGCGCCTGGGTGCGCCACGCGCATGATGGACTGCTCCCAAGTTAACGCCTATGGGATACACCGGGCTGTTACTATTGGTTTCATTCGGGGTCCCACAGATAAATGTGGTCTAGATCTGCCCGGTGTCATCCCAGGTTTCCAGTAGTTGTTGATACTCTGGATCCTGGTAGCGATCCAAGGAGAAAGCTGGCGCGTAGGACGGCAAGACGCTGCCGGTCAGATGGTTGGCCAGGAGCTCACCGGATGCGCTGGAGGCCATCAAACCGAACCCGGACAGGGCTCCGATCACGTACGATCCCTCGACCGGCATGGGACCGATGAGGGGCCGGTTTTCGCGCGTCTTGGTGTAATAGCCGCCATCCAGAACCGGCTTGGGCAGGTGGCCGGCGTAGGCTTCCAGGCCGGGGATCATGACGGAAAGCCCGCGCAACGCGATTTCAGGGTAGTAGGGGTTGAGTTCAAAGGGGAAGGCAGGCTCCACTGGTTTGACGTCATAGGTCCAGAGAATGAGCACCACATCGGCGTCGGCTCCCCCCTCCGGGCGCGCATGCACACCGGCCGGGAACTCGCCCAGCAGGTATCGGGTCTCGTCCTCTTCGCCCAGCATGGCGCGTTCTTCTTCCGACCATGGGAGACGCGTGGGATCGGTCCAGATCAACAACGGAGCATCGCGTCTCAACACACGCAAGTGATCTCTGAAGGCCACTTTGATGTGGAGTTCATGAAACACCGGCAGATCCACGCCGACCATTTTCGCTATCCTAGGCAGGAACGGTCCTGCTGCGTTTACGAATTTGCGTGTCGATACCACCCTTGAGCCCGCTTCGTTCATGAGGCGCACGCCCTCTACCCTGCCGCCGCTTACCAGCACATCCTCCACGCGGGCATGCAGAAGCGTGGTGCCATGTTCCCTTGCCTGCTCGAGCATGTGCATGCCCAGCTGCTGGGCGCCAAACCAGCCGCAGCGCCGGGGATGAACTACCGCAACAGTGTTTTCGGAGAGGTACGGGAACTGCTCGCGTATCAGGGCTCTGTCAGTGATCAAGTCCGAACCGGTGGGCTGATTCTCAAAGCCTCGGGCAGGCGACGGAACGTACTCCGGTTCCCCCGGTTTGCCTGTGTGATAGCGCACCGGGCCGGCGCCCAGGGATGCGGATTCTTCCGCAGCTTTTTGGAAGGATGGAATGCGGGCGGGATCGGCGGTGACAAAGAGGTAACCGCGCCGGTTGAGATTGAAACGGTCGCCGGTTTCATGGGCCAGGTCTTCGAGGATGTCAATGCTGCGGTTCATCAGCCGGACCATGGCATCCCCCGGGCCGGGCCACCAGTTTCGGTAGCACTCCGTGGACTTGTCGCTGGTCACCGACAGTGGCGCTTGCTCATCCACGAGCAACACTTTTTTCACGCCATGCCGGACACTTAGATGATAGGCTGCGGCAACGCCGGCGATCCCGGCGCCGCAGATAAGGACATCGGCAGTCGAGTCGTTCATTTCCATTCTCACTGGACCATCAGAGCTTTGGCCACCACCAGTACCGCACTCTTGGTTGTGGCGGGTACCCCCGTGACCTTGATCTTTTTCAGGCTCATTGTTCCCTGAGCTTGCAGCTGGCCCGGGATCTTGATGTCCCGGGTAAGCAGAGTTTTTCCGCTCGGGGATTCATAAGTAAAACGCACCTCGATTTCCTTGTATGCCACGGTGGCGAGGTTGCGGAGAGAAAAGGAGTGGGTGGAAACCAGGGTGCGGGGATCAAATTGCCAGGATTCATCCCCTACCCGGATGTACCGGTCCGGATATCGACGGTAGTAATCCAGAATTGTCGGCCCGGGAGCGGGCCTTTGGTAGCCGCGTTTTTGCTCGATCCGATCGAGAGGAAGAGGCAGTACCCTCGTGGCTGCCTTGTAAGCCAGAATCAGAAGCGAACCAAGAAGCAGAATGGCTTCGAGAATTAGCAGCCAACGCGGTGACTTCAAACGCATGCAGCCTCCAGCACAGCCCCACTTCGATCCCTTGCGCCCATACCCAGTATAGCTCCAGATGATACCTCCACTCGCTGCCTCATGACGGCCAATTCTGCATTTTGTCGCCACGCGGAGCCGGACCCTATCTCCTCAATGATTACTCCCGTGAATCCAGCGGACCTTCGTTCAGGCGGACGTGGAAACGAATGAGCCCCTCGGTTCGATGAAGTTGACGGCAAGGAAAACTATGCCTATGGCGTATAAACCCTGTCCATCGACGATTTCTTTTTGGGCATTGGTGACGGTACCGGATGCATCGCAGAGTTCACTTTTGATTTTCAATACCGTGCCCGGGGGAATTTTTTTGGAGCAGCAAAATCGCATACCTTGAGGCGATAAGTCGATCATCCTTCCTTGCTGAGCTTTGCCGGGCCAGGTTGTGTAATAGAAGACCTTTTCGTCCCTCCGGGTGCGCGCCAGCGCGCGCTGATACGCTTGCTTGTGATCGTTTGGCTTTTCCGACTGCAATGGGCTCTGGCAGGTCGAGCAGCGATCTCCGGGTTGCGGCTTGCGCGCCAGGGGCCGTTTGCAGACCGGGCAAAATAGTGTGATCAGGGGAGACTTGTCAGGGGCTTCGGTTCGCTTGGTGTAGTGGAGATACAGTTCCTTGTCGTAGGTGGCGCGACGTTTGGGATCGGTGAGCACCTCGTAGGCCTCGTTCAGATCCGAAGCGTCCAAGGCCGAACCCCCGAGGTCGGGATGATGCTTCAATTTCAGCATCAAGGTGCGAAAAGCGGCTCGGATAATCTCGACCGGCGCATCCGGTTGCACTTGAAGCAGACGGTAATAATTACGGCGGTTCTTCATAAAGGGATCTATTTATCCATCGGAAATTTCCAGCGTCTCGAATTCCGCAAGTCAGTTTTACACAAGCACTATACAACAAAAGATGCTGATCCGCATGGCTCACTTCGCCGGGTCCAGAGTCAGCCGATGCTCAGCCGGACCCGGCAGCAGCGGGGTGGCGCGGCCTTGTGCCCAATCTTCGTGCCCCGCGCCATAAAAGGGCGACAACGGGTGGTCGCTCTGGCCCCCCGGCATGTGCAGGAAACTGCGCTCCTCGTGTCCCGGCATGATGACAAAGCGCTCGGAGGCGCCGAACGCCGGTCCTTGGACACGGGGCATATGCGTGTCGCCCGGGAGGCGGTCGGCCGGCATATCGAGGAATCGGGCCAAGAAGCCCGGCAGAGACGTCGACATCATATGCCGGATGGCCGCCGTGTTGCGTTCGCCCCAAGTTTGAGATGTCAGGCCGCCGGGCCTGCTTCCAAGTGTCTCCACGACGCGTTGTGCCGCGGCTTGTAGCAGGGCGTCCCAATCCGCGTATTTGGGATCGAGCATGTGGATGGGGCGCGCCTGCAGCAGCGCCCATACCGGTGCCTCGCCATCGTACATCGGCGGCAGCGCGAAATCGGAAAAGCGAATCTTGACCCGGCCGACGAAGGGCGCCAGGACTGCCTGCCAGACATACTGGCGGAATGTCCGCACGAGGCGATAATCGACGCTGTCGGACGCGGCGCGCCCGCTCCAGGAGCCGGTCAGGCGCTTGAGCTCCGCCAGTTTGGGCTCATCGGTATTTGAAAGGATCTCCTGCAGCAACTCCTGCCAGCGCGCGAGGAACAAGGAGCGGTCATCCAGCTGCACGGCCAGCAAGTCGGCAGGTGCGAAATGCTTGCGCGCGAACAGGTCGTTGCGAATCTGCATCGCGCGCGCGCCGTTGTCATAGCCGCCGTCGCCTACCAATGCCAACCAGGCATCCGAAGTTGTGCGGTTGTTGGCAGTCCACAGACGACTGGCTAAGGGATCCTCGATGCGCGGAAACTGCGCTGGTGCGGCAAACCCGATCCAACCCGTGCCCGGCGCCGACCATGATGCAGGCAGCGCCGGATCGAAGCCGGCACGCAGGGGCAGGGTGTTTCCTGTCAGTGTCCAGCCAATGTGGCCTTCGGCATCGCCCACGACCAGGTTTTGCGGAGGCATGCCGATGGTCGGGCCAAGATCCAGCGCTTCGCGCACGCTGCGCACCCGTTCCATTTTCATCAGGTTGAGGTTGAAGACGCGCGGCTCATGGGCAATCCAGGCCAGCGCCATCGCTGTGCCATCGGCGTCCTTGCCCATGATCGGACCCCAGCGCGTTTCCTCTATGCTCAGCGATTGTGACGTTCCGCCTTTCACGTAGATGGTTTCAACGTGTGTCTCGATCTGGGCCCAGCCATCAGGCACGCGATAGCGCGAGGCATCGCCGGGATCCCGCTCGATGCGCACCCAGTCCAGCCAGTCGCCGTAGCTGTTGGTGTACCCCCAGGCAATGTGGCCGTTCGAGCCGGCCACCAGCGCCGGCATGCCCGGCAGGGTGAGGCCATTCAGGTCGACGACTTGTCCAGGAGCTTGCGGATCAGGATAGCGGAGGCGCGCACGGAACCAGATGTTCGGTGCGCGCAGCACCAGGTGCATGTCGTTGGCGACCAGGGCGCCCTCGCCGGTGAGCGCGCCGGCAACGGCGAAATTGTTGCTGCCTGGGCGCGCATTGTCGCCAAGCGTGATTGGGACGCTTGCCGCCGGATAAGCGCGCAGGTTCAGCACGTCCGGTCCCGGAATTGTCGGCGCGGGCATGGGCGCTCCCTGCAAGGGCGCTTCGTGGGAGCCGTCGCGTGTCAGGAGGAGATCAACTGCCGCTGCCGGCAATGCCGCGCGCATTTGGGAGAAGCGCATTTCACGGTCGTTGGTGCCGTCCTCGTTGAGGTCCAGGAACATGGTGTGGACCGTCAACAGGCTGTCCTCCTCGTGCCATGGCTCCGGCGAGGTGCGCAGCAGCAGGTACTCCCATGGGCGCACCCGGAGCGATTCCAGACCGGCGTTTACACCCGTGCGATACGCGTCGAACAACGCGCGATCTTCCGCGGACAAAACTGAGATTGCAGCCTGCGCCCGGTCGCGGAACCGGTGCCGGCGGTGATTGAGATCCAGATTGAGCCCGGCAGGGCCAACCAATTGCGCCAGTTCACCGGCAGCAATCCGGCGCATCAAGTCCATTTCAAAGAAACGCTCCTGCGCATGGATGAAGCCCAAAGCGTATGCCAGGTCGCGGCGGTTCACGGCCTCGATCGTGGCGACACCGAGATGATCGCGGCTAATGCTGGCGGGCGCCGAAAGCCCTGTTTGCTCCAGACTGCCATCCAGTTGCGCCCGGCTGCCGGCGAGGAGCAGCCATCCGGTGACCGAAATCAAGACCAGCAGAAACAGAATTATGAAGATCACGCGGCGCAACCAGCGCATACCCATTGCCCCCTGGGGTCTAGTTCATTCTCTGTTCCGAAAATAACTCTTTGGGTCTTGGAGTCTTTGAGTCTTGGTGGTCCCTAGTCCGCTCAACCACTAAGACCCAAAGACTCGAAGACTCTATGAACTGCATCATTTTCATGCGTCGCAGGGTGCGCGCCACGCGCATGAGGGACTGCTTCGAAAATAACTCGGCTCAAAACTGCAAAAGCAGCCACGAAGGACACGAATAGTACGAATTTTTTCCGGCCCGAAAGGAGGGTGCTTCGCATCAATTCGTGTCATTCGTGGCTGCCTTAAAAAGACCATTAATTTTCATGCGCCTGGGTGCGCGCCACGCGCATGAGGGACTGTTTACGGGAAGAGACCATTTGTCACATCAGCCTTCTTCGATCCATCACATACCTGACGCCACAATCTTAATATCAGGAACCAGGTGCTGAACGATGGGCATTATACCGGCTTCCCTGCGCCGCTAACATTCTTTCCGGCAATTTGAGAGGATGAGTCCGCAATTAGTTGGTCTACTCTTGCACGGCGGGGACGGATCGCTTATAAGTTCGTAGTTAATTCATTGACCTCCTGAAGGAGCGGCGCGTGTCTTACCAATACATCTACGTCATGAAGGACCTGCGTAAGGTCTACCCTCCGAATCGTGAAGTGCTCAAGGGGATCTGGCTGTCATTTTTCCCAGGGGCAAAGATCGGGCTTATTGGCGCCAACGGCGCCGGCAAGAGCACCCTGCTTAAGATCATGGGCGGGGTAGTTACCGAATTCCTTGGGGAGGCATGGCCGGCCGAGGGGGTGAAGGTCGGCTTTTTGCCGCAGGAACCCCAGCTCGATCCCTCAAAGGACGTTCTTGGCAACGTGGAAGAGGGAGTGCGCGCCACAAGAGAATTGCTCCAGTCATTCGATGACATCAATGCTCGTTTTGCAGAAGATCTCTCGCCGGAGGATATGGACAAGCTCCTGGCCGAGCAGGCGCGTGTGCAGGACGCCATCGACGCCTGCAATGCGTGGGAGCTCGATCGGACGCTCGAGATCGCAATGGACGCCTTGCGCCTCCCTCCCGGCGATGCCGACGTGACAAAGCTCTCCGGCGGCGAAAGGCGTCGGGTTGCCCTGTGCCGCCTGCTTCTGGAACGGCCCGATCTGCTGCTGCTCGACGAACCCACCAATCATCTCGACGCGGAGTCCGTCGCATGGCTGGAACGCTTCCTGAAGGAGTACCCGGGAACGGTAGTCGCGATTACGCATGACAGGTATTTCCTCGACAACGTCGCAGGCTGGATCCTCGAACTGGACCGCGGCGAGGGCATCCCGTGGGAAGGGAATTACTCCTCCTGGCTTGAGCAGAAGCAGGCACGCCTCGCGCTCGTGGAGAAACAAGAGTCCGCGCGCCGGCGCACGCTCCAGCGCGAATTGGAATGGGTGCACATGTCTCCCCGCGCCCGCCAGGCGAAAGGGAAGGCGCGTCTGACCGCGTACGAGCAGCTGCTCGCCGAGGAAATGGAAGCCGAGAAGCGCGTCCAAGCCACCGATCTGCACATTCCTCCAGGGCAGCGACTGGGAGGCCTCGTGCTCGAGGCGAAGAATCTGCGCAAGGGCTATGGCGACAAATTGTTGATTGAAGACCTGTCATTCACGCTGCCGCCCGGCGGCATCGTCGGCGTGATCGGCGCCAACGGCGCCGGCAAAACGACGCTCTTCCGCATGATTGTCGGGGAAGAGAAGCCGGACGGCGGTGCTTTGAGGCTCGGAGAAACGGTGAAGGTCGCTTACGTGGATCAGAGCCGCGACACCTTGAACGGGGAACGCCAGGTCTGGGAGGAAATCAGCGATGGATCGGATGTGGTGGCTCTCGGCAAGCGCGAGGTGCCCGCTCGCTCCTACGCGGCCGCGTTCAACTTTAAAGGATCGGATCAACAGAAGCGTGTCAAGGATTTATCCGGAGGTGAACGCAACCGCGTCCATCTGGCTAAAGTGCTCAAGAGCGGCGGCAACCTGCTGCTCCTCGATGAGCCGACCAACGATCTTGACGTCGACACGCTCCGCTCGCTGGAGGACGCCCTGCTGTCGTTTGCCGGGTGCGCAGTGGTCATCAGCCATGACCGATGGTTTCTGGACCGGATCGCGACCCACATTCTCGCCTTCGAAGGCGATTCCAAGGTGGTCTGGTTCGAAGGGAATTATCAGGATTATGAGGCAGACCGCAGGCGGCGCTTGGGTGCTCTTGCCGACCAGCCCCATCGCATCCACTACAAGCCGCTTGTGAGAGGTTAAGGAGGTTTGCGTGAAACCGAATATCATCTGCCTGGGATTGGCCGTGGCCCTTTTGGGCTTGGCCGTTGCGGCGTTTACCGAGGTAAAGGTTGCCGTCGATTGCAATAACAACGCTGCAGCCACCAAGGACTTCAAGTTTAAAACCGTGCCCGCGCCCGTCAAAGACGATGCGGCCGCCAAGGCGAAACTGGCGTTCGTCGATGGCGAGATGGACCCCAACGGGGCCGATCTGAGCGCCCTCACGGACGGCCTCCTGCCGACCGATGAGGACCAGCCCTCGGCTAACTTCTTTTTTAATGCGGGAACCATAGGGGGGCGCTTCCGCATGGACCTGGGCAGCGTGATCGAGATTGCCCAGGTCAACACTTACTCCTGGCACCCCAACACGCGCGGACCGCAGGTGTACAAGCTCTATGCCAGCGATGGGACCGACCCGAAATTTAATGCAGCCCCTGCCGGCAGTATCGATCCCACGACCTGCGGCTGGAAGCTCATCGCGGTGGTGGATACCAGGCCGCAGCAGGGCTATGGCGGCGGCCAGTACGGCGTAAGCATTACAGACTCGAGCGGCGCTCTGGGAAAATACCGTTATCTGCTCTTCAACTGCGTTGCGACTGAAGTTGACGACGACTATGGCAACACCTTTTATAGCGAAGTGGACGTGATAGCAAAAAGGTGATGCACGTCCTGCCCTCTTTTTCCGGGACATCGAAGCTGGTAGAATCACAGCCCCTTGAGCATGACAACGAAGCCGCACAACTACGACGAAGATAAGATCAAGACCCTTTCCTCGCTGGAGCACATCCGCAAGCGTACGGGGATGTACATTGGCCGAACCGGGGATGGATCGGACTACGACGACGGCATCTACGTTCTCCTCAAGGAAGTCGTGGACAACTCCGTCGACGAGTTCATTATGGGTTTCGGCGACCGCATCACCGTAGCCATGGAAGGGCCACGGGTCACCGTGCGCGATTTTGGCCGCGGCATCCCGCTCGGAAAGGTCGTCGAGTGCGTGTCGCGCATCAACACCGGGGCGAAGTACAGCGACGACGTTTTCCAGTTCAGCGTGGGTTTGAACGGGATCGGGACGAAGGCGGTCAACGCGCTGTCAAAGTGGTTCATCGTCAGGAGCTTCCGCAGCGGTGAGTGCGCAGGCGGGGTCTTCGAGCGCGGAAAACTGCTCGAATCACAGAAAGGGAAGACGCCGGAGGAGCCGGACGGAACCCTGGTCAGTTTCGAGCCCGACCCGGATATTTTCGGGAGCGTCGCGTTCGTCACGGATCACGTCGTTCGCCGCTTGCAGCTTTACTCCTTCCTGAACGCCGGCCTGCGCATCGAGTACAACGGCCAGATCTTTCTCTCACGCAACGGCCTGCTGGATCTTTTGCACGACGAAGTCGGCGACGAGGCGCTTTACCCGCCCCTGCATTACCGCACCAAGACAATGGAACTTGCCCTGACGCACACGCAGCGCTTCGACGAGACGTTTCTATCTTTCGTCAACGGCCAGTACACCATTGATGGCGGCGTTCATTTGAGCGCTTTCCGCGAGGGGCTGGTCAAGGGATTCAACGAGTTTTCCAAGGGGAAGTTCGAGGGGGACGACATCCGCGAAGGCATGGCGGGGGCCATCGCCATCCGGCTGAAGGAACCGGTATTCGAATCGCAGACCAAGAACAAACTCGGCAACACGGAGTTGCGTGGCGAGCTGGTCGGGCAGGTGCGCGAAATTGTCGCCGACCTGCTGCACCGCAATCCCAAGGCCGCCGAAAAAGCTTTGCTCAAAATCGAAGAGACGGTCAAGCTGCGCAAGGAGCTGCAGTCGATCAAGAAAATGGCGCGGGAGCGCGCGCGCGCGACCTCCATTAGGGTGCCGCAGCTCAAAGACTGCAAGGTTCACTTCGACAAACGCTCCGGGCGTGGTGCCTCCTCCATGATTTTCATCACCGAGGGCCAGTCGGCGGCCGGCTCGATCGTAAGTTGCCGCGACGTGAACACTCAGGCGATCTTCGCTCTGCGCGGCAAGCCGCTGAATGTCTGCGACCTGCAGCGCGACGTGATGTACAAGAACGAGGAGCTCTATAACTTGATGCGCAGCCTCGATATTGAAGATTCCGTCGAGCGGCTGCGCTATCACAAGGTCATCATCGCCACGGATGCGGACGTGGATGGGTTGCACATCCGCAATCTCCTGCTGACCTTCTTCCTGCGCTTCTTCGAACCCGTTGTGCACGAAGGCCACGTCCACATCCTGGAAACTCCGCTCTTCCGCGTGCGCAGCCGCAAAGACACAATCTACTGCTACTCCGAGGGCGAGCGCGATGCGGCGGTGAAAGAGCTGCGCGGGACGGAAGTGACGCGCTTCAAAGGCCTCGGCGAAATCTCCCCGGCCGAATTCAAGCGCTTCATCGGTCCGGACATGCGCCTGACTCCCGTGCGCCCCGCCAACCGGCACGGCGTGCCTGCGATCCTGGGTTTCTACATGGGCCGCAATACCCCGGAGCGGCGACAATACATCATGGACCACCTCGTCGTCGAGGCCGAGCCATGACGGATGGCCAGAAGAAGCTGCCGTTGTTCGGTGAGGAAACGCCTGCGGATCAAGGGGCCGCACCTGGAACCGACGCGGTCTCCACGAGCGCCGGCGGGAGATTGCAGGCCACCGGGGATGGGCCGCTCAAGCACCTGATGGATGCTAATTTCCTTCAGTACGCATCCTACGTGATCCGCGATCGTGCCATCCCCCATCTTGACGATGGGTTGAAGCCTGTGCAGCGCCGCATCCTCTTTTCGCTCCACGCGAATGACGACGGCAAGCTCATCAAGGTGGCCAACATTGTCGGCTACTGCATGCAGTTCCACCCGCACGGCGACGCCTCGATCGGCGAAGCGCTGGTCGCGCTGGCCAACCGTCAGTATCTCATCGAGCGCCAGGGCAACTTCGGCAATATCCTCACCGGCGATCCCCCGGCGGCCCCCCGTTACATCGAGTGCCGGCTGACCGACCTCGCACGCGCAGAGCTTTTCAACGACGAGTTGACCGAATTCGTATCCTCCTATGACGGACGCAGGAAGGAGCCTGTCACGCTGCCGGCCAAGATCCCGCTCCTGCTCATGCTGGGCGCGGAGGGAATCGCCGTCGGCATTTCCACCCGCATTCTGCCGCACAATTTCGTCGAACTGCTCGAGGCCCAGATTGCGATCTTGAGCAAAAAACCGTTCCACGTGCTCCCGGATTTTCCCCAGGGGGGACTGATGGATGCGGAGGCTTATGACAACGGGCGCGGTCACGTGCTCGTGCGGGCACGCATCGAGAAGAAGGACGAGCACACACTCGCCATCCGGGAACTCCCGTTCAGTGCGACCACAGACTCGGTGATGGCATCGATCGAAGATGCCGCCCGCAAGGGCAAGATCAAAGTCAAGAGCATCAACGATTTCACTTCGGAGCAAGTTGAGATCGAGATCCAGCTGCCGCTCGAACAGGACCCGGACCGTGCAGTGGAAGCACTCTACACCTTCACCCAATGCCAGATGCAAATTGCCAGCCGCATTGTCGTCATTCGCGACGACAGGCCCGTGGAAATGGATGTCCCCGGAATCCTGCGTTACACCACGTCGCGGCTTGTGGAAATCCTGCGCCGGGAGCTGATGCACAAGCGCCGCCGGCTGAGCGAGGAAATTCGTGATCAGACACTCATACGGCTGTTCGTCGAGAACCGGATCTACAAGCGGATCGAGACCTGCGACTCTGTCGCCGCAGCGCAACAGGCAGTGATGGAAGGTCTGCAGCCGTTCCGCGACCGGCTCCAAAGGGATGTGACTCACGACGACGTCGACATGCTCCTGGGCATCCCCATCCGGCGGATCTCGCTCTTCGACCTCGAGAAAAACCGCAAGGAGATCGAGCGTCTCGGCGGTGAGCTGGCCGAGGTCGAGCAGGATCTCGCCGCCCTGGTGCCGCACGTCATCCGGTACCTGCGCAGCCTGCTGAGGCAATACGGCGCCGAATTCCCGCGGCAAACCCGGCTCGCTCAGTTTGGTGAGATTTCCGAACGCGAGCTTACGGCCAACGAACTCACCCTCGCCTATGACCGGGAGAAAGGCTATATCGGTCACAAGATCGCCGGTTCGCCGCTGCTGTCATGCTCGCCCCTGGACCGGCTGTTGCTGGTGTGGAAGGACGGGCGCTGCAAGGTTGTGGCGCCGCCCGAGAAGCTGTTCGTGGATACTTCCTTGATCTATGCGGCCATTCTGGACCGCGAGCGCGTCATGACCGTGGTGTACGAGTTGGATCTATTCACGCACATCAAGAAGTTCACTGCCGGCGGCCTGATCACGAATCGTGAGTATCGTCTGGCGCCCAAGGGTGCCGGCATTCGATTCTTCGCCGACGACAATCCCGCGCTGCTATATGTACGCTACACCGTCGATGCGCGCACCAGGATCCGGCAGCAGGAGTTTACCGTGGACCGGCTGCCGGTACGCGACCGCGAAGCCGGCGGCGTGGTTATGACATCCAAACGCATCGATCACGTCGGCGCCGTGAAGCCCGCCGATTGGGACGACTCGCTCACCGGCCCCAGGGGACGCTTGAGCCACTTTGCCTGAAGAACCACGAGCTGGACGCGGCGCACAGCATCAAGGCTATCGCTGACGCCCTGAAGTGCAGGGAACGCACGTGGGCTCCTTCCTAGGCTGAGACGATCGCCATCCTGGCAGCCCGGGCCCGGGATAACGCGCTGAACAGCTGGCGCAACAAATCCGGACGTTGCGCCAGCAAATCGAACAGATCCTCCCGATCGATGCGCAGTGCCGTGCCGTCACTCACGACGCGCGCATTGCGCCCAAGACTGAGGCCCGCCAGCGTTTGCTGAACGCCGACCGCGTCATTGGAACCTGCCAGGAGTCCCGGCCCGCCTGAGGAAGACTCCAGGGAAATCTCCCCTGAAACCAGCGCGTAAAGCGCTGGCGGATTGGTCTCGCCGAACAGGATGGCCCCTTTCTGGAGAGGCACCTCAGTCGCGGTCGCGGCCAATCCGGGCATTTCATCCGCACTCACGTCGGAGAAAACCGGGATGTTTCTGAGAACGAGGATTTTCTCGATCGGTTTCAAGTCCGCTTTCGGAAGAATTGCTCTTCCCTCTGCCCACTCCCCTTTGAATACCAGCCCTGCGGGCTCTCCGCCATCCGCACCGCACAACATCGTGAACAGGCCCTGGACCAGCTCCGTATCGTCTGCGAGCAGGGCGCGGCATTCCTCGCCGTTGAGGGCCAGACAGACAGCCGTCCCGGATGTGCGCGCGGTTTCGCGCATCGGCCGGCTCTCGAGGACTTCCTGGAAGGCCAGAGCAGCCGGAGCGTCGATTTCTCGTGCATCGCCGGTCAATGCTCTGCAGGATACATGCCCATCCAGCAAGAGATGGATCGTCTCGGGGACAGTTCCCTCCTGATAGAGCGTCCGGCTCGACTCGGAACGCTCCTGGTTTCCGACCCCGGCAATGCGGAACAACCCATCAACCGATAGAGATGCGAACAGCGGCAGCCTACGCAGCCGATCCGCCACTTCTACCGTCGGTAGAGGCTCGATCCAAAGAGCGCGGCGTCTGGTTTCCTGCAAACGAAACGCCGCCGAAACCCAGCTGGCGGCTTCGAACACGCACCAATCACGCGCGTCCCGGCTGGCGAGCACCTGCTCCAGTTCGGCATTGAGATTTCCGAGCTTGATCTGCCACGCGAACAGCACGGCTGCTGCCGACAGCACCGGGTCAGGGTCTTGAATGAGGCGCCTCACGGACACCTCTATGCTCTGCTGCTGACCCCTCAACTCCTCACCCGCCGCTGGCTCCTCGAGAACGGGCATCAGTTTCTTTCGCAGTGCTCCTTTCAGCACATTATCGAGGTATTCGAGAGCCGCCGAACGGGAGCGGCTGTCACTGTGCTGGATCGCCCAGCGAACCGCTTCGATATCTTTCCAGGGATAAATCAGCCCAAGAAGCCGATACACCCGGTCCTTGGTGCGTGCCATTTTTTCTCTCAGAGCGCAGGCGAGTAGGCTGTCCTTCGGCAGCTTTTCCTGTTCGTAAAGGTGGCGATAGCAAGCCCGGTATCCCAGGCAGCGTGAACCTTCCTGGAGAGCCCGCGATTCAATGGACTCGCGGCTGAATGATATCTCCGGATTCGTGCGGTGGAGCCTCTCGATTGCGGCCAGAACCTTGAAGCGCAGAAAACCGTCCGGTTCCTCGAGCGCCTCGGCCAGAATCTCCATCGCCTTCTGGCAGGGGATGAGAGCGATGGTGCCCGGAATGTGGCGTCGGACCCAAATGTCCTCCTCGGGGTCCCGCAGAAAATGCCCGAGAATACCCAGGATCTGTTCGCCATAGCCGACCAGCATTTCACGTGCGTTGCTCTTGAGTTTCCGGTTGCGAAGCAGCGAAATCATCGTCGGCACAAAAATAAAGTCCGCAATTCCCAGCTGCCTGACGGTTCGCATCGCTTCCTCAGCCACCTCGGGATGTGCGTCAGCCAGCAGAGGGATCAGCAGGCGCCGGAAGTGGGGATTGGGCACATAGCGCAAGGCGATGGCAAATTCGCGCCGTGCCTGCGCCGCCGAGTCTCTCGTGTCGGAAACTATGCCCCGCAGCACCTGTTCGGCGGCAGTCACATCCTCTTCATGGCTACTGTCCGACAGCACCATGGCGGCAGTCATCGCGATGCGAGGATTCTTGTCCCGCAAATATGGCCGCACCAGGTCAGTCGCGCGCTCATCCCGCATGTGCGCCAGCGCCCCTACAGCCGCAGCGCGGACTCCAGGATCTTCATCGGCCATCATGCGCTCAATCGCAGGCAGCCAGCGCGCCGATTCGTTTGCCAGGGTGTCGCCGAGGAGACCTAGAGCCCGAACCCTGACCGCGGGCGATTCGTGGTAGAGCAACAGCGGGGTGATCAGGTTGCGCTTGTCCAGAGATTCCAGGACGTCGATGGCATACAACACCCTGCGCTCGTCGGGACTCGCCAGCTCCTGAATGAGGGTTTCGATCGTCTGCAGGTCTGCAATCCCGAGCCTAACATCCGCAGGCTTAATATTACGGTCCTCGATGCTCTGACGGAATGCAGCCCGGTATCCGCGCTTGGCGCGCAGAGCCAGAAAGAGCCAGATCAGAGTCATGGCGACACTGGCGTAGCTCAGCTTCTGCCAGCTGAGATTCCACCCCCAGGGTTTGATCAGCACCAGCGACAGCAGGGCGCCCATTGCCTTCGCGACGCGGTCGACCGTCACGTCCACGAAAGGCTTGGCTTCGAACTTGATGTCGGACGGCAGAGGCATGTAGAGAATCTCGCGCGTCGTCTTGTCGACCGTGTAACGCAGGGATTGATCCAGGACCCGTGCAAGGCTCGGGGCCCACAAAGCGGCATTGAATAGGATGATCACGCCCGTAGTGCCGAGACTCATGGGGAGGAGAATCAGAGCGAAGCCGATCCCCAGGTAGCGGTGGATGCGGCTCGTCAGCACGACCTGGATGAGAAATCCGATCGTCGATGTGTAAAGCTGGACCATGCCGAGGAATGCCGTAATCGAATCCGTGGCGTTACGCCCCTTGGCGGCTTCGATGGCCATATTGAACTGCTGCTCGATAATGGCCGCGCCGATGGCCGCGAAGCTGATCACAAGCGCGATCAGCCTCAAGTGTTTCGATTTCCCCAGCAGTTCGATGGCCCGTCTGGCGCTGACGCCTTCTTCCGCCCGGATTTCGAGGGCGACGTTTTCCCCGATCCTTTCTCTCCGAATGACCAGGATTACGAGAAACACACAGAGCACCATGAACGCGACGCTGAAGAACAACAGATTATTGGTGCCAATCCTTTGCGCGTAATTTGCGGCCAGGAAAGAACCGAGAATTCCTCCGAGAGAAGACCCTGCGCCGATGAATCCGAACAGCCTCTTTGCCTGGCGCGGCTCGTAGACCACATTCGCAAGGGTCCAGAACTGGCTGATGAGCAGGAGGCCTAGGATGATGCCAAGGAGGTAAAAGGCAACCGAAACCCACCCCTGGTTGGTTCGAAACAGAAACCAGAACGCGATGAGAATCGCAACGATGCCTGTTTGGGTAATCGGCAGCGACCAGCGGCGCGGCAGCCGGATCATGAGCCAGCTGTATCCCACCATGATCGCCGCAATGAAAAAACCCGCCACGAATTGCACGTAGGGCAGGTTGTCCGCGCCCAGGCTGTCGATGAATTTTGAGCGTGTGACCGGTTTGATAGCGTTATATGCCGCCATAGCCAGAAACGAGTAGGAAAACATGAGAAGTGTCGTGAAGATCTCTTTTTCCTGGATCTGAACGATGGGATGGAGCGCGCGTTGCAGGAATTGTCGGCTCATATGCTTCTCGCGAGATTCGTGGAATATGAAAGCTGCGCTGTACTACTGTAATCAGATTAGCGCGGTCTGAGCATGAATATCAACCTTCTTGTTGGAAAATGCCGGTCCTGCAGCCCGGCGCCACTTTCGGGCATGCGAGCGCAAGGGCATGAAAACGCTTTTGCCACGAAGAGCACAGAGCGGCATATCCGCATCCTAAAAACCTCAGCGCAGAGACCGCAGACGATTTTTTGCTTTTGAATGACTATTCTCTGCAACCTCTGCGATCTCTGCGTTGATCTTTTGCACGCAATGAATTGGTCGCAGTGTCCGGATCGCAGCCCTCTCAAGGAATTCTTGCAACGCGCGCTGGGACGGATTAGAGTGACTTTACATACAGGGGGGCAATCCATGGGAATGAAAAGGCGCCTAACGCTGAAGATCCTGGGAGTTTGTGTCGCTTCCTCACTGCTGACGCTCGCTGTGACGGCGCACGCGCCGACACGCGTGGTGGCAATTGCCGATGTCCACGGCGCCTACACGGAACTGGTGACAATCCTGCAGCGCACCATGCTGATCGAGGGGAAGAGCCAATGGGTTGGCGGTTCTGCGACGCTGGTTCAAACCGGGGATGTTATGGATCGCGGGGCGCAAACTCGCGATTGCCTCGACCTCCTGATGGACCTCGAGTCCCAGGCGGAAAAGGCGGGCGGGAAACTGATACCGCTGCTGGGCAACCATGAAGTCATGAACTTGATGAATGATTTGCGCTACGTCACTCCTGCGATCTATCGCTCCTTTGGCACGGAACAATCTGAAAAGGTGCGGGATGAGGCATATCAAAATTACCTGAAATTCCAGTCTGCGCACCGCGAGCACATCCACGGGGCTGCCCTTCCCAATGATGAGGCGGAACGCAAGAAGTGGATGGACGCACACCCGCCGGGCTATTTCGAATATGTGGATGCCCTAGGCCCGCAAAGCAAATACGGTCGCTGGATTCGCAAGCATCACGCGATCACCCAGCTCGGCGACGGCCTGTTTGTACACGGCGGTCTGAGCCCCAATCTCAAGTTTCGCAACATTGCGGAATTAGATGACCAGATCCACACGGAAATATCCGATTTCGACTCCATTTGGCAGTCGCTTAGCGACAAAAAAGTGATCTGGCGTTATATGACCCTTGCCGAGGCGGTTCAATGCGTCGGCGAAGAGATGAATTGGATTCAGTCGCGCGGCAGGGTCGACGATCCAGGCGCGGTCCAGGAAATGCAGAAGCTGCTCGGTTATCAGAGCTGGATGTGCGTTTCGTCGGAAGGACCATTATGGTATCGCGGCCTGGCTCAGGATCCTGAGGAGAAGCTGATGGACGGCGTGATGGCAATGCTGGCGCGGCTCAGGGCGAGATTTATTGTAGAAGGCCATACCGTGCTGTCGAAATCCGACATCATTCCCCGTTTCGAGAATCATGTCTTCCTGATCGACACCGGAATGAACAGGGAGGAATACCAGGGCCGTCCGTCCGCTCTGGAGATCCAGGATGGCAGGTTCACGGCCTATTATGCAGACGGTGAGCCGAAAGTTCTCACGGCGCCTGCGAGCGGTAAGACGGCCGAGCCGAACCGCCCGGAACCGAGTGGTCGGGTAGAGGTGCGATGATCAATCAGATCGGAAGGATGCTCAGCGTCCGTCGTGACGAGGCCGGTCCCGCAGCGCTGCTGTTCTTCTACCTTTTCATTGTGATGGGTGCCTACCTGATGGGGCAGGCAGTAGGGGATGCCCTCTTTCTGCAGGAATTTCCCAGGCAACTGCCCTACGCAATGATTGGATCGGCATTGTTGGCGGGGGCCTTCGTCGCGGTGTATTCCCGGCTTTCGACACGGATGCGGCTGGAGTCGCTGATTATCGCCTCGCTGATGTTTTTCTCGCTTTCGTTTGCGTCATTCTGGTGGCTGACGCAGTTCCACCTCAAATGGGTCTATTGGCTGGTCCTCGTCTGGGTGTATACGGCGGGCGCCATTTGCCCGATGATGGGCTGGACGCTCGCAAATTATATGATGACCACCAGAGAAGCGCGGCGGCTCTTCGGCTATATCGGCGCCGGGGCTCTTCTGGGCGGCGCCATCATCAGTTTTACCACGGCCGATATGGTGCATCAGGGGCGGCTGCATCCGCAAACTGCTTTGTTGGCGGTTGCAGCCATGCTGGCAGCCTGTGCGGTGCTCGTGCGTCTTTTATTTCGGAGCGCCGGGACGCGGCTTGCCTCTCTGAGCCAATCCCCCGCTGCCGGAAGCGGGGCGCCCCAGAGCTTCGGTGAAAGCTCGAAACTGGTTCTTGGATCGCGCTACCTGCTGATGCTTACCGCGCTGATCGCCGTGGGATGTTTTGCCACCTGCATCCTGGGCTATCAATTCAAGCTCATCGCCAAAGCTACCTATAATGGGAACACGGAGGGACTCGCTGCCTTCTTTTGCCGCTTTAACGGATATATGGGACTGGCCTCCTTTGTTTTCCAGTTGGCGCTAACCCCGCTGCTACTCAGCACCTTCGGCATACGCGTGTCCCTGTTTGTAACCCCTGCAGCCCTGATGGTAACCAGCCTCGGGGTGCTGGCGGCCCCCACGCTGACCATGGCGACCATTTTGAGGGGCAGCCACTACATGCTGCGCTTTTCCCTGGACAAGTCGTCGACCGAACTCCTCTACGTGCCGGTTTCGCCGGAAGTGAGGAGCCAGGTGAAATCGTTCATCGATAGTTTCATCTGGCGTTCGGCCGATGGCGTCGCAGGCCTGATCCTCTGGTTTTTTGCCGAGGTGCTGAAGTTTAATCCCAGTCAGGTCAGTCTGGTGAACATGGTTGCCCTGGCGTCCTGGCTCTATATCGCCAACCAGGTACGTCACGAATACTTGAACGTCCTGCGGCAGGCCATTGAGCGCCGGACTTTAGATCCTGAGCGGACCGCGGCGCAGGTGCTGGATTCCACGACCATCGAGGTTCTGGCCCAGGCCTTGGAACGAGGCGGTGAACAGCAGCTTATGTATGGCATGAGCCTGTTCGAGATGAGTCGCCAGACCGGTTGGCATCCGGCGCTGCGGCGCCTTCTGGAACATCGCTCGCCCGCGGTGCGCCAGCAGGCGCTGCGCCTGCTCGGCGATGCCGGGGACCGTGCGATCGTACCTTGGGTGGAAAAATCGCTCGGGGATGAGAGCCTGGAGGTGCGTGCGGAAGCGCTGCGTTACCTGGTGGTGCATGCCGGACGCGATCCCCTGACGCTTTTGAGCACGGAGAGCAGTTTGCCCGCCTATGTAATCCAAGGCGCAGTCGTTACCTACCTTGCTAGGGGCACGGAGCACGACTATTCATCGGCAGCCAGGCTGATCCTGGAGAGTATGCTCGCTCAGGCCGGGCCGGACTCCGTGCCGGCGCGTTGCGAAGCGGCGCGTGTATTGGGCTTGATACCCCCGCCCTCCGAGCTGCACGATCGGTTGCTTGGGCTCTTGCATGACGGCAACCTCGAGGTGGTGGAACAAGCTCTGCTGAGCGCGGGGAAGACCCGAATTCGGGAGCTGTTGCCGGTCGTCATCGAAAAGTTGGGACAGCCAAGGCTGGTGGCCGCCGCGCGCGCGGCCCTGATCCAGTATGACCTGAGAGCGGTCGGCATACTAGAATCCCACCTGAATGACGAAACGGTGCCGTTGCCCGTCCGCAAGCAGATTCCGGCGACTTTGGCGCGCATTCCAGCGGCCGCATCGGCTTCGGCATTGGCTCACAGCCTGGTGCAGCGCGATCCCGGGCTGCGCTTCGACGTATTGAAGGCTCTGAATAAGCTGCGCGATCGAGATCCATCGCTGATACCTGTCGACGTGGACTATTCCGATCTCGTCAACGCCGAACTGATCGGGTATTACCGCTCGTTTCAGATTCTCGCCGCGCTCAATGAGGCGGCAGGAGATGAACCGACGCACGGCAGCGAGCGGCTGCTCAGGCGGGCGTTCCAGGAACATATGGATCAGGAATTGGAACGTATCTTCCGACTGCTGGCGCTAAGCTATTCCCCGCGCGATATCCAAAATGCTTTCTTCGGCCTGGCCTCCCACCGGCCGCAACTCCAGGCCAACGCCCTGGAGATGTTGGAGCATTTGCTGCAGCCGGAACTCTTCCGGCGTCTGGCCAGCGTGCTGGATCCGGAGGCCGAGCCCCAACAGCGGCTGGCTTTCGCCCGCCGCCTCTGCGGCACGGAAGTGGGTTCCCGAAATGAAGCCCTGCTCATCCTGCTGCATTCGGGAGACTGCTGGCTGCGTGCGTGTGCGCTGTACGCGATTGGCGGATTGCGTTTGCGTGATCTCGCCAGCGAAATAACCAAGGTCCCATGCGACCGCGAACCGCTGCTGGCGGAAACGCGCGATTGGACTCTGGCGCGATTATCGTTCTCGGCTCAGACCTGAGGTGCTGGCACGATGTTGACTATTCTGGAAAAAGCGGATCTTTTGCAGAGCGTTGAGATCTTTTGTGACGTCAGGACGCAGAGCCTCGCCCGCGTCGCTGCGATCGCCCAGGAAGCACACTTCGAGGCGCGTCAGCGGCTCTTCAGTGAAAACGAGGCTGCGGATGCCTTGTACGTCATCCTCGCGGGCGAAGTGACTTTGACCCGCGGCGGGATCGAGCAACGCAAACTGGCCAAATCCCAGATCGCCGGAGCCCTGGCCCTCGTTGCCAATCAACCGCAGGCAGAGACGGCAGCGGCCAGCCAGACGGTGCACGCGCTCCGCATAGGCCAGCAGGATCTCTTTGATGCCATGACCGAGGACTTCGGCATCACCAGGGGAGTCCTGCGCTCGCTCGCCGGCAAAGCGGCCGGTCGATGACAAAATCAGAAATTGCCGCAATTCCAGCTGTGCATGCCGGCTTCAAGCGCAAGCGCGCCTGGCATATGAGAAGTCTTTTACTTTTTGGGTACTTTGGTTTAGCATGGAATCAACAAATTTATGACCAACCTGTTACGGAGGCTCTATGAAGAGGAGTATTTCCTTAGTGGTAGTGCTGATGCTGATTTCTTCTCTGGTGCTTGCTCCGGGCTTGTTCAGCCAGATCAAAAATGATCCCAAAAAAAACCTGGACAGCATCGAAGGAACGGTGCAATCGATCGACAAAGCAAAGATGACGATGGTAGTTCGGGAGCGAGGCACCGCCAATCTCGATTACACAATTATTTACAATGACAAGACAGAGTATACCTATAGGAACGGACCAGCGAAGGCAGAGGATGTGAAGGACGGCGTGCGCATCGTTGCCTTGGGCAAGGCAGAGGGTGCCAACAAGCTTAACGCTGCCAGAATCGATATCCGACAGAAGTAGGGCCGGCAAGAAGCTCAGAAAGTCAATCCGAGTCGTTCGTGTGTGAAGCTGGCCGTTGAAGGCTGGAGCGGCGGGGCAGAAGGCATGGTCAGGGATCCCGCCGCTCAACGAATCGTATTGCGCTCGTTCCACCAGGGATCCAATCCAGTGCAGTTGCTTCGGCTCAGGCGATCCCCGAAAACAAGGGATGAGTGCGGCCCTTTTTGACGGGAATTTTTGGCAGTTCGGATAACCTCGACGCAGGCATACACTGCTACCCTGTTAATGGGGCATTTCGCTTCTGCCGTTTTCATTCCAGATGATTGAATGAAGACGGGAGAAACGAAATGCCCTTTTTCAATTTGGCAGGATTTTGCCCACCCCCCCTGAAGCAGTGAGAGCGGGCCCGTCGCTTGATCCCAAATCAATGCGGCATAACCAACCAGCGGTTACACACCTATACTCCGCTTGATGGACTTGCCTGCAGTGGTTCTATCCGGCCGCAAGATGCGGTTACAGATTACTTCCCTTCGCGAACGTCGATTCGGGAAGCGGTCATCTTGGTGCTGCCCTGCGGAAATGACCCAAGGACGATGACCCGTCGTCCTTCCTTCACTTCGTCGACAGTCGATGGCTGGTTCCGATAGGTGTATGTGGTGTCCTTGGTGTAAACAATTGTCCAGGTGGGATTTTTCCCCGTCTGCCGGAGGGTGATGGTCGAGGTGTCTTTGTTGATCGACATCACCGTTCCGTCGAAGCGGTCTTGCCCGGTTTTGGTATCTTTTGTAGCCTGCGAGTACAGGCAAGGCACAAGCACAAGGGAGAAAGCCAACGCCAGCACGATCATGCTCAGGAGACTGCGCTTCATAGATCCTCCTAGTAAAGGAAACAATCGGAATTCAATCCCATAATCTTAATCCATCGAATGCCAAATGTAAACGCTTTCTAATTACCCCAGACCAATCCCCCGCCCGTCGGCAAAACACACACGAGCATGAGAGTGGGCGCCGGGTGCCGCGCGGCGCCTTCCTATTCTCGAAGCAGCTTGCGTCTGCGAGTTCTTTTTGGACTTGGCTTGGAAATCGCCGGTGCTAAGATTAGTGCGCCCGTGAGGGTGGGAGCGAGAAACTGCTGATGCCAGGGGGTCTTATGAAGCGAAATCTCAACCGGTTTGCGATTTACCTGCTGTGCCTTATGCTTCTGCCTGCGTTCGTCACAGCGCAGCAGGTGTCGCTGACCATTTTTCACACCAATGATACTCACGGACATTTGCTACCCTTCAGCTATCCCTCGGAGGGGACCGCAGGATCAGAGTTATCTGCTCTCACCGAGCGCAAAGACATCGGCGGGATTGCGCGCCGGGCTACGATGGTCAAACGTTTCAAAGAGGACGTGGAACGCCGCGGCGGGACCGCATGGCTGGTGGATGCGGGCGATTTTACCGACGGCACTTCCTTTTCGACTGAGTATCACGGCGAAGCAGACGTCGATGCGATGAATGCAGCCGGCTATACCTTCGGCACGATCGGCAACCATGAGTTGAACGCTTCGCTCGCGATCCTCAAGAAGCTCATCAGCATGGCCAAGTTCCCCCTTCTCTGCGCCAATCTTACCGACAAAGCCACCGGCCAGCCTCTGGTCCGGCCCTCCGAGATTCGGCGCCTGGGCCAATTGACCATCGGGCTCTTTGGCTTGACAACCCCTTCGGCGAGCGGCTACCCGGCAGCCAAAGAGGGCTTGACCATCGCCAACGAGGTCGAGACAGCCCGGCGCATGGCCGACACTCTGCGCCGCGAAGCCAGCATCGTCATTCTGATCTCGCACGCCGGCGAAAGAGTTGACGAGGAGATCGCGAAAGCCGTTCCTGACATCGATGTGATCATCGGGGGACATTCGCACACGCGCCTTCCCATCGGCCAGTTCATCCCGCGCTCGGACGAGCTGGAACAAAGATCGGTCAACGGGACCATCATCGTGCAAGCATATCAATGGGGAGGAGAACTCGGGCGGCTCGACCTGCTTTTCGGTAAAGATGAGCGCGGGATCTGGCGCGTCGAAAGCTATCGCGAAAGCCTGCTCCCCGTCACTTCGAAATATCCGGAAGACGAGGCGGTTGCGGCTGTCGTCGCCCGATACTGGAAGCCGATTGCGGCCCGTTACGGCGCGGTGGTCGGGCAGGCGGCGGCGGATTTCGTGGAGGGAGATGATCTGGCCAACTACAATCTGGTTGCCGATGCGGTGCGTGAAACCTACGGTACGGAGATCGAGTTCGAGAATATGGGGGGTGTGCGTGCCCCTCTGGTCAAGGGAAATATCACCATGGAGGATCTGACCCAGCTGGATCCCTTTAACAATACCGTGGTTACCTTCAAACTCACCGGGCGCCAGCTGAAGGATATCCTCCTGAGAAGCAAACCTGCCGTTTCGGGCGTGCGCTATCGAATCGAAGGCGGCCAGCTTGTCGAAGTGACCGTCGGCGGAAAACCGGTGAGCGACACCCAGGTTTACACCGGCGCATCCAACTCGTATATGGCCGGCACAGCTCTTAAAGGCATTGAAGTTGTCGACACCGGAAAGGTGCGCTTGAGCGTTCTGATCGAGTATATCCGTAAGAAGGGAACCGTGCGACCCGTCAAGGACGGCCGCCGCGTCATCCTCAACTGATTCAGGGTTCGCATCCGCATTCATCAAAAAGGGCCATGGAATTTGGCATTTGCGGATGCTTCACTTTATTTCGACTTGCCAATCTCGAAGTCGTTCGACTCGAGCAAAGTATAAATAGCCTGCTGCAGGTTGATGACCGACTTCTTGTAGGCGATCAGCGCCTGCAACTCGACATTTTTTGCCGTCGCCAGATCCTGCTGACGCTGGAGCACGAGGAAGTTCTGGCTCATGCCGGAAGTAAAGCGCATGGCCTCACCTTCAAGCTGTTCCTGCGAAAGCTGCAATGCTGCCTGAGAGGTTTGCACCCGCTGCTTGTTGGTGTCGAGGTCTTCGATCGCGTTGCGTACCTGCACCACGATTCTCTGCTCCGCGTTCGTGCGATTCAAATCGATCTGCTGGCGCTGAATCTGCAGCTGCGCCATCTGCGCATCCAGGCTTCGATTGCGCAGGGGGATCTGGATGTTGACACCCGCAAACCAATTGGTGAATCCCCCGGTGAAGAGTTTCAAGTTGGCGTTGCCGACGCCTCCGATCAAGCCCGGATCGATATTGGCCGCTACCTGCTCATTGACTTTGCCCGCCGCTCCGGTTGTGCCGAAGGAGGCAATGAGATCGACCTGCCATTTCCTGTTGTTTTTGTTGAGTTGATGATTGATGTCATTTTCCGCAAGCTGCAACGAGAACTGCTCCAACTCCGGCCGGTCCTTCAGCGCCGTCTGGATGGCCTGATCGGGATCGACCTTGTATTCCTGGAAATCCGGAGATTCCGTGGGCACGATCACCTTCTGCCAGATTTCGACGTTGCGATCGGTAGAGATCACTACGCGCAGGTTGTTCTCGGTCACCACAATCGCCTTGCGCGCAGCGATCATGTTGACTTGACGGTTGGCTACCTCCGCGCGCGCTTCGGTGATGGAAATACGGGGCTGAACGCCGATCTCGACCTTTTTGATATTGTTGTCGAGACTGATTTGCGCGAGCTTGACGGAATCCCGGCGGATCTCAAAATCCTTAATAGCGCCTACCAGATCCCAGTACATGGTCTGGATAGCTGCGATCGTAGAGGTGACCATCTGTTTGAACTGGCTGTCATTGAGCTTGGTGTCCAGGTTTGCCAGCTTGATGGTTCCTCGAATCTGATCGATCCGGCGATTTCGTTGCAGGGGTTGGGTGATTTGAAAACTGAGATTGGTGGAATACTGCGTGCCGAACAAGGCATATTGCTGGTTGGTTACGCTGCGGCCTGAGTTATAGGTTGCGAGAATGCCTGCCCCGGTCCGGAGGTTCTGGGTGAACTGGAAATTCCAGATCTGCTGACTGGTTTTGTTGAAATTTCCCTGAGTGGATTGGTTGGTGAGGTTGGTGTTGGGCCTCCTGGTAGACTGGGTGCCCGCGGTGATCGAGAGAGCCGGATCATAGGGACCGTACGCCTGCAGGACGCGCTGGCGGAAAAGCTTTTCATTGGTGTCCGATATGGCTATGTCCAGATTATTCTGGAGCGCGAGTTTGGTCAGATCCTTCAGCGAAATGCGGAGCGCCGTCCCGTTTTTCTCCGCTTCTTCGGTGGGGGAAAGAGGCAGGGCGGGCGGCGCTGCAATGCTTTTTGGAAGCGACTGCTGCCCCTGAGCCCTCGCATATCCCGCAAAAGCGAGCACCGCAATCAGGCCTGACCGTAGGATCCACCGGTAGTAATGCGTAATCATAGTCATAATCCGACTCCTCCGGAATGCTTCAAAATTCCTGACACACCTGTGTCCTCAAGGTAGGACGATAGGCTTAGCACAAAAGT
>JBGQNR010000017.1:0-46785 GCA_041501225.1 Acidobacteriota bacterium
AGACATCGCCTGCGTCGCGCCGCCTTGCATCTGCCCCCGCGGCGCTCGGAACGCGACCCCTCCTAATTCTCGGACGGGCTCCTAGTCACGGCAAAGGGGCGAAAACCCACGATGCAGGGTTCCGCGCAGCCGCGGCCAGATCCAGGCCGGTAGCTGTACGCACCGTGTGCCCATGTCGGGCATGCGTTTTGGACGACCGGTTGGCTTGGTGGTTTAACACTACAGTTCCGGCGCCGAGCAATCCACATCCGCAGCAGTCGCCCGCACGGAGTCCAAGGTGCTGTCATTCGAATGGTTTCGCGTCAAACGGACTCAGATGGTGGCCGGAGGGCTGGCCGCCTGCTTCCTCCTGTCGACGCTTTCAGCTCAAAGCCTGCGTGAGCCATGGTTTATGGCTAAGGCGCAACCCGGCTTCGATGATATCTACAACCTTGACTATGACCGGGCTGAGCAGGTTTTTGTGGCGCTGAAAAAAGAAAATCCCCAGCATCCGGCGCCCCCTCTCTATCTTTCGATCATCGGCTGGCTTCGTGAATTATTGCGCAGGCAGGAACTGAACCTGGACTTGTTCATGTCGCCGTCTTTTTTCACCAGAAGCACTACTCTTGAGATGCCGCAAGGGCAGCGCGAGGAGTTTTTCGCTCACATCCAGGAGTGCCAGGACCTGAATCATAGGATATTGGCTAAAACCCCCAAAAATCTCGATGCGCTCTATTTTCTCGGTTCGTCTTACGGCATCCTGTCAGCCTTCTCCATTACGATCGACCGCAGTCCGCGCAAAGCATTTGGCTACGGCAACAAAGCCTACGAGTACAACCGTCAGGTCGTGAAGATCAACCCTGCTTATTACGACGCTTACATGGCCGTGGGGCTGTATCAGTACATCGCCGGCAGCATTCCGTGGTACCTGAGATGGCTGGCGGCTATCGCGGGATATTTCGGCACCAAGGAAGAAGGTTTTCACGATCTCGATCTCGCAGTGACCAAGGGCGAGTATGTAAAGACCGATGCCCAAATCATCCGAATGGCTTTGCGGGTATACGAGGAGCGGCCAAGGGATGCGCTCGCCGAAGCTCAGGAGCTGCACCGTCGTTTTCCTCGAAACTTCATCTTCCAGATCAACATTGCGCAAATCCTGGAGAGATTGGGTCGAGAAGATCAGGCCGTATCGGAATATCTTGCGGTCATGCGCCAGGCCGAAGAAGGGAAATCCAACTATGGCCTCCTTCCTTTGACAACATTCCGCTACACGCTGGGAAACAGGTTCTTCCGGATGGGGCGTCTGGATGCGGCCGAAGGACAATTCCGCAGAGCCATTGCGTATCCGGGCACGCCGGAGCGGGAGCGCACCCTGTCACAATTGCGCCTTGGGCAGATTCTAGACCTGCAAGGAAGACGGGCGGAAGCGATCGCTCGCTATGAGACGGTCCTCAAGTCAAAGGATTTTGACAACGCTCAGGAGCAGGCCCGCAAATTCCTGCGCACTCCCTACCGCGGATAATGCAACGACAAAATGCAAAGGGCAACGGGCGGGTGATGAATAAAAAGTCACACTTCTTCGCCTAAGCACCCGCAACCTCTTATTTTCCCCCGACCCTTGCCTATCTGTGTCTAAAGGCCTGAAAACGAAAGCCGATATGTAATCTGACCATGAAAACATCATCTTCCCAGCCTGCCTGGGCCCCTGAATCATTTCCGGAGAAGCGAAGCTGCCATGACCGCAGGCAGCCGATGTCTTTTCCGCCGCGGTTCAGCAGTTTCCGCCGCCGCTGCAGCCGGGGCCTGCGCAAGACCGACCCTGGCGGGTACGTGGACATTTATGACCGGGGAAGCTGGATTGTGGCCCTGACGGTAATGGCATTATCCTTTGTCGATGCTGTGCTGACAGTGCTCCAGGTCGAAAAGGGGATGGTCCGGGAAGCCAACCCAATTATGAATGTAGTGCTCGCATGGGGCGGGGCCTACGCTTTCTTCAGTCTCAAAGCAGCCATGACCGCCTTCGCGCTTGCGATCATCATCATTCATAAGGAATGGGCGCTCGCCCGCTATATGGCATGGCTCTGCCTCGGTTGCTACATCTTAATCCTCATCTATCATATGTACCTGGTGAGCGGCAGCGCCCTCGTGATGACCTTCCTCTGATTCGCCGCCACACTGAACACAAACCTGTTTGACTGCCCTCCTGCAGGATAATCCGGCGTGCTTGAAATCTGGTTGGGAAGAGATTACGCTCTGGGCTTTGCCAGATCAGAGCGCCGGATTCTGCCAGCATGAAAAAATATATAGGCATCGTCCTTGGAATAGGATTTCTGCACCGTCTTTTGTTTTTGGGTGGGCGGCAGCTCTGGACCGATGAATTGATGCAGGCTCGCGTGATCAAGTCCGCGTCGCCCGGCGAGATCCTGTCGCGCTTGCGGGGAGGGATGGACTTGGCGTCGCCCCTCGATTTCCTTGTGCAAAGGGGGGTAACGGCGCTGCTGGGTGATGCGGCATGGGCTTTGCGTCTGCATGCCCTGATCTTCGGCACCCTATCTATTTGGATCTTCTACCGCATCTCGCGTTTTTTATTCGGGGAACGCGTAGCGCTCTACTCTGCGACGCTGTTCGCCTTCTACCCGTTAGCCTATCGTTACAGCCTGGAAGGGCGGCCCTATGCCCTGCTCATGTTTCTCTCCTTGCTTTCCTATGACCTGCTGCTGCGACAGGTTTACGGCAAGGAACCGACCTGGCGGGGATGGCTGCTCATTTCGGGTGTTTCCACGTTGCTTCTCTACACAAGCTTTCTCGGCAGCCTGATTCTCTTTTCCCAGGTTATTGGCCTGTCACTGGTCGCGCTTTCAAAACCGCGCGCGGGAACGAAGTCCGGGGGGAATAGGCTTACATCTGCCGGTGCGGAAAAACACCAAGTAAGGATGTACATGCTGGCTGTCTTTTCTGCCCTGGCTCTTTTCTATCCCTGGACTAGATATATTTGGGCCCGGCCACAACTCTCTCCTGCTTCGGAGATTGCTCATCCCAAACTGATTTTGGACCTAATCAAAGGGCTTGGAGATAACAGCTATGCGGTGGCGGGCGTGTTGCTCATCGGAGCCCTGGTGGGCGTTTGGGCGCTGCTTAACCAGGGATACCGCCACTCGCTGATGTGGCTGCTCACTTGGTTTGTGGTTCCGATTCCAATCTTGCTGCTGGGGGAGGTTTGGGCAGGGTACTTCTTCAATATTCGTCATCTGCTCCACGCCACACCGCCCATTCTCCTTCTTGCCGGGTATGGCCTGTCCCATGTTGGGGAGAAATTTGTCGTCCTTTCGCACCTTCCTCGCCGGTTCAGCAGCGCCGCACTGGCGTATGCAGGCCTCCTGATCTGCATGTCCGTCTGGATCGGTCAGCTCCGTGCCCATAGCGAGCCTGTGGACTGGATAGGTACGGCGGACTTCCTGAATGAAACGGTAGGCCAGGGAGATGCGGTCTCGATGCCGGGAGTCAACGCGCTGCTGGAATATTATTACCCCAGGCTGGATGCCTTTCGCGTCGACGATCTCGACTCCGGCCGTGGCTCGCTTGCCGGTTCAGAGATCAAGCGGCGAATCGTCGTCTGCTATGAGAAACTGTGGCCCAATCCCTGTGGCACATTCCGGGATTCTGCACTCAAGGATCCGGCTTGGACCCACCGTCAATTCAAAGGATTCACGGTGTTCATCCGGGGAAAATAGGCTGGGAACACCGGCAAACCGGGGAAACTGGACACCACCCTGTTTTGCACAAAGTCGAAAGAACAAATAATGTTCTTAAATGTGCAAAACGTGGTGGCGGTCAGCGATGACCGTCTTTACCGCGACCTGGTTTCCAATTGCCCAGCTTTATTAGGGTGTTTCCTCCGGCCGCCCGCGGTCTTCTGGCTTAGATTCAACAATCAGGCCGATTTTCTTGATCTAATGGGAATCCATCGGACAATGAATCATCAAAGCACGATAAAATTGGGATGTTGCCGTCGTCGTCCGCAATTTCCACAAACTCATTACGAAAATGCCCCGTACGAGGAGATAGAGAGTATGAGATCGCGGCAGATCAATCACGGCGACTTCACTGCGCTTGAGAAAGGTTGCGTTTCTCGACCTTTATTCCAAAACTGCTGCACACTGAGTCTTCCTGCAAAATGACAGAGAGGTCACAAATAAAGACCCTATCCGTCAGCAGGCAGAAAATACGGCTTGTCATCCTGCCTTGCGTATATCACAATCCGGTCAATCCGGCTGTTGTTTCTCAGGGATTGCGATTTAAATAAACTCAAGGAGGTGTGTATGAAGCGGATTGCTGTTGCTTCTGTCGTAATTCTGCTTTTAGCCGCTCTGACCGCCCTGGCGCAGACCGCGTCCACGCCCAGCGCGGAGCAGAAAAAGTTTGGGGTTTTCATAGGATCGTGGACCGGCGATGGTAGGGTGGAGACAACCCCATTCGGCAAGGGAGGCATCGTCAAGAGCACCATGACCTGCTCATGGTTTACCGGCGGATTCCAGTTGGTCTGCAACTCAGAGGATGTCGGCCCTATGGGCAAGATCTCCAGCCACTCCATCTACGGGTACAACGCCGAGAAAAAGCAAAATTTCTCCTTTAGTATCGACAGCAGCGGTTTCGACGGCCCCGGCACTGCCAAGGTCGATGGATCCACCTGGACATTCGATGGCACCGCGACCATGGGAGGCAAAACCTTCTGGTTCCGCACCGTTGTGAAGCTCGGCTCGCCCACTGAGATCACATATAAGGGAGAATATTCGGAGGATGGCAAGACCTGGAAGCCCCAGGCAGAGGGCAAGTTGACGAAAAAGTCCTAGGAGCGCGTCCGAGCACGCGCTCCTGATTCATTGCCTCTCAGAGTCTTAGTGTCCTGGCGGTTGCATAGGAAACCACCGCCAAGGCGCGAAGGCTCCAAGAAGGACAGCATTTTCAAACGAGCGGGCTCGCCCGTGGCGCAAATGATGTTCTGCGGATACCGCAGGACGCTCGGCATCTCCATTGCTCGGGTTGCGCCGGCGGGGGGCCGCCGCCTTGGCATGAGTTCAGCTTTCACGAAATTGAGAAAAGTACGCTCGGTCCCCGCAGGCTGATGGCCTCGCTATCAACTCGCGTACCAACGTGGAAAGTGCATGCCGCCCCCTTGGTTATTGCCCAGCAGGGTCTTGAACATCATGCGGGTCTGGAATGCACATCCCCGTAGGAGGAGGCGCCGGGTTAGTCTGCGTTTGCGTTCATCCGGGTGGAAGAGCGCGCGCACGTCATTGCGGAGGCGCGAGCGATTCCACTGAAATATGTCAGACCAGATGATGGCTTTGTCGAGTGCGCTAAGCCTGCCGTTTCCGAGCGCTCCGGGCAAAAATCCAAACTTGCGGAATCTCTCTCCAGTCGGATCCCACATTTCTGGTCGCCAATAGGGTGTGCCAGGCAAGGGTGTGAGCGGGATAAAGAAAGGGAAATCGAGGGTCAATTCCGACGCGAACCGGCGCAGATGGCGCACGGTCTCCGGCGTATCGCCCGCTATGCCGTAAATAAAACTGCCGACCGTGAACACACCGGGAAAATCACGGGCCAGAATTTGCAGAGCACGCTGGCTGACATCGGGCGCGATGGTCTTGTGCAGCGCACCGAGTGTTTCGGGATCACCACGTTCGATGCCGAGATATACTTCATTCAAGCCGGCTCGGACGCAACTTGCCAGCGTGCCGGAAGCGGCGTCACGCACAATGGCATCGGCACGCACCCAAGCGCTCTGACCGACGCGGAGATTCTCCTTAATCATAAGTTCGGCCAGCCGGCCCGGGACTTGGGGATCGGCGTTAAAACAGGGATCAACCCAACCCAGATAACGGCGCTGGAATCTTCCTGTGAGCATCCGAATCTCTTCGCGCAGGCGCTCAGGCGATTTGGTCCTGAGATGCGGGACGAGAGCGGATCCGCGGTGCTGCCCCATCTGACGCCAGAGAACGCAAAACTGGCACGAACCGACGCAACCCCGGCCCAACTCGATGGCCGCAAGATCGGGATGATTGCTGCTGCCACGACCGTAACAAGCGACGGGCAGCAAGTCGTACGCCGGAAAAGGCAATCGATCCAGGTCCGGAATGAGCGGGCGTGGCGGGGAATGGACGATTTGATCTCCATCCGCAAAGGAAATTCCGAGCACCTGGCGCAAGTTCCTTGCCCCGCCAGAGCGCAATGACTGCACCAGCTCTACCAGAGTAATTTCGCCTTCACCGTGAACCACCATGTCGATCAGGCCACTGCCGATCGCTTCGTTCGGGATGTGACTGAAGAAGCAACCCCCGGCGATGACCTGCGCACCCAGGCCTTTGGCGAGACGAGCCAGCTGCAGCCCTTCCGCGCAACTCACCGCTTCTTCGCCGATGCCGACATAGGTTGGTTGGAGGCGGTGCAGCTCAGCCGCCAGGGAGCGCCAGCCCATGTGTATCGCGGGAGCGTCGAGGATGGCCACATGCAAATCGGGGATGGACTCACGCAGCGACGCTGCCAGCGTTGCAAAGGCGAGCGGAGGCCATACCGAATTGGCAGGTCCGTTAAATGGCCAAAGCGGCCTTGGCGGACGCACGAATAGAAAAAGCTGCTTCATGGGACCACAGCTCCAGTCTGCAGCCGAAACCAGGTGATCATTGTATACAAGAGGAGGATCAAGTTTCCAAGAAGAAGCCCTGCGATGGCCGCCAGGCCGGCCAATGCCAACCAGGACAGTGTCACTGCTGCCAATGCTCCGCCCCATTGAGCGAAGACCGGCACTGAGATCAGGCTCATCAATCCCAGGAGGAGGTAAGACCTCAAGCTTGGTTTCCTATGACCCTTATCCGCCCACAGCTCACCGGGCATGAGCCAGAGAAGGCCGACGCTGCCAAAGCCGAACCAGTGCCCCGACATGGTCCGCAGAACCTCCCCGTGAGGTACGAGATGAAAACCGAACGGCGTCATAGCCAACAGGAGCATCGCATGCAGCCAGCGGTAACGAATGTCTATGGGCGGCCGGTACAGGATCAACAGGAGCAACGCCAGCGCCGCGCCCACATACAGCCCCGTGCACCGCTGGCAGAGCGGCAGCAGTTCACCCCCCGGAGCCCAGGTGTGAGCGGGATTCTGCCCGCAAACAAGCCCGAAGATTTCCTGCATAAATCCGGCCATAGGCTGCCGCTCCCGTCGGGATTTCTATCCCCTTCGTCTTCTATTTTTTCTCCGCTGCGGATCCGGAAACAGGTGGCAGCGGCAGGGCTACTTTGGTCACTTTCCGTTTGGCGTTGCTGAGGTCGACCAGATAGAGCGCACGCTCTTCCGCCTTGACGCCATTCTCTTCCCCCAGGCAAGCCGAAGTGGCTGCAATCTGCCGCCCATCGCTCGACAAGGCGATCTGGAACAAAATCAGGCTGTTGTCTTTATCCGGTTTGGCGGTGAAAAGAGGCGTTTCGCGTACGCGGCCTCCGGCAAGCGGCACTTCCAGGACTCCGAATTGCCCAAGTTCTTCCTCGTTCACTTTCTTCGTATATGCCAGGTATAAGGTTTTCTCATCGGGTGACCACTCCGCATTGCCGAGCCTGATCCCGCTATCTCTTGCTGCCACGGAAATGGTTTTTTCCACTACGTTCCCCCGGACCAACAAGACGCGCTGGGCATCTTCCAGCTTGGTCATGAGTGCAAATCGACTCCCGTTTTTGTTCGGGGTCACAAAACCAGTGGGCTCCCCGCTGTCCTTTTCTTTAACCTGCAGCAACGGGATCTTCGTGAGTTTTTCTGTGTCCAACCTGCCGAGCTCATAGCTGCCTTCATCCCCATTTTCCGGCTTGCCAATGTAGAAGAGTTGACCGCCATTTCCCACCAGATTTCCCTCGAACCCGATTGGAGCGCTCTTGACATCCAGCGTTTCCAGGTTGACCTGCAGGAGAGCGGATTTGTCGACGCTCACCGTTGCGCCCTTCTCGTTCTTTTCCTGGACGGAAGTCTTACCGAGCAGGAACTGATACTTGCCAACCACGGGCGCCGGAAGCTCCAGGCTATTTCCCTCGACTCTCTCTTCCAAAGGGAGAAAACGGGTCGGGTTTGACGAACCAAGAGGCAGGATCATGATCGTTGAGACTCCATTCACCACAACTCGCTTGCCGTCCGGAAGCCATTGAGCCGAATACGCGCGATTTTCGTCCGTCAAGGCCGGAGCCGAGACAAAGATCGTCTCCATGGATTTCTTTTTGAGATCGTATAGAACCACGGAGGTCACTTTGGTCTTTGCATCCATGATCGGCAAAACAACTTTTGTACCATCCGGACTGAAAGAAGGACGGCATGCAAGGACGTACACAATCAGCGCCATAATTCCGAACAGCGTCAGCAGTGTATCTCGAACCCTTGGAGGTAGCATAACACTCATCCTTTCATCAAGCTGAGTTCCAGCATTCATGCCAACAAGGCTACGGTTTTAGAATCCAGGCCGGATCGGGGATCCCCGGCATGCATTCCTATCTGAAATAGCGATTTTCCGGATCAGATCTTGCAGTAGAAAAGAATATTATCGCAGCAGGCGCACAAGCAGATCGCCTGATCAATTGTGGCCAGAGTATGGCTAATTGCGCCGCCATCGCGCAGAAGGCGAGAAAGCCGCCGATTCCGGCCCCTGCGGACGGGCATCGGCACTGGAACGGGGCTGAGCTACCTTTCTCTGCGCCCTACCTCCGCGAGCGCCTGCTTCATCATCTGGATACGTTCCTCGGAACCCACGAAGACCTGGTCGGGGAACTTGTAGTGCTGGAGGATGCCGTCCAGGATTGCCGTGCCGATGTAGGTGTTGAGCCACATACCGGCGAGGTACTGGAGACGCAGGTTGCGATCGGTGTTGATCTGGGCATCCTTCATCCATTCCTTCAGATCGGCAGCACGGCCGGCGTAAGTGGCGAGGAGATCGATCGCGACGCCGCGTTCGTTGGGCCCCTGTCCGGGATTGCCACCAGCCATGCCGAATCCCACTTCCATCAATGAGTCCTTGACCGGACGGTATTCAGTGCTGTCCAGACGCTGCTGGAGCGCGTCTAGATCGATCTGCGTTGGCTCAGCCTGCCCTAACAGGACGGCATCATACCCTTCGCCATTTAGGTCGTTGCTGAAGAGAATGCCATTGGGAAAGACCTGGAAAAATGTGCCGATCACGCTCTTGGCGGTGTCGACGTTGCTCTCGTACAGGGGGATCCATAGGCTCATCACACCGCCCGGTTTCAGATGCTCTTTGCACATTTTGTAATACTCGACCGTGTTCAGCGCCGCGCAACCTTTAACCCAGGGATCGATCGGATCGGACGTAATGATGTCATATTTTGCATCTTGCGGGAGCGTGCGGATGTAGTGCCGGCCGTCATCGTAGACGACCCTGACCTCCTTGCCATTCACCATGTGGGGGTTCTCTTTGTCGATGCCGTCGACGATATGGTAGTTCTGCTCCCCGAACATAGGGGTCACGACTTTGGGAACGAGCGGCTCGATGTCGCAGATAACGATATTCTTGATATTAGGATACGGAATAAACGATCCGGCGGTGACGCCCGCTCCGCAGGCCACGACCAGAACATCCTTCACATCGTCGGGATTCCGGCGCGCCAGCACGGACACGTGCCCGAGCATACGCTGCAGGCGCATGTCCTGATGCTCGCTGGAAGCCTGCACTTTCCCGGCGCCATGGAAATAACGCCACCCCGAAGTTGATTTCGTGACGGCGACGGAGACATTCATCCCTTCGCCGACATAGGTGCAATAGCGATACACAGCGGCGCTTCGATCCACGGGCACGTCTTTTTCCGCTACCACCCCAGGGACGCACTGTGTCAGCCAGGTTGCCGAAAATCGGCCCCAGGCAACCATCACCCAGGGGACTTGGGCCACAGCGTTTATGAGAAAGCCGATGACGACCAGCGACAGCGTAGTAAGGATCGCGCCCCGGAGCGCAAATGACGGTTTTGATGCGGATGCTTCATCCGGCCGCGTTTCCTTGCGTGCGGGCGCAAACAGGGGCGCCAGGGCAATCAACGCGGAGACTGCGGATAGCAGGATCAGCAGACGGTGAGCCCACTGCGTACCCACCTGCGGGATGACGATCATGCTGAACAGCAGCGAGCCGAGGATGGCACCCACCGTATTGGCAGCGTAAACTCCCCCCACCATGCGGCCCGGATCCTGGCCACGGGATGCCACGGCTGCAAGGGCAATAGGAAAGCTTGCGCCCCAAAGCATGGCCGCCGGCAGCACGGCCCAGGCGGCGCGCACGATATCAAGTTGGAAAGTGATCCACGGTGCCCACTCGCTCGTGGAAAGGCTTGGATTGATCGGCCAGTAGGGAAGTGACTTGGCAATCATAAATGCAGCCCATGCGACGGCTCCGGCAAGCATCAGCTGGCAAACACCAAGGGCAATGCGCGGCCGGGAAATCGAGCGCGCCAATAGTGCTCCCGAGGTGCTGCCGATGCCCAATCCGACCAGGAACACCGCCAGGATGATCGAGAAGGTGTAGACCGTGGCCCCGAGCATCAACGACAACAGGCGCGTCCAGACCACCTCGGCACCCAACGCGCACAAGCCGGACATGGCGATCGTGACCAGGACTGCGCTCGCACCCGGCGCGCGCTCGGCAACGGCTTGCGCCGAATCCTCAGATTGCACCCGGATGGGCGTTCTGGAGGATACAAACAGTGCGACCGAAGTGACCGCTATGTTGATGGCGAAGGCGGCAAAAGTAGCGGTCGGCATGTCATGCACCCGCAGCAGGTAAAATCCAGCCAGCAGGCAGCCGAAAACGGCGCCGGCAATGTTGCCACCGTAGAACAGTCCCATCCAGGAAACGCCCTCGGGAGTGGTTTCGACCCAACGGGCGATCGCCGGCAACGTCGCACCCATGAGCAAGGTCGGCGGCAACAGGCAGAGGGCCGCCACCAGTGCGCGCATCAGCACGCCGTGCCCCAGGTAATAAGTGTATAAATCCGCAATCAGGGGCATGCCGAATAAAACAAGAATGCCGATGATCCCGATCCCCAATTCGAGAAAGGCATAAACCCTCAGAGGATGAATCTTGTCGGAAATCAACCGCGGCAGCAGCAGGCTGCCCAGGCACATCCCACCCATGAAGGTCCCCAGCAGTACGCCCAGCGAGATGCCGGAGGAACCGATGACCAGTTGCAGCAGCTGCAACCATACAATTTCATAAATCAATGCAGCGCAACCGCTGCCGACAAACAGCACGAGCAGCCAGGGAAGAAAACGCCGCGAAGCAAGGGGGTTCGTCGATTGCTGGAGATTCATTTTTGTCATGGAGTGATGGTGACTCCTGATGGTGAAACCCGAGATCAAACACACACAAAATGCTTAATACGAAGGATCTCTTATCACATTTCTGATCGTAAGCGAAACCCTTTTGACGCCTGAGCAGCTTCAGATTCTGTGGAGTGCCGCAAGTCCTGCCTGCAGGGCAGCGCCGCTAATGCCGACGGTCATCATCCTCCACCCTTTGAACTGCCCATGAAGGGTAGGGGACTTGGGAGCCCTTCATTGCATGCCAGAGGATTCGGTTGAGCAGATCCTCCGGGCACCGGTCTATGCGGTCCAGCGGGAGGCGGGCTGAGGCGTATGCGTAATGACGCAGGAGCGGATCGGCGATCTTCTTTGGATCGGGATTCATCTGATCAAGCGGTATGTTGTTTTTCAAGGCGACGAACGGTGTCAAATCCGCCACACCCGTGAAGCAATCGGACATCGGTGTCGCGGTCGCATCGAGTTGGTTCATGGGCGGCAGCCCCAAATCCAGCTCCATGGTGCGCAGCAGGCTGGTCTGGTTGTACTGTGTGCTGATAGTCTGGCCGCGTTTGGTGTAGGGGCTGATCACATAGGCGGTGGTGCGATAGCCACTCACATGGTCCCAGCCAGCCTGCGGGTCATCTTCCACCGCAAAGATGCAGGTTTCCTTCCAAAAGCGGCTGTGGCTGATGGCTTCAACGACTTGGCCGAATGCCAGGTCGTTGTCGGCCACCTGTGCGGCGGGGGTGGGCGCACCGGCTTTGGTGCCGCTCGTGTGGTCGTTCGGCAGGCAAATGATCACGAGATTAGGGAAGCTGCCGGTGCGCTCGAAGTCTTTCAATTCACGAATGAACTGGGCGGCGCGAAACACGTCCGGCACATCCATGTCCCAACCCACGGTGCTCGTCATCGTGTGGGGCCGCAGTGACTCGATGCCCGGCTCGCTCCAGAGCGTAACGGCATCGGTGCCTTGAGTGAAATCACGCCAGTGATCAAGGAAATGCGGGTCGCCACTGCGCGTCTTGTCCTTCCATTGTTTCCTGGTAATGGCAAATTCGCCGTAGTTGCGCAAGGTGCGGCCGTGAGCCAAAACGTTGTCCCAGATGAAGCCTGCCGGGGAGTAGGCCAGTGCGTCGACTTCGTTGTCGGCCATGCCGTCCGGGTAACTGCGCGGCCAGCCGGCAAAGGACTTCTCCACATAGTCGGTCGCGATTGCGGTATCGGCCCACTGGTGGCCGTCAGCGCTCAGAATGCCCGAACAGTAGGTGTTATCCAACAGGACATAGTTGCGCACCATCTTGTGCTGGTTGGGAGTAATTCTTTCGCCGAACACACACAACCCCGGGTCGCCGTTGCCCTCCTTGATGTCGCCCAACACCTGATCGTAGGTGCGGTTCTCCTTGATGATGTAGACCACGTGTTGGAAAACGCTCGGCTCGCCGGCCCGCTCGGGAACGGGGCGCGGCGGCTGGCCGGGCCTTGGCGGCAACATGGCCTGTTGGAGCAGGGGATAGCGGATATTCGCCAGCACAGCGCGCGTATGAGCTCTCAGGCTGCGCAAGGACGCCAAGGGTACCAGCGAGATCGATCCCTGATACTGGTGCGAGTTGAATTCCGTTTCTCCATTCGATTTCCGGGGACGGCCCCAACTGAGGCCCTTGATATTTGCCACGCAAAGCGAATCTCTCCGCGAATCGTGAACGATCGCGCCGGGGAACCAGCCGACCGGGATCAAGCCCTGAAGCTTCGACTTGCCCGGCCGAAAACTAACGACAGCCACGGCGTTCTGGGTGCCGTTGCAGACGAAGAGCTTCTTGCCCGATTTGTCGAATGCCAGCGCATTGGGTTGCGCGCCGAAAAGATCCGCAGGGCTATGGCGGGCCCATATGGTCTCTACGACCTGATCGGTGCGCGTGTCGATGACGCTGAGGGTATCACTGCCGGAGTTCGTTACCACGATATGGTGTCCGCCCGGCGCGACCGCCAGTGCTGAGGAATGAAGCCCGACGAGAATGTCTTTGACCTGCACGGATGAGGATCCCCCGGAAGCTGGTTTTCCCAGGTCAATGACCGAGACCGATCCTTCATTCGCGATATAGCGCACCGGGTCGACGCGCACCAGCGTGCCCTGGCCGGCGGGTCCGGCCGCGCTCTGACCGTCAGGACGCCGGCCGCCCCAGTTGCTCACGAAGGCTTTGTTGCCGGCGAGTGCAACATCATAGGGAGCTACGCCTACGTCCCAGGAGCGCAAAACCGCTCCGGTTGCTGCGTCAAGCTCAAACAAACGGTTCGACAGGTTGCCGCAGACGTACAGCCGCCGGCCATCAGGGGAGACTGCAAGGCCGGCGGGAATCTCCTCCTTGCGTCGCGGGGCGTCGGCAGCCGGCAAGATCATGGCGGATGCCCCTGCGAAGTTTCCGTCCCGCTGCAGAGAAAAAACTTCAATACTGCCGTTGACATTCGCCAGATAAAGGCTGGATCCATCCGGTGAGAAAACCAGACCCGTGTAGCTGACCTGACCTTGCTTGTCCTCTTCTGGAGGCGGAACCTGCTGTTGATCCGACGGAAATGCCAGACGCTGACGAATCGCGCCGCTGTCGGGATCCAGCACAAGCAGCTCATGGGTCAGCCCGGCCACCACAAGGTATCGGCCATCCTGGCTGAGCGCCAAAGCCTGCGGTCTGAGCCCGGGCAACTCGATCTGCATGCCCACCGGGGTCAAAACCTGGTTCGTCGGCGTATAGAAGCGGCCAGGCGCAAGCCGGCCTACCGGTTCATGCGGAGCCTGCGCGCCTTTCTGCCCCTTGGCCTGGGACAAATTCCACACGCCCGCCGCCAGCAGGCAAATTACCGAGGCAGCGGTCCATGACAGGTGGAATCGGCGATTTTTCATCCGCTGAAACTAGACCAATCGGCCATTGGGGGCAAGCAATTTCCCGCACCGAAGGAGAGAGGCGCAGCTTTCACAGCCTGGCTTTCGCCAAGGCCTGGATTCAATTCATGAAGACTTTTCGCAGTACAGATCTTGGATCTGAACGGCGAAAAGGCATCAGTAAATGATTAATCCTCAGCCGTACCGCTTGAAAATGAGCGTCATTTCATGTCGCGCACGCGCACTTCAATGCCTGATTCACCTTTGAGCAGGCCCACCAAAACGTTGGGGTCCGTGTTGCCGAAGTGGTATGGGTAGAGAATCTTTGGCCGGAAAGCCTTGGCTGCGTCGGCGACCATTTCGGGGGTCATGGTAAAGGGGAGATTCATCGGCAGGAACGCCACATCAATCTGCTTCAAGCTCTTCATTTCCGGCGTATTCTCACTGTCTCCGGCCACGTAGATGCGTTTCTCACCGATGGTAATTACGTACCCGTTTCCGCTGCCCTTAGGATGGTAGGCATTCCCATCCGGCCGCTTATTCACAATATTGTATGCGGCGACGGCTTCAATTTTGAAACCGGCAACGGTTTTAGTATCACCATTGGCAAGGACCATGGCGTTGGGCAGAGCTTGAGCACAGCTTGGGCTGACCACGATAGCAGTTTTGTCGGTGCTTATAGCCTGAATGGCCTTGGCGTCGAGATGATCCCCATGCTCGTGCGTGACGAGAATCAAATCCGCTTTGGGCAGCTTGGTGTAATCTGCCGAGCTCGATACCGGATCGATATGAATTATCTTGCCGCCATAAGTGAACATCAGCGTGCCGTGTCCGATGCAGGTGATTTTCAAGTCGCCCCCGGAGGTCTTGATCACATCCTCCTGGAACTGCTTTTGGGGAGGTCCGGAAGCCTGCGAAATTGCCAATGTAAACGTGGTCGATGCAAGCACAATAGCTGCGCGAATGAAAAGGCTTACCCTGTTCGTATGCGGCCTGCTGGTCATCTCGTCCTCCTTTGTGAGTATGACATTTTGATGAAAGAGGCAGGGCAAATTCAAATGAAATGATCGCGGGGTGTGGCTCGGCCCGCCATAATTCATCTCAATAAATCGCCCAGGTTGTTCTCCGGATAATGAATGCTGCGGGAAGCGAGGTGATTCGAACCAGCGCTGCAGTGCCAGCGGCGCCGGAAAAAAGTTTGATCCCTGGGCTTCGATCTTCGTTAAGATAGCCTCCGTGGAGAGGCCCTTGCTGCGAACGGATGCATACAAAACCGTGATCCACGTTGCGGTTGGCACTCTTGCATTTGCAGCGATCGCGGGTAGCCTTGTCATGGGATTTGGGAACAATCGGAACGTGGGAGCGCGTCAACAAATGAAAACAGATGTGCATGGCGGACGTGGCGATACGCGGGTGGTTGCAGCGAAACTGACCACGCCACTGGACCAGGCAGGGCTCCCTCAAGCCGCTGCTTGGGAAGCGGCACAACCTGTGGTTTTTTGCGCGGATTGGCAGGGCCGGAACGCTGATCCGCAAAGGCAGACGGAGGTCCGGTTGCTGTGGTCGCGGGCTTGCCTGTTTCTTCGCTTCCGTGCCAGCTATCGGGAAATCTACGTCTATTCCGGCGGGAACAGCCGGCGTGATCAGCTCTGGTTGCGAGACGTGGCGGAGGTATTCATCCGGCGCGGCATGGATGAACCCAGGCACTACCTGGAATTTGAAATCAGCCCGAACGGGGATTGGCTGGATCTCGGCATTTCTCCGGGTCGAAAGTTCGATCTGATGTGCGACCTCAAAAGCCGAGTGGTTACGGATGCAAGATTAAAAGTATGGATCGCAGAATTGGCCATTCCGTTCAGCTGCCTCACCCAAGAATTTGATCCTGGAGAGACCTGGCGATTGAACTTCTTTCGCGTGGAGGGCCCGGAGCCGAACCGGTTCTACTCCTCCTGGCATCCGACCCACACGCCGCAGCCGAACTTCCACGTTCCCGAAGTATTCGGTGAGCTGCAGTTTTCGGCGAAATGACAGGGGCGGATTCCGGCACACGAAAGTGGGTGCCGTGACCGGGGGCAGCGCCGCTGCGCGGCTCGCCCCCGGCTACTTGCTCGGCGTCCCTGCGGGACGCCCGGTTTTGAGACAGGCTCGGCGGCCGGGGCCTGCTTCGGGGCCCTTTTATCACTTACTTGAGGATTGATTTTGTGCCTGCTGCGAGGTAACGAACCACCTCGGAGAGACGCCGCGATCTTGTTGTCTCCCCTTTGGCATGGAGAATCCAGGCGAGATAGCGCCGACGATATCCGGGTGCGAGCTTCCGCCAAAACTCGGCGGCCATCGGATTGCCGGCGATCGCGGACTTGATGAAATCGGGGACCGGTTCCTGCTTCTTTGCCACCGGTTTCTTGTGAGCATCCTCATTGGCGATTTCCGTTTCAGCCTGATCCAGCGGCACCTCCAAGACTCGCAGGCCGGCTTCGGTCATCCTTCCCTCTGAGATCAATCTCTGCATGTGACGCAGGTTGATGGCCGACCATTTCTGGGGATTGGTCCGCGGGGTGAACTTCTGCATATATCGTTCGTCATCGATTCTCTTCACAATGCTGTCGATCCAGCCAAAGCAGAGTGCCTCCTCCAGCGCCTCAGAATAGGTAATGGACGGCTTGCCGGTGTGTTTTTTGTAGAATTCGAGCCAGATGCCGCGGCTGGAATCGTGGTGTTTTTCCAGCCAGCGGCGCCAGGCCGAGCGGTTGCGGGTGTGCAGCATCTGCATCTCGATCGACATTCAGCACTCCGCGGGTTGCTGCTGCGTAAGACAATGGAGCGTGCCAAAACCAAGCACCAAATCAACTGCGTGGATGCCGACGACGACGCGGTCTTTGAAGAGTTCGCCGAGAATGCCGAGGGCGATGCGATCGTTAGGATCATTGAAAGTGGGCACAATCACTGCCGCATTCGAGATGTAGAAATTGGCATAGCTCGCCGGCAGCCGCTCCCCATCGAAAAAAATCGGTTGCGGCATCGGGAGTGCCACAACTTCGGACTTCGTGCCGTCTTCGAGCCGGAAATCCTCAATCCGCTCCCAGTTCTCCGCCAGAGGACGGTAGTTGATATCCCTTGGATTGTCCTCCCTGATGAGCACCACTGTCTTTGCGTTTACGAAACGACAGATATCGTCGACGTGCCCATGCGTATCATCCCCAACCACGCCGCCGCCAAGCCAGAAGATGTTGGTCACACCCAGGTTTGCTTTCAACGCCGATTCGAAGTCGTTCCTACCCAAGCCGTGATTGCGAACCTGGACCCTGGGATTGAGGTAGCATTCCTCGGTGGTCAGCAGCGTGCCGCGGCCGTTGACATCGATGCCGCCTCCCTCGAGGACGAACTCATGACCATGACACACAGCATGGAACAGGAGTTTTTTTAATCTCTTCGCTGCCGTCTCGGGTATGCGCCTGTCCTTCTGCCAGTCGGGATACTTCGCCCAGGCGTTGAAGTGAAAATGAACGATCGCCGTATTGACCCGTTTGCCCGCGCGCCGGCGGACGAAGATGGGACCACTGTCGCGGGTCCAACCGCGGTTGGTGGCGTGTGGGATGAACTCCACGCGCCCCACGTCCGCTCCAGCTCGCTCGAGGTACCGCCGGGCCAGTCTTTCTTCGGTCCTGGAATTGACCAGCATGCGGACGATCTCGCCGGGGGAGATCCTGCGGACGATCTCGCCATAGGCCCAACGAATGGTGTCGAGTTTGTCCGGCCAATCGGTCGGATTGTGAGGCCAGCCGAGCCAGGTAGCCTGGTGGGGCTCCCATTCGGCGGGCATCGAGAACCCGAGTGCGGCCGGCGAATTGACTTTATCCGTGCGTAGTTTTGGCATAAGCGTCGACTCTTGAGATTTGCGCGCCTACAAAATTGCCATGAATTCAGCCGCCTGCACAATAGGATTTCACTCGTTTTACTTGGATGACCCCTAATCCGGGTCTGATCAATTCACGGTCTCTTATGAAGAGAAGCTGCAAATCTGTGTCTGATTGCTACGACCTCTGCAAAGCTGTGGGAATCACGGCCCACCCCCCAAAATAATTTTCGTGTTTCCCGCCGCTTTTCCCGATTGCCTTGCTGTGCTAGTCTAATCCGGCCTGAAATTTAATGATTGCATGCGCTGCATCCAGATTGCGTGCGCGAGGAGTTGGATTCGAACTATGGCTAAAGCTCAGAACGCAAACCGCCGTTACCGTGAAGATCTTTCGGAAATGCCCGACTGGATGAAAAAGAAGAAATGCCCGCATCGGGACAAGTACATGTCCGGAAAACGCATCCAGCCCAATAACCTCACCGGCAAAGAGAAGCTTGCTGACATCGTGGATGAGGCATTCCTGGCGTACAACTCGGCGCGGCTGAAGGAGGGATGCCAGCTTTTTGTCGAGAAGATGCTCGAACCGGATGTGACCATCGGCATGAGCCTATCCGGCGCCCTTACCCCGGCAGGCCTGGGCTGTTCTTCCATCGTTCCGCTGATCAAAGCCGGTTTCGTGGATTGGATTGTGGCCACCGGTGCGAATCTCTACCACGACCTTCATTTCGCCTTGAATTACCCGGTGCGCGTCGGCAGCTTCAAGATGGACGACACGGAGCTGCGCAACAATGATATCGTCCGTATTTACGACGTGTTGCTCGGCTACAGCGATTGTCTGATGGCCACGGACGAGATTCTGCGCAGCATTCTGGTCCAGCGGGAATTTCAGAAGGAAATGGGCTCAGCCGAACTGCATTACCTGTTGGGCCGATATGCGGCCGAGTGGGAGCGCAAAGCAGGACTCAAGGGCGTATCCGTGCTGGCAGCCGCCTATCGCGCGGGGGTGCCCTGCTACACGTCGTCCCCCGGCGACTCGACGATCGGCATGAACGTGGCCGGCGTGGAACTGCGCGGCAACAAACTGCGGGTGAATCCTTCCATCGATGTCAACGAGACCACCGCCTTCGTGCTCGCGGCCAAACGCGCGGGAGGCAAGAGCGCCGTGGTGCTCTGGGGTGGAGGCAGCCCCAAGAATTTCATGCTTCAGACCGAGCCGCAAATCCAGGAAGTGCTGCGCATCAAAGAATACGGCCAGGATTTTTTTCTCCAAGTGACCGATGCCCGTCCCGATACCGGCGGCTTGAGCGGTGCCACCCCCAGCGAGGCCGTAAGTTGGGGGAAGGTTGATCCGGATCGTTTGCCCGATGCGGTTGTCTGCTACACCGACACCACGATCGCGATGCCGATCCTCACTCATTACGCGCTCGCCCGCCACAAGGCGCGCAAGCTTAAGCGGCTATATGACCAGCGCGATACAATGATGAAGGCCCTGACGAGGGAATATTTCCTCCACAACAAAGTGAAGATGATCGACGGTTCTAATCCAAGTCTCGATTGATACATCTGGATATCCGCGATTCTGGAGGTAGGGATGCCAACGGCGAGACAGCTTCAGTCCATTGCAAAAACATTCGGCACGCCTGTGGTGGTCATCGATCACGACGTCATCCGCCGGAACTATGCCAAGTTCAAGAAACATCTGCCCAAGGTCCAGGCCTACTATGCGATGAAAGCCAATCCGGCGCCGGAGATTTTGCGCACGCTGTTCCGGGCGGGAGGCAGCTTCGATGCCGCCTCGCTGCCGGAATTTATGATGGTGTACGAGAACATCAAGCAATTGCCTGCCAGGGAACAGCAGGATTTTATCTGGGACAAGATCATATTCGCCAACACAACCAAGACCAAGGAGACCCTGCAGGCGCTCGATCAGTACAAGCCCCTGGTTACCTACGACAACCTGAACGAGTTGCGCAAAATCCGGCAATACGCTCCGCACGCTGGCGTGGTGTTAAGGCTGCGCGTGCCCAACACAGGTTCGATGGTGGAACTGTCGTCCAAGTTCGGCTGCGATCCGGGCGAGGCGGTGGATCTGATCATGGAAGCGTTCCGGATTGGATTGGAGGTCGAAGGCCTGAGCTTTCACGTTGGCAGCCAGTGCACCAACTTCGAAAACTTCGTGCAAGCGCTCAATATGGCGGCTGCCGTGATGCGCGAAGCCAAGGCGCGAGGCTACGAGATCAAGATCCTCGATATCGGCGGCGGTTTTCCCGTATCGTACGACCGGCACGTCAAGCCCTTTAGTGCGCTGGCGAAGGTGATCAACGCCGAAATCGACCGATTGTTCCCCGAGGATATTCAAATCCTGGCTGAGCCCGGCAGGTTCCTTGTCGCCACGGCGGCCACCCTGGTGGCGCGCATCATCGGCAAGGCCGTACGGGACGGTAAGACCTGCTATTTCATCGACGACAGCGTGTATCACACGTTTTCCGGCATCATCTTCGACCATTGCCAGTACCATCTCAAAGCGTTCAAGAAGGGCGAGACCGAGATCTGTGCGGTTTTCGGCCAGACCTGCGACGGGCTGGATACCATTTCGCAGTCGGAAGAACTGCCGGATCTGGAAATCGATGATCTGGTCTATTCCGAAAACATCGGCGCCTACAGCAACGCGTCATCGACCTGGTTCAACGGCTTCCCGCCTGCGCAGGTGGTGCACATCAACGAGTAGAGGAAAAACGGAAGCTGATCCAAACGGAGGGGCCTGATTACATCTTCCCCTGATAGATGTGGCTCTTCAATATGCCCACGTACGGAAGAGAGCGGTATTGCTGGTTGTAATCGAGGCCGAAGCCCACGACGAAGCGGTCCGGAACTTCGAAGCAACGGTACTTCACGGGGATTTCGACCAGCCGGCGCGTGGACTTGTCCAGGAAAGTGCAGACCGCCAGGCTGCTGGGCTGTCGTCCCGAGAGGATGTTGAGCAGATAGCGCAGTGTCAATCCGGTGTCGACAATGTCCTCGACGACCAGCACGTCCTTGTCCAGGATATCCAGGTCCAGATCCTTGGAAATGCGGACCACTCCTGGCAGCGCCCGTCCGGGGGAGAAGCTGGCAATGCCCAGGAAATCGATTTCGACCGGCACCTCCAAGGATTCGGCCAGGCGCGAGAGAAAAAAAACCGCTCCCTTGAGCACCCCGACCAGCATCAGTTTTCGTCCCCGGTAGTCATGTGAGATTTCCTGCGCGAGCTCGCGGATGCGCTGGTGAATCTGATCGCTACTGAATAAAACCCTTTCCAGATCCTCGTGCATGGGTGTGACCTATCCTTGTGTGCTCTTCGCGGCATATTTGAACAGAAGGTCTTCGTAGTCCTTCTGATAAAGCAAGTGGATCTTGATCTCCGGGTAAAGCTCGAGCAGTCGCCTGACCTTCCTGTTCTTCTTGGTCACGAGTGACTGTTTCATCGTGGTCAGCTCGACATACAGGTTGCTGTCGGGGAGGTAGAAGTCGGGTGAGAATGCCTCGGTAATATTCCCCTTCTCGTCATAACTGAGAGGAAATGTGCGTGGCTCATACTGCCAGCGGATGCCGTAGAAATCCAGCAACCGGGCGAATACCATCTCGCTGGGATGCGCAAACTGCATCAAAGACTGATCCTGCTCGATGGACAGCTTCGTGAGAGAACGCACCAGGCGGATCTGGTTGCGCAAGCGGGCGCGTTCGGCGGTCTCGTTGGACACCATCCCGAAATCGGCCAGTTTTTTCTCCCGGGCTGCAGACATGACCAGGTCCAACGACTGGTTGAGATCGAAGCAGCTGGCATTGATGATGAGGTCGTAGCGCTCCGGCGTTTCGATCGGGCGCCTGAAGGTGGACCGGAGGAACCTCACCATGCGGCGATAGTGATCGTCGATGTCTTTGAGCGCCTGCCCGAAGGAGAGTCCCTGATCCTGCATGAGGTTGTGAACGCGGATATCCTTGGCCGCCACCACGCGCACATGCATGGCGTTAGGGAAGGCCCGAAAGACGAACTGGCCGCCGCATTCGAGTACGACCATATCCTGCCACACAGCCATGTCGGTCAGGATGGCCGAAATCAAGTTCGCGAAGAGCTTGCTCGAATCATGCTCCCGCGGCGTCTGAGCGATTTCGCCCGAGAGGGAATAGTCAAGCTGGTAACGCGCGTGGATGATTTCATCGACTTTGGCAGGAGTGATCAGAGAAAATCCAAGCCGCTGGGCAAGTTCGGAGGCCAGCGCCTCACCGCGCGTCCCATACTGATAGGAGATAGTGATAATAGCCAATGTTTGTGCCGTCCCAAGCCAATAGGCGGTTGAATCTGCGCAGAAGAATGATACCCCAGGGTATAGCAGGAACAAGCTGCAATTTTGACGAGCGCCCCGGTATGATGTCTGCTCTGCTTCCGATATGTTGGTCTTTCCCAAGGCGAACCAGTTTCCAATCTCCCTGGAAAATCGGTAGCGTTTTTTGGCACGCAGTTACCGGCGCGGATGTGCGAATTGGATTGCGATCCGTTTTTGGCGACGGACCATCAATGGATTGGAATGGTAACGGTCCCGATCGCACCGGTTTTCGTATCATGTAGAATGACGCGGAGGTGATCGCAGTTCTTCTTGAGGTCAATGGCGATATTTAGCACCAGGCCATATTGCATCAATTGCTCGTGGTCGGTAGCCGTCAGCCGGAGTGGAACCTGGCGGCTGGTGCGGTTTACGAGGGTTCCCTGGACATCAAACTGCGCGAACAGGACATCCAATCCGCCGGTCCAGTGGTCCTCCGCCTTTTCGATCTTGACAGAATCGGTGTCGACCTCCAACACGAGGCACCGCGCAGAACTCCCGGGCACAGGCTCCCCGAACTCAACCGAAAAACCGATACGGGTCATGTCCAGGGGGGCGGTGGCGGCAGCGTTTAACGCTCTCTCCCGCTGCGCATCATCGAGAGGCACTTCGGGGAACGCGTAGTATCCGCGGCGATATCTGAGCTGAACTCCCGGACGCTTCACCGAAACCCTGATGGACCGGAACTTGCCGTCGAAGGCCGGGTCCAAAGGATAGTATCCGAGCGTGTAGGTAAGGCGTGAATCGTCGAGTGCGCGCCGTATGGCAACGTGCACGTCGTTGGCATTGTAACTCGCGCGGCCTCCGGTCTGATCTGCCAATTCCTGCATCGTCTCGTGGGACGCAAGCGTCTCATCCGATGCCTGCGCGTCCAGGCGTGCTGCTTGGCGCGCTGTCGTCGTGACCACGGCCACGCTGGTGCTGGGATTCGACGCCACCGTGCTGATGAGCCCGCGCGCGTCCACCGGGTAAATGGCGACATTGGCATTTGTGATCGACTTTGCCGTCCGGGCAATAATCTCGGCCGAGTTCTTGGCATTATCCATCGTACGGGCGATCTGAATGGCTTCGCTGCCGTAACTGAAGGGAAATCCGGCGGAGACCCAAATCACGCTCTTTCTCCCGGGGAGAAAGGCAAGATGGTTCGCCACCGCCTCGAGTGCCTGCAGGGTCAGCGCTGTGCGATATTCGATGTGGCGGGCGGCAATACGCAGGCTGCTCTCGCTGAGGAACGCGTCCATCGCTTCAATGATCTTCGCCTCTTTGGCATTTTCCGCAAACTGCGTATTGTCGACAATTTCGGCAGTCGAGGCCTGTTGCGCGGACGACAACCAGTGAGCATATCTAGTGACGGCCCGCGCGAGCGCTTCCCCATCACCAGTGAAATCGTGAATCACCCGCAGCGCGGACCCAAGGCCATAGATGGCAACCCGGTCCCCCAGTCGCATCTGGTCGAGGAACTGCAACACCTCTTTTTTCGCTTTCACCTGGTCCGTGATCGGGGTGTTCAAAGTGTCGAGGAGAATCACGGCGAGATTCTGCGTAGCGCCCGCCCGGGAAGGTAAGTTTGAGAAGGTGTTGGCGGGCAACGCCTCCGCAAGCCCCACGGCTTGCTGATTGGATTCGACCGAGAATACGGATATCGTCTGTGGCTTTCCTTGCTCGGTCACTTCGAATTCGTCCCGTGTCAGGTCCGTGATCGCCTGCCCCTTTTTGTCCTGTACCACGACACTCACCTGAACCAGCCGTGTGGCCACCCGGACAGCGGGGGCCTGTTTTTGTTGCGAAATGAGGACCGGCTGGCCGTCTTTGTCATGTACAAGAACGTTCGCCTCCACCACTTGCGCGCTCAAGCGCGGAAAGCTCTCGGCTTTCTCGCCATGCTGCTTGGCGGTTTGAGATGCAAAGGGAAACGACGAGGGAGCAGCCATTAACAGCAGCAGAAGAAAGGCGCCGAATATCATAACCGGCCTCTCAGCGAAGCATGAACCTCGCAAATGGATGGGATCCTCCCCAATTGAATGATCCTTCTGCCGCATAGCCATGCTTGGGAATTGGCGAATTCACCTTATCTCAGCGCATTCAGAATAGCACCTATTGGGGTGAGAAACATCCGGTTTCATCCTGCCGGGCGAGGGTGACGCGGCTTTCCCTGTCTCATGCGCCACCGCTCAAAGCCATATTTCCGGCGGATGGGGACTGACGGCGGCACCTGCCTCAAAGCGCTTACCAATCCGCTGAGGCATCGGGTCGGACCACGTTTATTTTGGGATTAATTAAGGCGAGGTTGCATCAGGCTCCGAACACCGGGCCTTGCAGCGGGTTTTGGGGCCCTTTTTCGGAATCCTTACCATCACGCTCTGGAATATGCGGCGAGATCTTCCGGATCGCCTCGGGTGGATGGATTGCGGATTCATCCAAATGTGGCAGCTGCATCGGGACTATGTTGCAACGTCAAGGGAATATTGCCAGTGCACAAGCGCAGGAGCTGAGCAGGTCAGAGCGCGCCGGACCTCAACCAAGTTGGATGACCTACGAGCCCATTGGCGTTGGTCTCGGCAGTTGATATGAGCTGCAGACTCTCCAGTGCGCAAAGCAGGAGTCATTTCCGCGGGGGGATTGGAACGCCGCTCTCTTGCAGCAGGGCAGATACCATTTGCCGCAAAGCGTCGGTGCCGAGCAGGTCCAGGCCCTGCTGGATTTGGCGGTTCGCTTCTTCGGTGTGGCCCTGCGAGGATGCGACGATGCCCAGCAACAGCCTCGGCAGGGGATAGTGCGGCGCCATCGAGGCGGCCTGCTGCAGGACGATTGCCGCTTCCTGATAGCGCGACCGCAGCATCAGTCGCATCGCCCAGGCCCCCAGGGAGTTCAGGTTGGCGGACCGGGCCGCCTCCTCGCTTTTCCTCATGCCATTGTCGTCCAGAACCAGCACCAGGTTGGCGAAGGCATTGTCCGGGATCACCGCGTGAATGCGATGGGCCGCGGCGTAAAAATATAAAGCCTTCACCGAGTCGTCGGGGACGGACACTGTGTAGGAGGCCAGGTCGTAAAATCTCTGCCAGGCGTCCAGCCGCTCCTGCAGTGCAGCCTCGCGCTCCGGCGAAAAATTGCTCAAGTATTTTCGCAGTTCCTCCGTCGACCGCTGGCGAAGCCAACGATCGACCGGGCGGATCTCAGAGATGCCGTATTCCAGCCACGGGTGGTCGTCCGTCACGATGGGTGCCTGCCTGGCATAATCCTGCAGCGTGTCGGGTCCGTACAGAAAGGAGCACAGCAGGCTCAAGTCGTCCTCCAGGCCTATGGCCTGCAACGCCTTTCCCAACTCGGAGGGACGGAAGGCATCGCGAAAGCGGTTGGCGTCAATGGTCAGGGGTGACTTGGATCCCACCAGGATCAGATTGTTGGGCGAGCCCTGCCACAGTGTGGCGAATGGAAACACCGACTGAAAGGTGCGGATGACCATGCGAGCCCCGTCATCCCCGAGCGTGGGCAGCGGCATCCACTGAGCCACAACGCCCTGCGTCGTCAGATGTTCACTGCAAAGCCGGTAGAACTCCTGCGAGTACAGGTTTACCACGCCGGCATTGACTGGAGGCGGCGGCTCGAACGTCATGACATCGAATTTTTCGCGGCTGCGCAGCAGATAGTTGCGACCATCTCCAAGCACGATCTCCGTCCTGGGACGATGCAGAACATCGTAGTTCACTCTCTCAAACCACGGCGCGGCTTCGAGCACTGTCGGGTCCAGCTCCACACAGCGCGTCTTCTCCAGATCGGGATGCAGGCTAACTGCTCCCATGGTAATCCCCATGCCGAAGCAGACAACCAGCGCCTGGCGTGGATCGGGATGGAGCAAAAGCGGCAGGTGGCCCTCCATAGAAGCGTAGCGCTGCGCCTCGAGGCTGCCGCCCATCATGAGCATGCTGTCCACCAGCAGAGCGGGCCCTCGAGGCGTCTCGGCCACCGTCACCGTCCCATAGGGACCCTCTTTCAACAGGCGCACCTGGGAAGGATCCATCGAAAAGTGACGGGCGTGTTGCGACAGGTACAGCATGCGCACCAGGGTGTCGGAAGGCAGGAGCGCGAACGCTGCGCAGATGACAACACCCAGCGCAGCCAGACCGGCCGCGGTAACGCGCGGCCGGGCATACCATGCGGTCATGGCCGCCGCTACAACGATCAGAGCTGCCAGCCAGAGCAGGGTTCCCTGAGCTCCCCGATTTGGCAGAATCCAGAAGCCGACGGCGATGGAGCCTGCGATGGCACCGATGGTGTTGGCGGCGTAGAGTTCGCCGACAGGGCGTCCGGTGCCGCCGCGCTCGTCGAGCGCAACGCGGCTGACAAACGGAAAAATGGCGCCCATCAGCAACGTGGGCAAGGCGAACAGGGCAAGGGCTCGGCCCAGCCCTTGAAGCACATCGAAACGGAAGCCGATGGTGGCGGATGCTCCCAGCTGGGCGGCTTTCAGGAGGGGAGCAGTCACGGTGGGAGTCACCAGCAGGCGGTCCACGGGATTGAGCCACAGCACGCCGGCCAACGCGGCCCCGGCCAGGAGCACTTGCATGCCGACCAACACCGTGGCGGGGCGGTTACTGCGAGTGGCCCAGCCGGCTGCAGCCGCACTGCCGATGGCAAGACCGGCCAGAAATGTTGTCAGGATCAGGCTGAACACAAAGGCTCGGGCCGGCATGTACATGAGGAACAAACGCGTCCACGTGATCTGCAGGCCCAGCGCGGCAAAGCCACTGATGCCATACGCCACGTAGAGCGTCCACGGCGCCGCCCGGGCCGGCCTAGGACCATCTGCCATGCTTGCAGGGCAGCGTCTGGCCAAGATGAGACTCGCCAGCGCCGCAAGGCCGTTGCACGCGACGGCTGTAACGGCGGCCATCGTCACCCCCATCGTAGGGATGAGGGCAAAATCGGTGAGGAACGCTCCTGCGACGGCGCCGAGTGTGTTGGAGCTGTAAAGCCATCCCACCCAGCGGCTGGCTCCTACCGGATCCGCCAAGGTACGAGACAGCACGGGGAGCGTGGCGCCCATCAGGATGCACGGGGGAAGAACCAGGAAAAACACCAGCACAGCTTCGATCGCAGAGGGGCCGTTGCCGATGGCGGCGATGGCTGCTACTCATCGGGGCATCTGCTGCAGCAGCCGGGTGACGCCCAGCCCGAGGATGGCAATGCCGCCCTCGAGAGCCGCGTACATGGCCAGTTGCGGCTGGCGGGCGTCGGACAATCGACCGAACAGGTAGCTGCCGATGGCGAGCCCCGCCATGAAGGCTGCGACGACGATAGCCACGGCATGAATCGTGATGCCCAGCGCCAGGGTGGCCAAGCGCACCCAGACAACTTCCAGGACCAGGCCGCTGAAGCCCGACAGGACGAAGACCGGAAGCATCCAGCGGCGTACTCTTACCATTCTGGCATGGGTCAAAGTCGAAGCATGCCGGCCTCTTGCCATCGATACCTTTCTATCGCTGCGCTCCAGGTTCTGAGTTGTTGGCTTCATGTAAATGCGATCACCGCATCAGTCTCACAGTGTGCCGATGATCGCTGATTTTACGGCAATTTGGTGTTACTCGTGTGGAATTTTCCCAGATAATGATCGAGCGTGGTTGGGGGACTGACGGCGGCAACATTTTGACGAAAGGACAGCTTGACAATTCCGTCCTCTGCTAATTCCGGCTTGGATCCAATATACCGGCCCGTTTTTCCCATCATCGATTTGCTGTTCCACACTTCGGTGTTAGAGGAGAGCTTCGATCCGACCGGCAATTCGCGCCGAAGCTCTGGCCATCTCGGTACCACAGGGTGGTGGGGCTGGGTGCACCGCATGCGATCGCCGGACAGGGGTGGTTGCGCGCATCATGCAAGGGTGCTATAACGTCAGCACGTTTTTGGAGGATTGGCTGAGAGCATGATTACTGGACTTCGGCGAAGCGCACTCTACGTGCCATGCGACAGCGAGAGGATGATCCAAAAGGCTCGCGAAGTCCCGGCGGACCTCATCCTGCTCAACCTTGAAGATGGCGTGACGGCTGCCAGGAAAGACACTGCCAGAGTGCAGGCCGTCCGGGCGCTGACCCAGCTGGATTTTGGAGCTCGTGAGATCGTGGTCCGCATCAACAGCCTGGAATGCGAAACAGGGAAGCGCGATCTGGCCGCAATCGTGTCCTGCCGCCCGGATGGCATCTGCCTGCCCAAGATTGAAGCGCCGGCTGCGATCCAGAAGGCGGATGCTGCGCTGCGGGAACTGGAAAGCCGTTGTGGGATACCTGAAGGCCGCATGAAGCTCCACGCCATGATCGAGTCGGCGGCCGGGGTGCTCGGCGCGCGCGATATTGCCGCAGCTTCCGCCAGGATGGCATCACTCATCTTTGGCTCCGCCGACTACAGCGCGGATATGCGATGCCAGCCCGGCGTGGATAGGAGTGAACTGCTGCTGGCGCTGCAGATGATCGTGACCGGGGCGCGCGCATCGTCGGTCGATGCGATCGACGCACCTTGCTTTGACCTTAGGAACTCCGACCTGTTGCGCCGGGAGGCTGCTCAGGCTCGGCGTTTTGGGTATGTCGGAAAGAGCGCGCTCCACCCAGGGCAACTCGCGGCAATCAACGAGATTTTCGAAGTGACTCCCGAGGAAAAAGCGTGGGCTGAAAAGGTGCTGGCGGAGTTGGATGGTGCGGAAGAAAGGGGGCGCGCATTGTCGACCCTCGAAGGGCACCTCATCGATAATCCGCACCGCGCTGCAGCCGAACGGATCCTTCGACAAGTACAGATCTCGCGAAAATAATCCGAGTCGAGAAGACGAATGACAGGAGCGGCCTCCTGAGGTAGACTTCCGGATAGAGTTGCGAGCGGATTTCCGCGATACCGCGATTTCGAGCAGAAGATCTCATGTGCTACGGCCTGTTCTCAGCTCCATTCCGCTCGCTCGGTGTAGAAGGGGCGTATACTCCTGATCCTGGATCGAGGGCGGTCCAATCGCCGCCTGCCGGTCGAGATGGCAGGGTACGCCCTAGAGAAAACAAATCTGGATCATTCATGCTTCACCTGCGCAAAATCAGCCTCGCCTGCATTCTGAGTGCCATCATGCTGCTGGCACGGCCTCTGCCGGGCTTTCCGCAGGAATTGACAGGCAGGGTGATCGATGAAAATAGCAAAGTCGTAGCCGGCGCCAAGGTCAGCATCGGCGGCGGGGGACTGACGGCTCCGCAGGTCGTGGTGAGTGATGAGGCAGGTAGGTTCCGCATGCCAGCCCTGGCGCCTGGAACTTACGAGCTTAGGGCAGAGAAGCCGGGTTATTACGCCACCGTTTCGCGCGCATTGCAGATCAAGGAGGGCGCCGCTGCGCTCGAAATCGTGCTGAACCATCAGCAGGAGTTCGAAGAGACCGTGAGTGTCGTCTACTCTGCTCCGGTCGTCGATCGGCAGGAGGCGACGATAGCGACGACGATCACTGCCGAGGAGATCATCGACCTCCCGTATGTCGCCACGCACGACTTTCATAACGTGCTGCCGCTGATCCCGGGAATTGTCAAGGACAACAACGGCCGCATGCACATGAATGGGGGCGCGGAAAATCAGGCCTTTTACAGCCTGGATGGATTCAACATTTCCAATCCTCTTTCCGGCATTCTCGAGAACAGGATTTCCGTGGATGGTCTTCGCACCGTGCGCCTGGAAACCAGCCGATACTCCGCGGAATTCGGCAAAGGTTCGGCCGGCGTGATGGCTCTCGAATCTTCCCAGGGGGATGATCGCTTTCGTGTTTCTTCAACCAACTTTCTGCCGTCCTTCTCCTTTCAGAACGGAATCAAAATCAGTAACTGGAATCCGCGCGCCACGATCTCGGGCCCCATCGTCAAGGGCCGCGCCTGGTATTTCAATGCCGTTGATCTGCAATACGATCTGAATTATGTCCAGGAACTCCCCCCGGGCGGGAACACCAACCACAACTGGCAGGGCAGCAACCTGACACGCGTCCAGGTGAACCTCACCAACAAAAACATCCTCACCGGCGGATTTCTCATCAATGTGCGCGAATCGTCCCGCTTCGGTCTCGGCCCGCTGGATCCCGTGGACACAAGCCGCAACCTGAGTGAGCGCTTTTACTTTTTCAACCTCCGGGATCAGGCGTATCTCAGCGGCGGCTGGATACTGGAGACGGGATTTGCCACCAACAAGCTCAACACCCACGACCATCCCCTCGGCAACGTCACCTATATCATCAGTCCCCAGGGACGATCAGGAAGTTACTACAAGCAATCGGATGGGAAGGTGAGGCGCACGCAGTGCCTTGCTACCGCCATGGCCCCATTCTGGAAGAAGCGTGGGCGCCACAGTTTCAAGTTCGGCGTCGACATCAACCGGATCAATTACCATCAGTTCACCAACCGAAGGATTTACGAGATCGCAGACAGCACGGGCGCGCTTGTCCGGCAGGTCGGCTTTCAGGGGCCTACCCGTTTCGGCAGGGATAGCACCGAGTTCAGCGGTTTCTTACAGGACAATTGGACCGTGAACGACCGGGTTTATATTGAGGCCGGCTTGCGCTGCGATTGGGATCAGGTAATGCGTCAGAAGCTCTGGTCGCCGCGTCTTGCTTTCACCTGGGGGCCTGCTCGTCTTCCTGATTCGAAGTTTTCCGCCGGCATCGGGATTTTTTATGATGCCACCAATTTGGGACTGATGATGCGGGCTTCGGATCAGCAGCGCGCCGATACTTTTTATGATCCTGGTGGGATTCCCCTCGCGGGCAACCCCTTCGTCACGCGTTTTATTTCCAATGACCAGGATTTGAGGGCGCAGTTTTACCTGAACTGGAGTCTGGGTTGGCAGCAAAAACTAGTCCGAGGTTTTTACCTCGATGCCAATTTCATGCGCAAGAACGGGCGTCGTGGCTGGGCGTATGACCTGCTGCCCTCGACGACTGTCCCTCGCACCCAGTACATCTATCAGCTCCAAAGCCAGCGCCAGGACAGCTATACCTACGTCGAAGTCGGTCTTTCACGCACCTTCAAGGGAAAATATCCATGGCTTTTGTCTTACGCGCACTCGAGCGCGCGGACCACGGAGGTGATCGACTTCTCCCAGGATAATCCTATCTTTGCACCGCAAGCTCGAGGACCGATGGATTGGGACACACCGACTCGGCTGATTTCCTGGGCGGTTCTGCCGATTCCTTACCTGAAAAAATACACGTTGGCCTATTTTGCTGAATGGCACAGCGGACTGCCATGGAGCGAGATCAACCAGTATCAACAGCTTCTGGGCAATCCCAACTCCCGCCGATTCCCCGATTACTTCAGTCTGAATCTCCATGTGGAAAGACGGATTAGATTCTGGCATACAGAATGGGCCCTGCGCGCGGGCTTCAACAACCTCACCGACCACAATAATCCAACCGTGGTCATCAACAATATCGATGCGAATGATTTCGGCCAATTTACCGGCACTCAGGGGCGGGTCTTTACCGGACGAGTCCGCTTCCTCGGCAGAAACTGAACCAACCTCCAGGTTCCTCCCCGCCGTAAATCTTTTACGCCCACAGATCAGTTCCCGATCGAGTGGCCTTCAGATGTTATTTGGCCCTTCTCTTTTGGTCGGATGTCGGAGGTCGGAAATCCTATCACGCGACCCGTGGAGCAATACGGAAGATCGCAGTATGACGGATGGTAGCCAGGCAGCGCCGGCCTGCGAAGATCGCCACGTCCAGGACGATAAAGTGGTTGCCCCTGAGCTCGAACTTTTCCAGAACGCAGCCTCGTGTCTCGACCGTGCCCTCTTGCTCCTGCGCATGATAGTTCTGCACGGCACTCGACACGTGTATCCAAGGAGGAAGTTCGTAGTTGGCGGTGAGGATGGAGTTCGCCTGGGATAATAGCCACCCCGGATGCGCGATCTCATGATAGAGCGGATGATGGTCGCGGACCGTTTTTTCGCAGTATTCCCAGTGAGTTTTTCGGTTGAACTCGGACGTGACGGCTGTGAGGCGTTCGCCAGCCTTTAATGACTGCAGCGATATGGATCGTTTCAACTGGCGCTGCCCGTCGGGATAATCCTCCAACGACGGCTCCGGCTGCGGGCAATGCGCAGGCAGTCTTGCAACCCCGGTGCCACAGGCCATGCCCTGCGGATTTTCCGCCCGGTACTCGATGCAGAGGGTGCCCTCCTTGGTTACAGAAGAGAGGTTCCCGGCAATCCGGATTTCTTCCCCTTCGTAGGCGGGGTGGTGGAAAGCAACTTCGGCGAAGCCGCGCTCCAGCCAGTCGCGCCCCAGGAATTCCAGCAGGCTGCGGGACATGTATGCGTAAATCGACACCCCCGGCACCAATCCGGCTTTATATCCATGTCGCCGGGCATGAGTGTCGTCGCAGATCAGGTTGCAGGCATCTCCGCCGCTCTTAAAGGCCTTCACTCGGTACTCAGGAAGCGGAGACCCTATCGCGTAGAGCATCGGGTCGAGATCTCCATGGCGCACAAGCAGGACCGCAACTTCAGAACCAATGATTCAGCATACCACAAAGATCGCCGGCCAGTATGCAGCTGACTGCCGGCGGACGATCGGTCCTCGTGCCGACAGCCTGTCGCATATAGCCCTGCAGGTTTGATTTTGAGCGTAAGGGCTGATGTCGTAGTATGATCTCGGCACGAACTGATTCGTTGATAATTTTTGAATTCAGGAGTTAGGCATGCAAGCGATGGAATTTCGAACTCTCGGGAAAACCGACCTCAAAGTATCACGGCTCGCGCTGGGTGCCATGACGTTTGGCGGCCAAGTGTCCGAGGCCGATGCGATCCGGATGGTGGACCGATGTCTGGAGCAGGACATCAATTTTTATGATACCGCCAATGTTTATAATCAGGGAAAATCCGAGATCATTCTGGGCAAAGCACTGAGAGGCCGGCGTCACAAAGTTGTATTGGCATCCAAGGTGCGGGGCAAAATGGGCGAAGAACCTGAAGACGCAGGGCTAAAGAGGCCGGCGATCCGGCGCGCCATCGACGACAGTCTGAAACGTCTCGGGACCGATTACGTGGACCTGTACTATCTGCACCAGCCCGATTGGGATACCCGCATCGAGGAAACTCTCGCCACGATGGAAGACCTGGTGAGAGAGGGCAAGGTCCGCTATCCGGCGGTTTCCAACTATGCCGCATGGCAGGTCGTGCAAATATTGTGGTCCTGCGAAAACCACGGCTGCGTGCCTCCGACCGTGTCCCAACCCATGTACAATCTTCTAACGCGGAGCATCGAGCAGGAATACATCGCTTGCTGCCGGGAATACGGAATTGCCATCGTTGCCTACAATCCCCTCGCCGGCGGTCTGCTCACGGGAAAGCATCTTCCGGAAAATCCTCCTGCAACCGGCACTCGTTTCGATGGCAACCAGATGTATCTGGACCGCTACTGGCATGGCGTTTATTTCGACGCGCAGCGCGAAGTGACCGCCATCGCAAACCGTGCCGGGATGTCGACGATCCAACTCGCTTTTCGCTGGCTGCTGACGCAGGCGGTGGTGGATTGTGTCTTGCTTGGCGCCACCAGCATGGACCAGTTGGAGGAAAATCTCAAAGCCTGCGAGGGCCCGGCACTCGATCCGGCCGTTCTCAAAGAATGCGATGCTGTCTGGGAGAAATTGCGCAGTGCCACCCCAAAATACAACCGCTAGCAAAAGACGGGTTCGGAAAAATGAGTGATTAGTCATGAGAGTTTTTGCTCGTCACTCATCATCGAAAAAAAGCAGGCAGATGCAGGCGAACCAGGCGAAAGCAGAAGTACCTCATCCTCGGATCATGATCACAAAGGCAGGGTAGAGCACATGCGCGAATTCTGGGCGCAAGCGGCCGCATTGGTGTGGGGCAAGTATACCGTTGTTCTTCTGATGGGTACCGGGATATACCTCTCGTGCCGGCTCAGATTTTCCCATCTCCTCAGATTTAAACTGGGATGGAAATTTGCCGTTCAACGTGCCGAAGTCCCTGCAAAAGTCTGGCTCGAGTCCCCGACTCCGGCGGGGGAGATCTCTCCGTGGCAGTCGATGATGACCATGCTTGCCGGCGCCATCGGGAACGGAAATATTGCCGGCGTGGCCACGGCCATTGCTGTGGGCGGCCCCGGCGCCATTTTCTGGATGTGGGCCAGCGGTCTTTTTGCCATGGCGACGAAGTATTGCGAAGCGGTTCTCGGATTAAAATACCGCGAGCGCATGGCGGACGGCAGCACGGCGGGCGGCCCCATGTATTACCTGAAAAACGGCGTCCGATCGCCCCTGCTGGCCTGGATCTTCGCTTTTCTGGCCGGTATGGCAGCTATGACCACCGGTCCGCTGGCTCAAACCAATTCGATGGCTCTGGTGCTCAACACCGAGTTTCTGATCCCCAAATGGCTTTCGGGGGCGCTCATTGCGATCGGCACCTGGCTGGTGGTCATTGGCGGGATCCGGAGCATTGCCCGCATTGCTGAAAAGCTGGTGCCTCTGAAGGTCACTCTGTATGTGGGCGGTTGCCTGTACGTCATTTTCGCTCACGCGCAGTTGCTGCCGCAGACCATTTCCCTCATTTTAAGCAGCGCTTTTACGCCGACGGCGGCAGTCGGCGGATTTGCCGGTGCAGGCGTAGTTCTCGCGGCTCGCCTCGGCGCAGCGCGCGGCCTTTACGCGAACGAGGCGGGGCTTGGGACTGCGGGGATGGCGTACGGCGCAGCCAAGAGCAGGAATCCTGTGGCCCAGGGCCTGATTGCCATGGTGGACGTGTTTATCATTACGTTTGTCACCTGCACCATGACTGCGCTCGTAGTTACAATCACCGGGAAGTGGTCGAGCGGGGCGATGAGCACGAGCTTGGTAGCCTCAGCCTTCAACACCAGCATTCCAGTGCTCGGAGGCTGGATGGTCGCCGTTAGCTCATTCCTGTTCGGCTATTCGAATCTGATCGGGTGGGCGTATTACGGCGAGCTTTGCTTCGGATACATATTCAGGTCCAACGTCCTTAAGATCTACGTTTGGATCTATTGTGGCTTAATCTTCGTAGGCGCCGTCACCGAAGTTAGAATGGTCTGGGACTATGCCGACACCATGAATGGGCTCCAGATCTTCCCCAATCTCATCGCTTTGCTGGTTCTTGCTCCGCAGGTAGTCTCCGCCACGCGCAGTTACTTCAGCCAGAGCACTGAGCCCCAGTAGCTGACGGTCCGTGCAAATGCGGCTGTGAGCATCGCAACGCTCAGGAGCGGTTCAACAGCAGGCTGGCGCAGTAGCCGACGCAGAAGGTGATGACCGTGCCGATCAGGACATACCATGTGTATGGAATCACGCTGAGTTTCCAGACCGCAAGCATGACGGAAAGTCCCGCAGCCATGCCCAGGATCGAGCCTTTCTCATTCGCTTTTTTCGTCAGGATGCCAAGCAGAAACACACCCAGCATGGAGCCATAAGTAATCCCTGCTATGGTCAGTCCCGCTTCAAGGACGGATTGGACTTTGCGCGACATGATGGCAAGACCAACCAAGGCTATTCCCCAGAGAACGGTCATCCAGCGCGAGAAGCGCACCTGCTCGGCGGGGGTGGCGTCCTTCTTCAGGAAAGGGCGATAGAAATCCACGACCGTCGTCGACGCCAGAGAGTTGAGCGCACTGCTCAAGTTGGACATGGCTGCCGCGAAGATCGCGGCAATCATGAGCCCGGAAACGCCATGCGGCAGATGCCGGACGATGAAGGAAGGGAAGAGGCGATCGCGAACCGCCGGTACAGTCTCTTCCGGATGATAGAGGTAAAAGCTGAAGAGCATGACTCCGACAATGAGGAAGAGAGTGAACTGGAAAAAAACCAGGAGCCCGCTGCCCAGCAGCGCCAGCCTGCTTTCCCGCTTGTTCCTGGCCGCCAGGAGGCGCTGAACGATCAATTGGTCGACTCCATGGCTGGCCGTGTTGAGGAAGGCGCCTCCAATCACTCCCGCCCAGAAGGTGTAGGTAATGCGATAGTCGAAGGAGAAATTCCACAACACCAGCTTGTGCCCGGCGTTGGCCATCACTCCGGGCCAGCCGCCAGGAATCATCCCTAGGATCACGAAAAAAGCGACCAGCGTGCCGCCGATGTAAATGAACAACTGGACCACATCGGTCCAGATCACCGCCGTGAGCCCGCCCTCGAACGTATAAATCAGCGTTAGAGCCGAAATGATCAGGATGGACCACACATCCCCCGTCGCCAGCACCACGCTGACTACCGTGGCGATCGCGAACACTCTCACTCCTTCGGCAAGTGCGCGGGTGACCAGAAACATGCTGGCAGTGGCATGCTTGATGGTGGAGCCGAAGCGGCGCTGCATCAGCTCGTAGGCGGTATACATCTGCCCTTTAAAGTAGGCCGGGATCAGGATCAGACAGATGAACACCCGTCCGACAAGATATCCCATAACCAGCTGAAGGAATGTGAGGTCTCCGGCAAAAGCGATGGCCGGAGTCCCTATGATGGTGAGCGTGCTGGTCTCTGTGGCAACGATCGAGAGCGACAGCGCCCAGGTCGGAATATTCTGGCCGCCGAGGAAATAGGTGTGCAGTGACTGCTGCTTTTTGCGGAAGCTGACTCCGAACAAAGTAATCGCGGCCAGATAGGAGAGGATAATCACGCCGTCGAGCCAATTGAGCCCCAATGAATCCCCCAGTTTAGAAGGCCTCAGGAATAGCCTAAATAGGCTGCAATTGCAAGCGCCTATCCGCATGCGCAGCTGCTTGAGGCACGCGCGATCCGCAACTCGGCATTCTAAAGGACATGAAAAGTGCACTGTCCCATGGTCGTCTCGGTATGCTATTATTTTAAGGTTCTCCTCTTATCCCAGGATAGGCTGGAATGCGTGGTGCAGCCGGATATTGGCTGCGGCGAGAGTGGATCGAAATCAAATTAAGGAGCGGTTCAAATCCTGTGAAAAGATATTTGATATTGGCGGCAGTAATCTTCTCCATCATTGTGGCCAATCAGGTCGTGGCTCAGACAAGCGCTCAGGCGACCGGGCAGACGGCCGGACAGACTCAGGCAAAACCAAAACCGGCACCGCCCCCGGCTCAGGCTGCCAAGCCTGCCACCAAAGCGGACGAGCCGGATGAGCCGATTCCCCCGGCCGCGCCGAACGCGCTTTTTCCTGCCGTGGTTGCGCGCGTAAACGGCAAACCTGTTTTGGGCCGGGATCTCGAGCAGCGTGTGCGCAGCGAACTGGCCACCATCGGCAATCCAGCCTGGAAGGATCTGCGCGACGACTATAAAAATGAGGTCACGAACCGACTGCTGGCGCAGCTTGTAGGCGACGAGCTTCTCTATCAGAAGGCGACTGCAGGAGGCGTCGTTGCCACGCCTGCCGAGACCCAGGCTGAATTCGACAAAGTGGCCAAGACCTATGCCAACGACGCGGCCTTGAACACAGAACTGGCCAGCCGCGGGATGGATCGAAAGGCGCTCCTACGAGAACTCGCCAAGAACCTTGTGGTTCAGAAATATATTCAGGAAAACATCACCAAGAAGCTGGTCGTGACTCCGGCCGAGATCACGAACTACTACAACACTCACCCGGACGAGTTTAAGCATCCGGACCTGATTCGAACCAGCCACATTCTAATCAGCGTGCCCCAGGGTGCTACCGCTGAGCAGGACAAGCTTGCGAAACAGCGTGCCGACGCCCTCCTGGAGCGCGCGAAAAAAGGGGAAGATTTCGCCAAACTCGCCAAAGAAAACTCGATGGATCCCTCCGCTTCCAATGGCGGCGACATCGGCATGACTGAAAATGGCGAACTGGAAACGCCATACGAAGAAGCTGCCGCCAAGTTGAAGGTTGGGGAGATCAGCGGGGTCGTGAGGACGTCGTACGGCTACCATATCATCAAGCTGACCGACCGGAAGAAAGCCGGAGCTGCCACCTTGGATGAAGTGCGCAGCCAACTCACCGATTTCCTCAAAAATCAGAAAGAAGATGCCGAAGTTGCCAAGCTGGTCAAAACCCTCCAGAGCCAGGCCAAGATCGAGATCTTGATTACTTTCGGATAACTGGAGCAGCGCCACATCCAACGTTGAAACCACGAAATACACGAAATCACTTGGGCGTATTTCGTGGTTCACTCCTCGGATGAGCACCAGGTCGGCCCGCACGAATTTCGATGTGGTCGATGGTGTCTCCTTCCAACACCCCATCGATCACTTCCAGCCTCCGGATGGTCTCTGCAAAAACCGTGTAGTCCGGATCCAGCCTGGGATTGTCGACCAGATTGATAAAAATCTGGGCGTCGCCGGTATCGTGCCCGCGCGTCGAGATTCCGACCGTGCCGCGTGCATGCATCAGCCGGCCCAATTCGTCCCGCATGTAGCGCGCATCCCCCATGTACTCGTTGGCCCCGGGGCTGCCTCCCTGAATGACAAAATTGGGTTCGACACGGTGGAATGTCAGGCCGTTGTAATAGCCGGTTCGCGCCCTCTGAACGAAACGCAGAACCGTAGCGGGCGCCTCATCGGGGAGGAGGCGCAACTCAAAGCTGCCGCCGGTGCGCATCGTCAGTACCGCGGTTGCAGAGCCAAGAGCCTCAAGGTCCTTGAGTTGAGGCGGCGGACCTGGATCCAGCACCTTCGTCACCGCCTGGTGCTGCATACCTGTCCAGGCTGTCAACACTTCGGCAGCCAGCGAAGCCACCCGTGGATCGAAATCCTCCAGATACGGCTTGAGGGCAGCGGCACTCTCCGACGACCCCAGTTCTCGCAGGCGCTGGAGGATGGAGACCCGGGGATCGCGCGAGGTGTCCCGGCGCTCCAGCGTCAGCCGTGCCAGGGAAGAAAGCAGAGCGGAAACGGCGCCCGCTTTGTCGAGTGTACCGGTCAAACCGCGCGCCGCGGCGCTGATCAATTGGTAGTCCCGTGCTGCGAGCGCTTCGAGGTAGATGGGGTCCGCATCATGCCGCCGGGTCGTAATTAATCCGCCAATCGCGGCAGTTCGAACGTTGTCGCTGCTGTCGCGGGCCAGTTTTTCCAGCAGGGCAACATCTCCTACCGTGGCGGCCGCTCGCGCCCCATAGGCTCGCACGTGCCATTGTGGATGTGAGGCAAAGCGTGCCAGTCGCGGGCGAGCTGCTTCCGGTGCGATCTTGGCCAGCGCGACGAGCGCATGCGCAGATTCGTGCCAGCCCCGATCCGTTGCCGCCGGAGGGAGTCCATCAGCAATGCGCGCGAGGGTGTCCGTCTCCGTGCCATCGGGGGCGCATCCGCACGCCAGCAGGTCGATTGCCTGCAGCGCTACATGGGGGGATCGATCCTTTACAGCGATGAGAATGGTGCCGCAACTCTCGGCCCGGTGGCGCCGGCTGTAGGTTGCGAGGGCGTCATAACGGACCATGGCTGCCGAATCCTTGAGCCCGTGCGTCAGAATGGTGTCTGCATTCCCATCACCAGACGGCAACGAAGCTGCGCCGCGTACTGCCAACCGTCGGACTTGATCGTCCGCATCCTTAATTGCACGGGCCAGAAATGCCCCGTCCAGTTTTCCAGAGGTCACCAGCGATGCCAGTGCCAGCCGGCGCACCGGCGCCTCCTTGGCAGCGGAAGACAGCTGGCGCAATCGCTCCACGGTTTCCGGGGCCGGAGACGAAATCTTGATGCGCAGGCGGATCAGCGCCTCGAGACCTCGGGCCGCTCCCATGAGGGCAACGGGAGATACATCAGACGTGCCGCTTGACCGAGTTGCCGCTACGAGCGCAGTTTCAGCAAACTGGACATCCGCGGCTGTCTGGTAAGTGATACGGCCGAGCACTTCACACAGTGCGGCACGCACCCCCTCATCGTGTTCGAGAGCCAACCGCTCGCGCAAGATCACACCGGCGCTTGCCGCCTGGAGTCGGTCGGCGGCGAGAGCACGGCCGTAAGCTGTTACAGCTTCCCGACGCACCGCCGGCGCAACTGCCTCCAAAAGCGGTCGGATCTTCTCTGCGAGCTCGGGTCTTTCGAGGCGTCCGAGTGCGCGTACGGCCAGGCATTGAATCTTGGCATCCTTGCTACCTGCAGCGTTGGTGAGTATGGTCAGTTCTTCATCCGTACGGGCGCGGTTATGCTCGGCGGTGAGAATGGCCTGACGCAGGTCCGCACTTGTACTATCGGCGCGGCTGATCTTAAGCAAGCCGGGAATTACGAGCAGGGCAAGCACGGCGATTTGAGCCCCAATTTTGGCAGGCGGCCGGAAATGCATGGTTCGATCCTTCCTCATCGTCATCACTTCGTTAGGTTCATGATGCCTTGGACAATTCAATCGCGTGTTGCCCATTCTAAAACCCAAAGGGGCCTGGGGCCACGAAATATGCAAAACGATCCGGTTGTGTTCCCGGGCGATTCATAATCGAAGAGTGCCCTGAATGAACGAAATCGCCAATTAGCGCATCCTATCTTGCATCTCGAGATGATAGTATGCACTGTCAGGCGCAACCCTCAGACAAGGAGCTCTCGTGATGTTGCGTAATCACTACTGCGTGCATCCTGTGAAGGCTCTCTCCCTGCTCTTACTGTTCTGCCTGGAGGCTCGACCTTTCTATACGCAAAGTCAAACGCCCGCAGCAGCGCAGAAGACCACAGCGGAAGGCACCATACGCGTCGGAGTCGGATTGGTCCAGACCGACGTCACGGTTTTCGACCGCCAGGGCCGCTTTGTCGACGATCTGAAGGCTGATCAGTTTCAACTGCTGGTCGACGGGAAATCGCAATCCATCGATTTTTTCGAACTGGTGACTGAAGGAGGCCCGACGAAGGAGAGGGCGTTGGCCAAAGTCACGCCATCAATTTCAACTCCGAACCGCAAAACGTCGATCCGTCCCGACGCGGGCCGCACTCTCCTCTTTTTCCTCGATGACCTTCATCTTTCGGCTGACAGCATGATGCGATCACGGACCGCGCTCCTGAGCCTGATCGATCAGAACATGGGGGTGAATGACCGGGCGGCCATCTTTACCGCCTCAAGGCAACTTGGATTTCTGCAGCAGCTCAGTGATAACAAGTCCGTTCTGCGCATGGCTGTGGCGCGATTGACATTCAACAATGAAGCGATCCGGGACCTCGCGCGGCCGGTCATGAACGAGGCGCAGGCGGCAGCCATAGAACAGGGGGATCCAGATGTTATAGGATTTTTCGTGGACCAGACAGTAAGTGCAGAGGGAGTGATTAGAGACATGGCGATGGAGATCGTCCGCCACCGTGCCGCCGCTCTTGCTCATGTGTCCGCAGAATTTGCGGTACGATCTCTGGCCTCACTTGGGAATATCGTGCAGTCATGCGCGGCTCTGCCGGGGCGCAAGTTGCTTTTCTTTTTGTCGGATGGTTTCGTTCTGCAGCCTCAGAAAGAAGACATCGCCTACCGGCTGAGGCTGGTCGCAGAGGCTGCGGCGCGTGCGGCGATCGTGATTTACACCCTGGACACGCGCGGTCTCGTGGTGGGCCTGCCGAATGCAGCGTCTCCCCAGGTGTTTGCCGTAGCTGGGGAGCCCGCGGGGCGTCTGGAGCGTGGCCCCAACGAAGTGCTGGTGGCGCAGGATGGACTCAATGCCCTGGCGTCTGACACCGGCGGACGATTCTTTAAGAATACCAATGCGCTGGACACTGCAATCGTCGCCGGCATGGAAGAAGCCGCCCGCTATTACCTTCTGGGATGGCACATCGATCCTGACCGGCTGGTGCCGGGAAAGTACAGCTCAATCAGGATAAAGCTCAAGGATCGCCCGGACTTGAGCGTCCACCTGCGCCAGGGCGCGATGGATCTCTCCAAGCTCATTCCCAAATCCCAGCCCAAGGCTGTCAAATCGGCACCGGCAAAGGCCACTCCGAATAGTGAACTGGTCCAGGCGCTTCAATTTCCCTGGCCTATTGAAGAGCTGCCTATATTCCTTTATGCAGGGTATTACTACCATCCCGAAAAAGGGTATGTTCTGGATATATCCTTTCAAATCGAAGTCGAAGGTCCAGATTCCGGCGTAAGTACCGGCAAGGGTGATCGGATCGAGGTCATGGGCATTGTAGCTAACCGAGAGGGTGTCAACGTCGACAGATTCAAGGACAGCATCGGCCAGTCTGCAGATCCGTCGAGTCAGGCGCAGCCCGGGAGCGGAAGATTTGCCGGTGTCCGGCTGGTGGGCATTGATCCGGGCATTTATCAGGTGCGCGTTGCGGCGCGCGATCCCAAAAGCGGCCGCTTAGGCAGCGCCCACCAGTGGGTGGATGTGCCGCGTGTCGATCTTTTTCCCGCTCCAAACAAAAAGATCTTATTGGGCAGCATCTTTCTGAGGCGGAAACAAATCATCGAATCCCCTGAAACCAATGTGTCGCGCGGCCCCTTCGATGAACAGCAGTTCAGCGCAACGCGCCGATACCTGCCTGCCCGCTTGCCATACTCTGTGCAGATTTATAATGCGGCCAGCGCCTCCATTTTGATGCAAACAAAAATATATCGAGGCAACCAGGTCGTTTCTCAATCACCCTCAAGGCCCGTTGCTGCCGGCGCTACTGAGATCAGCGGGCCGTTCTTTGTCAACAGCGAGGTGTCGCTGGAAGGCCTCCCCTCCGGCTCCTACGTGCTGGAAGTGATCGCGACGGAATCTGCGGCAAACGCCGTCGCAAAACAACAGGTCCCCTTCTGGATCCAAGCTAAATGATGGGTAGCGCGTCACGGGTCACAGTTGACGAACGAAGAACGCGTTATTCCTCATTCGTCATTTTCTGTTCCATGCCGTGCTCGCGCAGTTTGTCGTAGAGCAGCCTGCGGTTGATCTTCAGCAATTGCGCGGCGCGGGTGCGGTTGCCTGCGGCAGCGGTCAGAGCACGCTCAATGAGCTTGCGCTCGAGATTCCTTACGGCGCCATGGAGCCCGTCTTCCAGGCTGAAGGCATCGAGAGGGTCGGCGGTAGCCGGCCCGGAAGCAAGATTCACGTATTCGGGCATGATGACCCCGGAGCGGCTTAAAATCAGCGCGCGCTCGAGGCAGTGCTCCAGTTCCCGAACATTTCCCGGCCAGTCGTTCTGGCAAAGAACCTGGCGCGCCTCGTCGGAGATCGTGGGCATGGGCAGCCTCAGGCGGGCAGCGCTTCGGCGCAGCAGGAACTGGGCCAATTCGAGGATGTCCTCACGCCGCTCGCGCAAAGGCGGTATGACGATCGACACGACGTTCAGGCGGTAATAGAGATCCTCGCGAAATCGCCCCTCGCGGACGGCGCTCTCCAGATCGCGATTGGTGGCCGCCAGCACGCGGACATCGAGGGGCAAGGTCTGGTTCGAACCAAGGCGTTCGATGCAGTGATCCTGGAGCACGCGTAGCATTTTTACCTGGGTGGACGCGGCGAGATCGCCGATTTCATCCAGAAAGATGGTTCCCCTATCCGCGAACTCAAACTTGCCGATGCGCCGCTGAGTCGCTCCGGTGAAAGCGCCACGTTCGTGTCCGAAAAGCTCGGCCTCCAACAGCGTCTCCGGAATCGAAGCACAGTTTACCTTGACCATGCGTTGAGCGGAGCGTGGGCTGTGCCTGTGAATTGCGCGCGCCACCACTTCCTTGCCGGTTCCGGACTCGCCTCGAATCAGGATAGTCGAATCGGTCGGCGCTGCCTGGCCGATCAGCTTGTAGAGCTTCTGCATGGCCGGGCTGCTGCCGACGATTTCGGAATCCTGGAGGGCGTCCTCCTCGATGCGATACGCCTCGAGTTCCCTGATGCGCCGGCGGTTTTCGATGGCCCTCTGGAGTTGGATGCGCAACTCGTCGAAATTCAACGGCTTGGTCAAATAGTCGAAAGCGCCGATGGCCATCGCCTCGATGGCTACCGCGCTGGTGCCATAGGCGGTCATGATCAGAACGGCGGGCGGATCCGGATTTTCCCGCAGCTCGCGCAGGAGCGTCAGTCCGTCCTTTCCCGGCATGCGGATATCGATCAAGGCTGCTTCCAATTCTGTGGTGGCCAGAATGCGTGCTGCCTCATCCCCGTCAGCGGCGCACACGACACTGTATCCCTCGTCCTCGAGGAGAGCGCACAGCGATTCCCGCGCCTGCTTTTCGTCTTCGGCGATCAGGATCGGGATTTCGTGTTTCAAAGCGGGCGGCTCCTGTCGATCGGAAGTAACAGGTTAAAGATCGTCCCCGAGGGGCTGGATGCGAACTCGAGCGCACCTCCGTGATTGGCGACAATTTCGCGCGACACCGCGAGACCCAGGCCGCTGCCGTTGGGCTTGGTTGTGAAATACGCATCGAAAATGTGAGGCTGGGCATCTTCCGGGATGCCCTGGCCCTGGTCAGAGACCATGATCCGAACGCCGGCATCCTGGAGCGCAGCTTCGACCCGCACGGTCCCGGAAGCTGGTGAGGCATCGATGGCGTTCAGGAGGAGGTTGATCAGTACCTGGACGATCTGGGGGCCGTCCACATCCGCGAGGTAGGCCTCGTCAAGTCCCCGGATGTCGATTTTCACACCTTTTTGTCGGGCGGGTTCCTGCACCATCTTGGCTGCCTGCTCGACCAGCGGCGCCAGATTCTGGACTTGGCGATTGATCATGGTGGGGCGGCCGAAGGCCAGCAGCCTGCTTACAATCAGATCCAGGCGATCAATTTCGCGTAGAGCTTCCTGGATTTCATGGGCGACGGGCGCCCCCTTTTTCAAGCGCCGATCGAGAAGCTGCAGAGTAAGCTTCATGGAATTCAACGGATTCCGCACCTCGTGCGCTACACCCGATACGACCTTCCCCAGAGCGGCGAGCCGGTCCTGGCGGCGCAGCTCGGTCTCGAGTGCCACCCGCCGCTCCGCCATGCCATTGATGGCCATGGCAATCAGTCCAAAGTCACCCCGGATCATCGGGAGGCGATAGGTAAAGTCTTCCTCGAGTTTATGCAATCCACGCCGGATTCCTGCCACACCGGAGTGGAGCATGTACCAGATAGAGACAATCCCGAGCATGCCGATAAGGGTGAAAAGTACCAGCGCGGAAAGCCACCAGCGGACTGTCTCTGCCACAGGATCCCGAGCGAGCGAGATGCGTCGTGCCGTCCAGGCGATCGCGCCACCGGACTTTGTGCGCACGGCGGCCCAGACGATATAGCTGGTGTCATCCTGGTTGTCTTGGGTAACGATCTCACTCGTTGCCGCCGCGCGAGTGGCCAGGGATTTGATAAATTCCAATCGCCGTCCCCTCGGCCTCGGTCGCGGAGGGGTGGTTTCTGCTGAGCTGGCGTAGCCCGACAGACGATCCTCTTTCACGAGGTAGATTCCGCCCTCAACCCCCTCGAATGCACGCAAAACCGTCTTGGAAATCGCCGCAAGGGAAAGGTCCTGGGCTTCCGGGGGCATCTGTAGCAGATCGCTCCCATAGGTAGTGCGTTCATCATATTGGGTGCGCAGTTCCTGGCATGCAGCGATGCAGGTCTGGCGGGCATCCGCCCGGAGGGCGCCCTCCGTCGAGGTAATGACGTTGCTGACAATAAAAGCCGCAAGGCCGACCACGGCCAGGGAGGCGGTGGCGATGATGGTTGCTTGTGCGCGGAAACTTGCCGGGGCAGGCCAGAACATCTTTGCCTACTTGATCACAGGAGGATCGGGAATGTTCAACGAAGCATGGGCGATGTTTTCCAATGCCGCCACAATCAGCGAGGACGCATCCCCCAGCATTTGCGCGCGATCATATTGGCGGGCATCATAGGCGCTGCGCGCCTGCTGATAAAGGCTGCGTGTGTAGGTCACGTATTTCTTCGTGTCTTTCTCGCCGCTCAGGCCGGCAAAGTAATCCGCCTGCTGCACGCGGAAATAACAGCGCTGCAAAAACTCCGCGGCATTGCGTTTGTCATTGTCGTCGATCTTGGTCGCCTTCTGTGCTCCAAAGATTCTCTCGCTCGCTCTCAACAGCGCATCCACCGCACGAGAGAGCCGGTCAAACTGGAAGTTGTTTCCCCTCGCCTGCTTCGTGCGTTCGAGCAAATCTGTGGCACGGGCGTGCAGGAAGACGTTCTCAATGCCAGGATCAGGAGAGTTCACCCACCAGGCGAGCGATTTCGTCAAGCGGTCCAGTCTCTCCTGCTTGTCACGCTCACTCCAGCCTCTGCCATCAGGCCCGCCCTGGTCGCTTTGACCTCTCGGCCCACGCTGCGGAAACTGAGCACCAAACGGCACACCCTGAACCAGCGCAACTCCCGTCAGCGCCAGCCATACTGCCTTGGGCAGCAGGTCCATTCTTAACACAGCCACCTCGGAATTTGAATCACCATGTCATAAAAGTAATCAAATGCAAACGTGCCGACCTCCCGGCTCTAGGAGCCCGTCCGAGAATTAGGAGGGGCCGCGTTCTGAGCGCCGCGGGGGCAGATGCCAGGCGGCGCGACGCAGGCGATGTCTCGGTACATCGTCG
>JBGQNR010000018.1:0-45720 GCA_041501225.1 Acidobacteriota bacterium
AACGATACTATCATGGAAACAGGATCTATTAAAATAAATATGCACATAAAATATGTTGACACATCGGTCGGCGGCACCCGCGAAAAGCCGCGTCAATAGTGCCGACGACCCGCAGGTCAGGAGTTCTGGCGTTTCTATTCGTGAGCACAAGGGGAAATCGGGGGATAACTCGGGGCGGGCAGCCAGTCACCGCGCGAGCGTCAGCCGGCAGCCGGTTGTTAATTCCGTACGCGGAGCATGAAATAGCCGAGCAGGCCGGCGAGGGTAAAGAGAGAGATCAACGCCGCGAGCCAGAAGTGCTGGGGACGGAAGCGCATGACGATCCGGTGCGATCCTGCAGGGACGGCCAGCGCACGAAGGGTGTAATCGGCCGGCAAGATGTCCGCGGGTTTGCCATCCACGGTCGCCTCCCAGCCCGGATAGTAGATTTCGTTTATCAGGATGAACCCATCGCGTTTCAGGTCCGCAGCAAATGCATAGTCGTTGGCAGCAACGTTGAAATCGCGGAAGGAAAAATCCCGTGCCTCGTCCAAGGGCGTCTCATCGGGGCTTTTCGCGGCCGGGTCGGCGGCGGCGTCTTGCGCGGCCGATACTGACGCCGCTTGGGGTGTCGGGTCGCCGGATGCACTGGGCGGCAGGCGCACCAGCCGAAGCGCGAACAGATCCACAGCCGGGTCTTTGTGATGCGTGATCGTGATCTTTGCGGCGCCCGCGGTGAGTTCGAATTCACCCAGTTCCGCGGAGCGCGTGCTCTTGCAGTTCCACGCGGTCGTTCGCGGTAGCGTGACAGGGCCGGAAGACTGCCGCCGCCCGTCCTGTGAGACCTCGGTCACCAGGACCGGATGCACCGAACCCGCCGAGGCGTACTCGGCCAGGAGCAAGTAACGGCCGGGTTCCACGGCTCCGTCGATATCAAACCGGATCCAATTCCCTGTACCGTCCCAATATTTGTAAGCGGGGCACGCCGCGGCGCAATCCAGGTCGTTTTCCGCGCGCCCGGCGGAAGCAGCCGATACCTTGTCGGGAAGAAGGGTGATCGCTTTGAGCGGCTCGATCTGCGGCAGCGCGCCACAGGGCAGGTCCGGGGCGGCGAAGAGCAGCGTGCGCCGGGTCTCGAACCAGTGCGAATTCATCAAGGCCAGCACCGCGGCCCGATCCGGCAAAACGTACGCGTGGGGATAAAACCAGGAGCGCGCGAGGAAATCCTTGTTGCGATAGATCGTGCGCCAGTTCGGCTCCGCGAAAACCTTCTCAAACTTCTTCGACTCGGCCAGCCGCATCTCCTGCTCGACCGGGCCGATCACCAGCAGGTACTTGACGCCGAACAGGTCCAGGAGCGGCGATTCGATCAGGTGGTCCGTTCCGCCGTACGGCTGCGCGCAGTCGTTTGTATGGATGAACTGCCGGATGGTGTCCTGGTAGTTGCGCAACATCACCGGATTCCAGCCGAAGATTCCCGGCAGACGCCATACGTTACAGCCATTGCTGCCCCAGGGAGAACCGTCAAAAGCCGCCACTCGGAAATCGGTCCCTCGATCTGCGCGCAGAAATTCGAGAGACTGCTTGCGCTGAGCCGCATAATCATAGGCGAGATTGGTCCGGGGATTGTTGGCCTCACAATTAAACCATTGATTCATGCTGTAATGGCAGAGTTCGAACGCCATCAGCATCAGTATTGCCGCGGCAGCAATCCGCGGGCGAAACCAGCCGTGGAGCCATGCACCAAATAGAACGGCGGACAGAGCCAGGACCACGAGCATGTGATACCAGCCATGAATCCTGTCGGCCAATTGATAACGCAGGCCCAGGCCGGCCGCAACGAGCAGCAGAGCGATCGATGCGGCGGGAACCCATCGCCGGCAAAAATGCCGCGGGTCTCGGTCCAACAGCGCATGTGCCCCGATGGCGGCCATAAGACAGAGAGCGAAATTTCCAAGGTCGAAGAAGACCGGCATCTGACGAAACAGGTTCAGCACCGGAGTGCGATACACGAGCGTTCCAAGAAATCCGAACCTGCCGAGTGAGAGTTCCACGGTGAGAAGGATCAGCCCCAGCCAAAAAAAATCTCGCCGCCGGGCCATCGCGACGAGTCCGACCAGAGCCAGAAGGCAGCCGGGCACTGTTATAAACACATAGTTGAAGCTGGGATCGGCATTCCCAGTGTAGGGAACTCCCTTTAGACCTCCGAAGATATTCGGAAGGAACAGAGTCCAAAGGAAGCGGAGCTCACTGCCGATGGTGACATCCCAGTATGTGAGGTAGGTTCGTATCGATTGCGGGCCAAGCTGCGCAGTTGGAATAATCTGAATCAATGCCAGGGCTGTACCAATTGCCGCAATACCCGACAGGTGGTAGATCCAGTGCGGCCACAACCGCCGCCGCTCCGGCCCCACGCAGGCTTCGTAGACGAAGTAGAGGAACAGCAGCAGACCAAGATAAACTGCATGCTGCAGATGCCCCGCCAGGTTTTCCATTCCCATGAAAAACCCGGCGCAGACCGTCCAAAAGAGATTCTTTTCGAGCAGGCCGCGCCGCGCTAACAGGAACACCAGCGGATACCAGGCCATGGCTTCGACAGACGCGAAATGCTGCGTGTGCGCGACCATCGCCCCGCTCGACATGAACAGCACGCCGCCCAGCAGCGCCGAAAGATCATCCTTCGTGTAGTCTTTCGCCAGCCAGTACATGAACAGGCCGGCCAGAAAAAAGTGGATGACTTCCATAGCCTCAACGAATTTATAAGGAAGCGGTGAAAACGGGTGCAGCAGGATCATCAGCCAGTTCAGAGGATAGAAAATCTGCGCTTCCGGATCGCCAATGATCGGGAAGCCCGACATGACGTAGGGGTCCCACAGTGGAATACGAAAATGCCGCAGTTGCTCGTGAATGAAAGCAAGATACGGATAGAAAAAGTCGGAAGCGTCCCAGGGGAACATGAAACGGTTTGTGAACAGGACTTTCCAATAGAAAAAGAGCGTGAAGAGAAACAGGATAGCCGGAACCCGCCACCGCGACTCGGGCGACGAATCAAGCATCGGAAACCATTTCATGGAAAGCCTCAGGCTGAATGCGGCAGAGCGCTCTGGTTGCCTCAATACCGAGGACGCCAGTATAGTCATGGTCTCGCCCCTATTCCAGCTGCGGCTGGCGCGAACAGGCAGCAATTCTCGGCCTCGTGAGATAGCCTTATAAGCATTTCCATCCGTGAGCACAAGGGGAAATCGCGGAGGAAAGGAAGGAAATCGGGCGATAACTCGGGGCAGGCAGCCAATTGCCGGGTGGAGACGCTTGCGACTTCAGACTTCCGGGGATTTACCTGATGGCGACATCCTCATTTTAAGGTGCAGCCGCGGCGATGCAAGGCTCTATAGCTCCAGCGGCCATGGCCGGCGCCATCGTTTGGCAGGAGGAAATTCCTAAAAGGCTAGCTGGACGAACGGGAAATCTCCCATCGTTGGGTCTCTCACCCAACAAGACACGGCAGCTAGTGTGGCTGCACAATTTGGTTCCCGTCTGGCGGCTTTCCTGCCTGCGCCCATAGCAAGAATAACCGTCGCAGAAAGCTACAGGCGGTTCATTCCTTCCCGCCACAGGAGAGGCTGCTTCCGGAATCTCAGTTGTAATTCTTGATGCGCGGCCAGATATCTGGGAGCTTCACGCCGCCCTTGGGGTGACGGCAGAGAAGAACTTTGAAGTGTTCCTGCTTCATGGCATAGGGATGGCCCACTTCCGCAACCTCCTCGACACTGTCAAACCACTGGCTGGCCCCCTTCTTGGTATCCCCGAGCACGATCATGATCTCGCCCGTGTAAGCGCGCGGCCCCCACAGCCAGTAAGTCAGGTGAGTGCCGATGGACTTGGGTAGTCCATACTTCGGCCCGTAGAAATCCACCGCTCCGCACTGTCCAAAGTCTTTGCCGATAATCGCCGTTTTCGATCTCTCTCCTGGAGGCAGAGCGAAATATACCTTTGAGACCGTTTCGACCATCTCGGGCCAGCCGAAGCGATCGGCGAAAAACTGCGGCATGGCATTGGTGGCCCGGTTTTCGATCTTCGGTTGCGAGATCCCGAGCTTCCGGGTGTACTGTAAATAGGTATTCGGCGGCAGGATGGGCAAAAACGTCGGCGCTACGAGTGCGCCCCAACCCGCGAGTAAAACCGCGTACGCGGGGCGGAGCCAGCCGAGACGCGGACGCGCCAGCCAAGCCTCAATCATCACTGCGCCGCCTGCGAACAGCATCGGGTAGATGGGCATGAGATAATAGACCTTCCCCTGCATGACAATAAGCGTTGCCAAGGTGATGAGGTAGGCCCATCCCAAGGCCCGATACTGCCTGGCAGGCCGGCCGGCGAGAAAGCTCCACAAGCCGAGAAGCCAGAGGGGGAGACTTGCCGGCAACATCATGACGGCTTGCACGATCACGAACTGCATGGGCGGAACCTGTATATCCCGTCCGTTGCGCTTGATGTTGGCGAGCAATTCCAGATGCGGAAAATTGTGCTGGATCATCCAGAGGAGGTTGGGCAGGAAGATCAGAGCTGCAATTCCGCCGGCGCAAAGAAACCAGCGGTTCCACATCAGCCTGCGCTCGGCGGTCAGCAGCAGCCCGGCGACCACTGCAAAGCCGAACATCAGCATTGTGTCCTTGTTCAATAGGCCTATGCCCGCGAGCAATCCGAACCAAAGCCAGAGCCTGGTGTTGCCTGTCTGGATGACCCGGATAACCAAAAGCGCACAGCCCATCCAGATCAAGGGCTCGATGGAATTCATCGACAGGTAGCTGTCGAAACCGAGGTAAACCGGTGCAACCAGCACTGCGAGGGCGGCAATGCCCTGGGCGAATCGTTTCCCGCCCAGTGCCCGCACAAGGGCTCCGGTGAGCAGCACCAATCCCGCGCCCGCCAGGGATGGAAACAGGCGGATCGAGTACATGGAGTCGCCGAAGAGCGCTCGCGTCAGCCATGCCTGCAGGGCTGTCAATGGCGGCAGATCCACGTATCCCCAGGAGAGGTGCTGACCACAAACCAGAAAGTACAGCTCGTCGATAAAGGGACCGTAAACATTCGCCGCAGCCATGTGCAAAACAAACTTCGCGGCGGCGAGATATCCGACGATTGCCCTTCCGGAGAGATATCTGCTTTCGCGCATTCTCTCCGAACTGACCTGAGGATTCGCATCTGTGGCTGACATCGTGCTCATTTCTCACTCCTTCCATTGATTGTGCCAGATCGAATCCTAAACGTAGTGACCGGAAACGTCCTCCGCAAATGTGACGAGCGGGATATTTTGCAGGGCGGGCGGGAAAAATCGTCCTGCGACGGTTTTTCTCCATGGCTGGCTGTAGGCACGGATGTAAAATGGGTCGTCAAAGTGGGCAGTGAGCGCCGCACAGCGCTCAGATCCCAGGATTATTTGACCCTATGCTAGGTCCGGCGGCCGGCGGCTACTTTGCGGGTCTACATATTATCGGCACAGGTGTTGTTCACATTTGACACCCGCTTTCCCGATTTCATGTCGGAGGTAGGAATGCGCTGTTTCTTCTTGGCTTTGCTTTTGGCGTTTTCAGCGGATTACAAAAATGACATTGAAAAATGGCGGGCCGCTGAGGAAGCCTCGTTGCGCGCGGACAATGGGTGGCTGACGCTCGCCGGGCTCGAATGGCTCCAGCAGGGTGAGAACAGGATTCCTATGCCGAAAGGAGCGCCCGATTTCGGAGTTTTCGAATTGCGCGATGGCAGGGTTACGCTGCATCCTCCCGACGCTGCCCCGGTGGAGATGAGATCCGATGTGTCCGGCAGGCCTTCGGTGGTCGAACGCGGCAGCTATTCCATCACCGTCATCGAGAGGGGGAAAAGAATCGGCATCCGGATCCGGAACAAAAATAATCCGTCCCTGAGCGAGTTTCATGGCATGAAGTGGTATCCCGTTCAGGAGAACTGCCGCATTGTGGCGCGTTGGGAGGCGTACGAGAAGCCCAAAACAATCTCGATTGTGAATGTGCTCGGGGATGTGAGTGAGGAAAGATCCACCGGTCGCGCCTGGTTCCAGTTCCAGGGCAAGGAGTACAGCCTGGAGCCCGTGGATCAGGGTGCAAGGCTCTTTTTTATCTTTAGCGACGAAACCAGCGGCAAAGAAACCTACGGCGGCGGCAGGTTCCTCTATGCCGACAGGCCAAAAGAGGGGAGCGTCATCCTGGACTTCAATAAGGCCGTAAATCCGCCATGCGCATTCACGCCCTTTGCCACTTGCCCGCTCCCGCCCAGTCAAAATCGCCTTCGGGTGCGCATCGAGGCCGGCGAACTGGCGCAGCCACCCCATGGTTCGTAACATGTCGCTTCACACCACTAACGTATACGTCCTTGCCATTTAGGCAAGAAAAGCAAAAGATCAACGCAGAGGCCGCAGAGGGAGCAGAGATCGCAGAGTTCTAAAGTCTTCAAAAAATCTGCGCTCACTGCTCCCTCTGCGGCCTCTGCGTTGAGGCTTTTTTAGGTTGCGGATATTCCGCACCGTGTTCTTCGTGGCTGCTTTTTGGTTGCAGGGTTTCTACCATCTAGCAGAGGGGGAGATCGGCGTAAGCGTTGAGGTTCAAGTCGGCGGCGGCGCCCCTGCGTAGTTTCGCCGTTCCCGCGGCCGCGATCATGGCAGCATTATCCGTCGTCAGGATGGGGCTCGGATAGTAAACGCGGCAGTTTTCCCCTGGATCATCGAAAACTTCAGTAAACGTCCGCCGGAGAAGACTGTTGCAGGCGACGCCTCCGACGAGCAGGATGGATCGAGGACGGTGCCGACGCACTGCCTTGCGCGTCTGCGCGACCAGGGTATCCACGATGGCCTGTTGATAACTGGCCACCATATCGAGCACATCCCCAGGCACCTTTTGTTTGGAACGGCATGGCTGGATGCCGGCCTGCTCGATGTACCGCAAGGCTGCGGTCTTGAAGCCGCTGAAGCTGAAATCCAGACTCCCGTCACTGATTTTGGGAATGGAAAATTGGTAGCGCCTTGGGTTTCCCTGTCGGGCCAGCCGGTCGATGATGGGGCCGCCGGGGTAACCCAGCCCCAGGAATTTGGCAAGCTTGTCGAGCGCCTCTCCCGCAGCGTCGTCGCGGGTACGCGCGACACGCAGGTAGCGCTCCGGTTCCGGGGAGAGAATCAGAGAGGTGTGGCCGCCCGAAACCACGAGCGCCAATAACGGGTAGGAAATCTCGGAGTGCTCGATGAAAGCCGAATAAATATGACCTTCCAGGTGATTCACTGGTACCAGGGGCTTCTTCAGCGCAAAAGCCATCGCTTTGGCATAGGATAATCCCACCAGGAGCGAGCCGATCAATCCCGGGCCCTGGGTCACGGCGATGCCGTCGATCTGCTCCTGTTTGATCTCGCCTGCGTCGGAGAATGCTTTACGCACCACAAAGCCGATGTTCCGCAGGTGCTCGCGGCTGGCGAGTTCCGGGACCACCCCGCCGAAGCTGCGGTGCGTATCCACTTGCGAAGCGACCACATTCGAAAGCACAGTCCGCCCATCTTCAACGAGCGCAGCCGCCGTCTCATCGCACGAAGATTCAATCCCTAAGACCAGCATGGCATGAACCTCATACCCGGCGCAAACGACAAAGACCGAATGACCCACTCAGTCTCGCTCTTCACCCAACACTCGTCATTCGTCCATCGCCATTCGTCATTCGTCATTCTTCATCTGCCCTGCATTGCCCGCAAACTCTCGATAAATGGGGGCCTGGCCACGCCACACTCTGTGATGATCGCGGTCACGTAGCGGTTCGGGGTCACATCGAACGCAGGATTCGCGACGGCGGTGTTTTCTGGGGTAATCGGAACGCCCTGCAGCTTGCGCACCTCCTCCGGATCCCGCTCTTCGATGGGGATGTGGCTTCCATCCGGGATGGACAGATCGAATGTGGATGTGGGCGCAGCGACATAGAAGGGGATGCTGTTCTCCTTTGCCAGCACCGCCACCGAATATGTCCCGATCTTGTTGGCCACATCCCCGTTGGCTGCGATCCGGTCGGCGCCGACGATGACGCAATCGATGCGGCCTATCCGCATGAAGTGGCCTGCCATGTTGTCCGTGATGACTGTGACCGGGATGTTGTCATGCTGCAGCTCCCACGCCGTCAGACGGGCGCCCTGGAGAAACGGACGGGTCTCGTCAGCGTATACCTGGATGCGCTTCCCCGCCTCCACTGCAGCCCGGATGACCCCCAGTGCCGTACCATAACCGGCAGTTGCCAGCGCTCCGGCGTTGCAGTGCGTCAGCACTCGGGCGCCATCGGGAATGAGCGCCTGGCCCAGCCGCCCCATCTGCTGGTTGGCGCGGATGTCTTCGTCGTGCATAGCCACGGCTTCACGCACAAGGGCAGCGCGCACTGCTTCGACTCCTCCTTTGCGCTCACGCTGATAGATTCGCTTCATCCGTTCGACCGCCCAAGGCAGGTTAACCGCCGTAGGACGAGCGTCCACAATCACTCTGCAGATCTCCTCGAATTGCGGATCCAGATCCTCCACGGTCGATGCGTTCGCTTTTCCGGCTCCCAGTGCGACTCCCATCGCAGCCGCGACACCGATCGCCGGTGCGCCCCGAACCACCATCGCGCGGATCGCCTCGGCGACTGCGCGAAAATCCGAACACGTCTGATAGACCTCGCGTGCGGGCAACAACCTCTGGTCGAGCATGACCACGGCAGACTCTTTCCACTCGATCGTTCGTATCATGGGGCACAGTCTAGCCTATGAGCGTGCGTTTTTGAAGGACAGGCGTGACAAGGGACGAATGACGATTGACGATTGAGGGTCGCAAGTCCCACAGAGTCTATGTGGTGGTCATCAGTTGCGATTCGAATTGACATCGACTAAATCGTGGTGGTATTGATGTAGGGTTGACGTTGATCTTTTAATTCCGGATTGAGGTGCCCCGAACCGGGGATAAAAGGGAAGTGGGTGCGAATCCCACACGGTCCCGCCACTGTAATCGGAAAGCCGGCTTCTGCGGCCGACAGCAGAACCTGGAGTAGCCCGCCACTCGTTGATCCAGACGGGGAAGGCGAGAAGCCCGGCGATGACCCGAGAGTCAGGAAACCTGCCTCAGCCCGTCTTTCAGCCGACTCTTCGCGAGAAAGAGACCTGAAATGCCTCGCATACGCTATCTTTATCTCCTCGTCCTCTCCTGTGCCGGATTTATCCTGCTTGCCCTGCTTGTGGCCCATTCGCGCACCGCGCCTGCAGGGAATGCGCGGATACCAGGCGCACCAGCCGACCATGTCAATATTGTCGACGGCATAGGCAGGCAGGTCGACCTGCCCCGCCATCCGCAGCGGATCATTTCCCTGGCGCCCAGTGTGACGGAGGTCTTGTATCTCCTCGGCGCCAATGACCGCCTGATCGGAGTCACGACTCACTGTGACTGGCCTGACGAGGCGAAACGAAAGCCGAAAATCGGCAGCCTGTTGAATCCCAATTATGAAACCATTCTCGTCGCTCGTCCCGACCTCGTCATCGCGTCCACAGCTGGAAACGACCGGGCCGCCGTGGAAAAACTGGCGCAATTGGGAATGCCCGTGTACGTAACGGCGCCGCGGTCAGTACGGGAGATCTTTGAAACTACGATCGCAATCGGCCGGATTACGGACAGGGCTGAAGCAGCCGATCGTCTCGTTGCGCAGATGAAAGCCCGGCTCGAAGATGTCAAACGACGGCTCACCGGTTTCCCTCCTACGAGGGCATTTTTCATCACCTGGTTCGATCCTCTGCTGGCGCCCGGCAGCAGGACTTTTGAAAACGATGTTCTTGGCCTGGCGCATGTGATCTCCATTTCCGCAGGCAGTAACGAATACTATCCGCGATATAGCCTCGAACAGGTGTTGGCGCAGAATCCGGACGTTATCCTGACGGTGAGACACGAAGGCAAGCCGCTTCCGGACCTCCGGCAAATGGCAGGCTGGCGCTCCTTGACTGCGGTCAAGGAGGGTCGTGTATTCATCCTGGGAGAAGTTTTGCAGCATCCGTCGCCGCGATTCGTGGATGGTGTCGAGGAGCTGGCGCGCAAGCTCCATCCGGAGCGTTTTCAATGAAACGTCTTTCCCGCACGCGCATTGCAGCCGTATGCCTCTCCCTGCTGGCCGCATGGGCATGCGCAGCGCTGTTTGCGCTCGCCGTCGGCAGCATCGCGATTCCGCCGGGCATCCTGATCCGCCGAGTCATGCAGTTCGCAGCCGGAGGAGCATCTGCGGACGATCCCCTGGCGACCATTCTTTTCTCCATTCGTCTGCCCCGCATATTCCTCAGTTCCCTGGTCGGCGCCGCGCTCGCCGTGGCAGGCGCGGCTTTTCAATCTCTGCTGCGCAATCCTCTGGCAGATCCCTTTGTTCTGGGCGTTTCAACGGGCGCCTCCCTTGGAACCATCCTCTATTCCATCATCGCTGCATCCTGGGGAACGGCCGCAGCAGCTGCGGGGCTGGCCTATGGCCGTCCGGTCGCGGCGTTTGGCGGGGCCACGCTCGTAGTCGCCGCTGTCTACTACGTTGCTGGAGGCGGCAGCCGCTCGGGAGAGGGTTCGCAGCGCCTGCTGCTTGCGGGCATCGTGCTCGCCTCCTTCATTTCCTCGGTCAACGTCATTCTGCTCACCAGCACCAGCCAGGCAGATCTGCGCGGGATTTTCTACTGGCTGATTGGTGATCTGAGCCGCCCGGTCGACGCTACGATCTATGTTGTCACTCTCGTCGTCGTGGCCGGATTCCTGGTCCTATATCTCTTTTCGCGCAGCCTGAACCTGATTTCCATGGGCGAGGAGGACGCACTGATCCTGGGCGTTGAGGTGCAACGGGTGAAGATCGGGGTCTATCTCACCGCTTCGCTGATTACCGGCGCTGTAGTTTCCGTCAGCGGCCCGATTGCCTACATCGGTCTGATCTGTCCCCACATCGGGCGCATGATGTTCGGCAACGACAACCGCATACTTTTCCCCGCGGTCTTCCTGTTTGGCGCCATCTTCACGCTGCTGGCGGATACTGTAGCCCGGACCGTGCTCTCCCCCGCAGAGCTCCCCGTGGGCGTTATCACGGCGATCATCGGAGCTCCTCTGTTCATTTACCTTACGCGCCGGAGGAGCGGGCTATGAGCCAGACCGGTTCCTCCGCGGCTCTGGAAGCCCGGAACGTGAGTTTCTCCTTTCGAGATCCGGTGGTGCGCAACCTCACGCTCGAATTGACGCCGGGTACCGTCACTGGAATCATCGGGCCCAACGGCTCGGGAAAGACGACCGTTTTGCGGCTCCTGTGCGGAGTTTTACAGCCGGCTTCCGGCAGTGTCCTGTTGCATGAGAGGACCCCTCTTGCGGCGTTGCCACGCAAGGAAATAGCGCGCCACATCGCCATGGTTCCTCAAAGTCCAGGCGACGGCTCCCTGCTCACAGTCACGCAGTTTGCGCTGCAGGGCCGCTATCCTCATCTGTCGCTTTTCGGGTTTGAGACTGCCCGCGATGAGAAGATTACCCTGGAAGCATTGGACATGGCGCAACTGACCCGATATCGCCAGACACGAGTCTGCGAGCTCTCCGGAGGAGAGAAGCAACGCCTTCTGCTGGCACGAGCGCTGGTCCAGGAGTCGCAAATTCTGTTGGTCGACGAACTGACGGCAAACCTCGACATCAACTATCAGATCGAGCTCATGCGTCTGGTCCGCCGCCTCACGCGGGAACGCAACCTCGCAACGCTTGTGGTCTCCCATGAGATTCATCTTCTGGCCAGTTTTTCCGACCGTATCGCACTAATGACGGAGGGGACCATTCTCATCCAGGGAACTGTGCCCCAGGTAATCACACAGGATAACCTGAATCGGCTCTTCGGCCTGGAGTTCCAAGTGCGAACCACGGCGGACGGCCGCCCAGAGGTCCTGCCTGTAATAGAAGAACGGAGGCTGGTATGAATTCGCTTCGCGCCTCAATCGGTCTGCAACCAGGGAATACACGTCATATGCAAAAATTTCTGAGGCTAGTTTTCACGCAGTTCGGCCGCCTCATGGTCGCGTTTCTGCTGGCGGCTGCGCCTGGCTGGACGCAAGGACAGACACAGCACCGAATCACTGGCTCCGTATCCGATCAAAGCGGCGCGCCTGTGCCACGCGTTCGGATCGAAGTCAGGAGGCAATCGGGACAGATGGCGGCATCCGTTTTCACCGACAATCTGGGAACCTTTACGCTCGATCTGCCGGATGGGAAATATGTCCTGGATGCGACATTCTCGGGACTTGCGCCGATTACAAAGTATCCCCTTGAGGTTGGTGTCACAACTCGCCCGATAACTCTGACCCTGCAGGTACCAGCGATCACAGAGTCGATTATTGTGACCGCAACCCGCACCGAAGCGCCGATCGCGCAGGTAGGCAGCAGCACTACCGTCATTCTCGGGAGCGAACTGGAGCGCGAGGGCGTCGCTTCCGTGACGGATGCGCTGCGCCGGGTGGCCGGCTTTACCATGACACAAAGCGGCGGCAACGGACAGCTGGCCTCGCTTTTCATGCGGGGCGGGGAGTCCGACTACACGAAGGTACTGATCGACGGCGTTCCGGCGAACGATCCCGGCGGCAGTTTCAACTTCGCCAATCTTTCGATCGCAGGCATAGACCGCATCGAAATCGTGCGCGGGCCGCAGAGCGCACTCTTCGGGTCGGACGCCATGGCCGGTGTGATCCAGATTATCACGAGGCGTGGCACCAGCGAGGGCTTGGAGCCAAAACCGAGCATGGCTGTGGAAGGCGGGGACTTCGCCACATTCCGCTATCAGGCCGGCATTGGGGGGAAAGGAGAGCGCCTCGATTATGCGGCCTCGTTCGCCCGTCAGGACACGGACAACAACGTGCTTAATGGTTCATTCAACAACACCACCGTAAGTGGCAATCTCGGTTTACGTCCATCGCAGAAGAGCTCCTTGCGGGTGGTGTTCCGCAGTGATGCCGGCCGCGCAGGCGTGCCCGGACAATGGGCATTCTACCGTCCCGATTCGGACCAATATTACCGGCATCGCTCGCTTGCTGCTGGCGTGACTTTCACCTATTTCGCAACCTCTTTCTGGACACAGACCCTTTCTTATACGGTCAACGATTCAAGGCAGTTTTCCGAGGACAGCGTCGATTCCGGCAGTTTCGTGGCACACTACCGGGATCGAACCGCCCCGTTTACATCCTTTGACTTCCCATTCCAGACGCTCAACCAGAGCCGGCGACAGAAAATCGGCTATCAGAGCGAATTCTCCCTGCCGCACGCACATCATCTGACCACGGGCATTGAGTACGAGAGGGAAAGTGGGACCGTGGGCGATCCACGCCTTGACCCGGTGGTGGCAGTACGAAACAACATTGGCGCCTATTTCCAGGACGAGTGGTCCCTGACCCGGCGCTTTTTTGCTGCCGCGGGCGTGCGTCTGGAGCACAATGGGAGCTTCGCTTTTTCGGCGGCGCCCCGCGTATCCCTGGCCTGGCACGCGCACCAGGCAGCGCCGGGCAGGTTGCTGGGGTTGACCAGAATCAAGGCCAACTTGGGTGTGGGGATCAAAGAGCCCACCCTGGTTGAGTCGTTCAGCAAATCGCCGTTCTTCCTGGGAAATCCGAACCTCAAGCCGGAGCGGTCGACCAGCTACGATGTAGGCATCGAGCAGAGTTTCCGGAACGGAAAAGGAGTCGTAGAGGTCACGTTCTTTGAAAATCGCTCCCGCAACCAGATCAATTTCATCACCACCGACTTCACCACTTTTGCAGGAACTTTTTTCAACATCGGCAAGGCTCGCGCCCGCGGCATTGAAACCACTTTCCGGCAGCCCCTGCCCAGGAAGCTGGAGATCGCAGGATCCTACACATTCCTGGATTCCCTCGTCCTGGCAAATTCCGATGTCACAGATCCTGTCTTCGCTCCCGGCCAGCCGTTGATTCGCCGTCCCCGCCATTCAGGATATCTCGACTTGAAATGGAAGCCTGGACGCTGGACATGGTGTGCAACAGCGACGATCGTTGGCAGTAGGGCCGACTCCGACTTCCTCGGCCTGGGCATCAACCGCAATCCCGCCTATGGCGTACTGGATCTGCTCATGAGCTTCAGGCTGTTCTCAGGAGCAAGCATCTATGTGATGGTCAACAATGCGTTGGGCCGGGACTACATGGAGGTGCTCGGCTATCCGGCCCTGCCCGCGCGCTTCCGCATCGGATTCTCAGCGGGCTTCTGAACTCCACTCAGGAAGCGGGAGATTAGGTATAGAATATCGCGTTGACATCTTGGGGTAGAATGGTCGGCGCAACCCACGACCTGCGCCTCACTCCAAAAAAGTCGGAGATCGCAGGTCGGAAGTCGGAGGTCTGGATGGCACGCAATCGCAAACACAGGCTGCTGCTCACGGTCCCATTCATCTGCATTCTTCTTCTACTCGCCGGCTGCAAAAGCAATCCTGCCGTCGAACAAACCGCACAGCCGGCAGGTGAGGCCCAGCCAGGGACAGCAAGTGATGCTCCCGCACCATCCTATGTGCCTGTGGGCGACCCATCGGTGCGCGGATTTGAAACCGGCGCGGAGTATGTGGTGACCGGCAAGGTCACCAATGAACTCATGGATGCACTGCCTGAGGCCACAGTCTCGGCCTATGGTTCGGCTCCTCACTGGTCGCCCCCGACATTGGAGCAGTCGACGCCGCTGGATACGCAGACTTGCGATCAGGAAGGCCGTTATCAGATTCGCCTGAAGGCACCGGCAAATCTGTGGCTCAGCCTCCGCAAGGAAGGATATGCGCAGATCCATGTCTTTCTTCCGGTCCGTGATCCAAAAATGATGGCAAGGGACTTTCAGCTGCAGGCGGCGCAGGCCTCAATTTCCGGATTGGTCGTCGATAAAAAGGAGATGCCGATTGCGGGCGCCCTGGTGATCGCCAATCCGCCGCCGTTCACGCTCCTGGCCGACAATCCTGTCTTGTCCCCCATCGGTCACCCTACGGATGCCAGCGGGAGGTACCTCATCGAGGGGCTTCCCGAAGGGGATGTGAGTCTCCTTGCCTTGATGCGAGGATACGTTCAGCAGGAGCAGCTCAGTCCATTGAAGGTGGGGCAATCGGATCAAGTCAATTTCAGTTTGGCCACGGTGCCCCCTACCTCCTTCGTGGTGAAAAACAGCCGGGGAGAGATCATTCCCTACGCAAATGCCACGGTTCCCGGCCGCATCAAGATCGCAAGCGGCAACAACCGGGGGATCGTCGAGTTCGGCATGCCGCCGGAAATCAATCCTTTCGAGTGTACGGTTGCCGCCGAAGGCTATCAGTCCAGCACCATCCAGGTCGATCCGAAAGCTCCCCCGGCGACGGTCGTGCTCGAGGACAAGCCTGTATTTAAGGGGCGGGTCCTGACGGAAGCAGGACAATCCGTTGAGGGCGCGCTGGTGAGCGTTTGGGGAACCGGCGGGCCGATGGGTAGATTCGACGGATCGGCAAGAACCGACAAAATGGGCAGGTTCGCGTTGTCATTGTCCTATCCGCCGGTGCGTGAGATCCGGGTCAACACTCCCGGTTTTCTCGACCAGCGGCTCGCTTTCGACAGCAAAAAGCCGGCTCCTCCAGAAGCCGTCGTACGCGTAAAACGGGTCGAGGCAGGAATTTTCGGGCGTGTGATCGACTACCGAGGCATCCCGATGAAGCGCTTCGTCGTTCATCTCAGAGACGAATCCGCCCAGGCCGGCAAACCGCAATTTCAGCGCTCCTTCAGTGTCGATAACGGCAGGTTCACTGTGACCGATCTGGCTCCCGGCACGTACACGCTAATCGTCCAATCCATCACCAGTTCCAGCGCGGAAGATGTGCAGGTTTTGCGGCAGGACGGAGTGGAGATTCGAAAAGGTTTCTTCTTCGGCGAATTCACCGCCCAGTTTCCTAAACCCAAATATGCAAAATAGAATTCAGAACAAATGCAGGATGTGCAGTCCTGACGGTACCAGCAGGTGTTGAGAAATAAAGCGCTTTCGCATCTCGCAGAGATTCTAACTCCTGAATTCTGACTTCCGTATTCTGTGTTCTGAATTCTGAATTCTGAATTCTGTATTCTGTTTTCCATTACATTCCGGAGAAAATATGACTCGTTTGCAGCGCGTACTTCAGGAGCAGCGACAAGGCCCTCTTCTCGGGGTGGGAACCTATTTTTACGATCCGATCTTTTTGGAGATTGCCGCCGGTCTAGGATTCCGGGCCGCATGGTTCGACATGGAGCACTGCCTGATCTCCTTCGGCCAGGCGTGTGACTTGTGCCGGATTGCTTCGGGACTGGGTCTGCTCACCATGATCCGCGTGCCCAACTCTCATCGCGAAAACGTACAGCGTGCCGCTGAGTGCGGCCCCGACATTATCGATGTGCCGATGGCCAACACACCCGAAATCCTCCACGAGTTAATCCGGTACGCCCGTTTCAGGCCGGAAGGTGAACGCGGCTGCTTCCCGAATTCACGGGCTGTGCGATACGGTTTGGCCGACAGCGTGGCCGAGCAGCAGCGCGTCAATCTCGACTTGTGTTTGATGGCACAGATTGAGACTGCCGAGGCGGTGGAGCGCGCGGATGAATTATGCGCCGTCCCGGACATTCATATTCTCATTGGTCCGGCAGACCTGTCGGCCAGCCTGGGCGTTCCGTATCAAACCGGCCACGATAAGGTCAAGGAGGCCGGCAAGAAGATCATCAGCGCCGTCAGGAAGAACGGCAAACGCGTCGCGGTCGCAGCTGCCCCCTCCGATTTCGCCTTCTGGATTGCCCAGGGAGTGGATCTCCTGTTCTGCGCCAGCGATGTGGGCTGCCTGAAAGCGGGAGCCCAATCTGCTCTCCAGCAAGTGCAAGCCGCCATCTCAGGCCTTCAGCCCAAAACCGCAGGCTGATGTGCAATAACCTCTGTCCATACTGAAAATCCAAAATCCGCAATCCAAACTCCAAAATCAGGAGAGTAGCCGCGCTGCTGTGCTGCGGGCAAGCTCCCGCTGGTCCCAGGCCCCCCGATCGATGAACACGAAGAAACGCCACAGGGCTTTGTGTTTCTGTTTGAGAATGTGGATTTCCTCGTTATTGCTGCCGGACAGCGGCACGATCTTTCCGGATTCCAGCCGGACCAGGACTTCGGCCTCGGGGAGTGACATGCCGATCGAAGGGCAGTAGACAATGACCTTGTAGGGTTTCACCCCCATGGCTTGGGCGACTGCGGCTTCCAGTTCCTCTCGCCCGGCAGGATTGTGGTGATAGCACTCGACGATCTCTTTCTGCCGGCCCTCCCCTACCTCCACGGTGAGAACAAAGCAGGCGCGATAGAGCTGTCGCGACTCCAGACAGTCGAGAATGTGGGCCACCGCGGGATTGCTCCCGTAGCTCTCCCGCACGGTCCAAATCAGGGTTTCATCTTTGAGCGGGCGCAAATCTTCGGGCCGCAGCCCTGATTGCATCGCCAGTTCCACCGCTTTTGAGATCATCGCCCCCGAAGCGATTTTGGTGTGGTGAAAGTAGACACGTTCGGACAGCGTGTATCGGATGCGGAGCAGGTTGATCAGTTCGGAGAGGGCGTCGCGGCGGAGCACGCCGTGTTTTTCCAGGTTTACGACAAAGCGCCCCCCTTCCAGAATGAACGACTGAAACACGCGCGGGTCGTAATACTGGGAGAAGCCGACGAAATAGGTGTCTCGTTTCAGGTAATCGAGCAGGTCCGCGGTGATCGCGCCGGCAATGATCTCGGAGGCGAAGCCGCCATCACCTTGCAGGATACGCAGGACCCGGTCCTGATAGCCGGAGCTGCGCAGGCGCCGGGCCAAGGCGGATTCCAGCAGGAAATGCGCAAACCGCTTTTCATCCTTGTCGTGGCGCGGTAGAACGCGCCGCTCATCCTCCAACGTGTGCCCAAAGGGGACATGCGTGACATCGTGCAGCAGTGCCGCCGCACGGATCGCCGTCTCCTCTTCGGCGGAGATAGCTGCCGAGCGCCGCAAAGATTCAATCATCGCCCGGGCCATCCATGATGTACCCAGACAATGCTCGAAGCGGGTGTGTGTAGCCGAGGGATACACCAGGTAAGCGGTTCCAAGTTGTTTGATCCCGCGCAAACGCTGAAACTCCGGGGTGTCAACCAGTTCTATTTCGAGCGGACCGAGCTCAATATCGCCGTGAACGGCATCCCGAAGTAGCTTGTGCTTCATAAGTCAAGCCTCCCTGATCCTGGCGCGAAGCGGAGCATCCTGCCTTCAGCATGAGAACGATTCGCTAAAGGACGAAAGATGGCACATAGATGCGAGCGTCGTAGAAAGGCTCCCAGGTTCACCGGTTACATAGCCAACGGGGCGGAATCTACGTCTTGAATCTACAACATGCCATGGACCCGGACAAGCAGATGAAACATAAAAAGCTATGCCATCGTTGCACCCCAAAGGCGCCACGCGGCGCGCACGTAGGGCGTATAATCAGACCCGATGATTGAACGGATCGACGACCTTTCGCGGGCAGTGCGGATCTGCCAACCGGCGCGGCGCATCGTGTGCCTCGTTCCAAGTATCACAGAAACGTTCTTTGCGCTCGGTGCCGGTGAGCACATCGTCGGCATCACCGACTACTGCATCCATCCCGAAAACCAGGTCCGTTCCAAGCCAAAGGTGGGTGGAACCAAAAACTTCTTCGTAAAGAAGGTCATCGAACTCGAGCCCGACCTGGTCGTGGCCAACGCAGAAGAAAACCGGAAGCATCAGGTAGAAAAGCTCGAGGAAGCGGGCTTGACGGTATTTATCACATTTCCAAAATCGGTCGATGGCTGCTTGAAGATGATCGCGGACATGGCGGCACTGACAGGCAAGGAACAAGCTGCACAAATCATCCTGTCGTCCATTGAAGAAGCCCGTGCCGATGCCCTCCGGCAGGCACCCGATCCGCCCTGTCAAGTCCTCTGCCCGATCTGGAAGGCCCCCTACCTGACCATCAATCACGACACCTTTGTCGACGGCGTGATCCGCAATTCCGGCGGCAGGAACATCTTTGAAGACAGCACCGACCGCTACCCGGAGTTCAAACTGAGTGAGGCCGCCGCCCGGCAACCCGACATCATCCTCCTGCCGACCGAGCCCTACCATTTTACCGAGGCTGATAAAGCCGGATTCCACGAGATGGGAACCAACACCCCGGCCATCCGCGATCTGCGCATCCACATCGTCGAGGGAGAACTGCTTAGCTGGTACGGCCCTAGGTTATCTCGCGCGCTCCAGGTAATTTCGTCATTGCTCCGTCCCTGAAGAAACGAATCATAATTTAGAAGTACTGAGTACTTTATTTGAGAGCGATGAGCTCGAGCCTGTAGAGCTTGTCCAGGATTTGCAGGATTTCGAGTTCGCGGAGCGGGGATAGCATTACGATGGATTTGACGTCGCAGGCGCCATTGATGCGGGAGGCTACGAAACCTTCCTGGTGCGACAGGCTGAAGCGGGTGAGAACGTGATCGGGAACAATAAAATAGGGAGTCTTGTCGGCAGGAGTGGTGGTTCTATAGAGTTCCTGGCACAAGGATCTCTCGGCGGATTCAATGAGTTCGTCGGCTTTGGTGTTGTGGGGGTCCAGTCGCAGCACTTCCTGGAAGACGGATATGGCCTCCTGAAAGCGCTTGGCTTTGATCAGTTCCTGCCCCCGGTTAAAGAGGATCCCTGGGTCATCACGTGGCGGCGGTGCCTCTCGCACCTCCTTTACCTCCAGAATATTCATATCGTAGAGCTGGAACAGCGCGAAGTTGACCTGGAAGTCCGAGCCGTGGAGTTCCAGCAGCATCTCGGAAATGGTTTTGCCCTGGTTAACCAGAAATAGCAGTTTCTTCTGCAGCGGCCTCAGCACCGCGCCCTTCAGATCCGCGCCCTTCCGGATCGCAAGCACGACATTATTGCTGGGGAAGATGCTGCGGATGCGCGCCCACTCATCCTTGCGTCGCACCCCTTCAAAGATAATGGCGTGGATATCGAGGCTGATCGGAATGAGCTCGTCGAGGTTGAATCCATTCGCAGTGAAATGGAAATAGCCTTCTTCCCAAAGGAAAAGGTCATAGATGACTTCCTCAGTGCGCCCCAGGAGAGCCTTTTCCGCTTCGACTTTGGTAATGTACCCTTCCTGTACCAGGATCTTGCCCAGGATGGCTCGGGATTGCAGCTGGATCTCCAGGGCTTTCTTCAGTTGTACTTCTGTGATTTTTCCTTCAAACAGGAGATAATGGCCGAGCTGCTTGGTGGGCTCGTTGGACTTCGAAGAAATGATCTTCCCATCCTTAAAGAAGATATAGTTTTTCGTCTTGTTCCGCACAAACGTCAGCGATCCGGTCTTCCTTCCCAGCGTACCCCACTGGAGAAGCTCCGCCAAATCCATCGTTCTCAAGTTTCCGGAAAGTGACATCGGCCCGTCTATTCCATACAATAGAGTACGCTACTAGAGACTCCTCGGCCCGAGGGTCCCATTTCCTTATCGGATCGAAAACGGTTTTTGCTGAGAGGTCAATGTCTTGGTAGTGGAAGAAAAACGGCGAATCTGCTAAAAGATCCGCTGAGGAGAATGACCAGTGGTGCTGACTTACGCCAATCAACTAACGATCTTGCGGATGATTTTTATCCCGTGTTTCGTTCTGCTGCTCATCTACGACCGCCCTAAGATCGCCATTCTGGTGTTTATTCTTGCCGGCGTCACCGATGGGCTGGATGGGCTCATTGCTCGTAAACTACAGCAAAAGACTGTCTTAGGGTCGTTTCTTGATCCCATGGCGGATAAGCTCCTGCTTACGGCGGCCTTCATCACCCTAACTGTGCCGTCCGTGCCGGTCTCCTATCATATCCCCATCTGGCTTACGATCACCTCGATAAGCCGGGACCTGCTGATCGCCCTCGCGGCTCTGATCATCCACCTGCAAACCGGGCACACGCAGTTTTCGCCCAGTTTCCTCGGCAAATGCACTACGGCAGGCCAATTGACTACGGTTGCATTCGTGATGGCGGCAAACCTGTCTACCCGTGTCATTCCCATTCTCGATCCGCTCGTGGTGGCCACCTTGCTGATCACGCTGGCCTCAGGAATGCATTATTTCTATCGTTCGGTATTGCTTATCGAGTCTTATCAGAGGGCGGAAACAGGAAGTGGTGAAAAAGGGGATTAGAATCCGTTCGGTCGAGCCGGAATCCCCGGCCTGCGAGGCCGGACTTGCGCCTGGCGATGAAATCGTGGCGGTGAACGGTCACCCGATCCCGGACGAGCTGGCGCTCAAGTTTTATCTTGCAGAAGATGAAAAGGTCGAGCTGGAGCTGGTCAGGGCCGACGGCGAAGAGGCGCATATCGAGGTGGATCTGGCCGAGGGCCGGGCCTTCGGGACCGAGGTCGAGGATTTTCGCACGCGAACCTGCAATAACACCTGCCTGTTCTGCTTCATCAATCAGCTCCCTCCGGGAGTCCGGCAATCGCTGAAAGTCAAGGACGACGACTACCGTCTCTCCTTCCTCCATGGAAACTACATCACCCTGACCAATCTGGCCGAGAAGGAGCTGAACAGGATCATCGAGCAGGCTCTTTCGCCCTTATTCGTTTCGATCCACGCGACAGATCCCGGGCTGCGGACCAGAATCATGGGGCGCAAAAAACCAGATGACCTGGCCGGCAAAATGCGCAGGCTGATCGAAGGAGGCATTCAAATCCACGCTCAGATTGTGCTCATGCCGGGGATTAATGACAAAGAGCATCTGGAAAAAACTGTCTTCGACCTCTATTCTTACCACCCGGGTGTCAACTCGGTCGCCATCGTTCCTGTCGGACTCTCGGATTTCAGCCCGGCGGTGGCAGGATTGTCCCCTGTCACTCCGGACTTCTGTCGCGAAGTCATCCACCAGGTGGCCACGTGGCAGCGTCAATTCAGGCTGGAAACGGGCCGAGGCTTCGCATACCTGGCCGATGAGTTTTATATTCAGGGTGCGCTGCCGATTCCCGAGGCCGGCCATTATGACGACTTTGCCCAGATTGAAGATGGCATAGGCATGGTGCGCCTGTTCCTCGACGAGTTTGCATCCCACCTGAAGCGGCGGCGTACACGCCGGCCGCGCCTTTGCGGCACATTGGCAACGGGGAAACTCTTTTACCCTTTCTTGCGGGATTGCGCTGCCAAGCTCAACCAAAAACTGGGAGCGGCTCTTGAGGTGGTCGAAGTGCAGAACCGGTTCATGGGCAGAAGCATTACGGTGGCAGGCCTCCTTGCCGGGCAGGATTTTCTCGCTGCCCTCGCCGGCCGCACGCTCGGCGATTTCGTCATAATCCCAAATGAAGCCATTTCCCAGGTGGAGGGAATCTTTGTCGATAACCTGAAACCGGCCGACCTTGCACGACACCTCGGGACACCAGTCTTCCCTAGCGGCCGCACCGTGCAAGAGTTCCTCACCTTGCTCTGCCGACGCCTCTAATGCCTGGTGCCTGGGGTCAAAAATTTAGTTTCCCAGATTTCTGCCGCCGAAATAGCTCCTCCCACCGCAAAAACTAAATTTTCCAGACCTGACCCCAGGTTCTTTTATCAGTTGTTTTTCGCGCATATCTCCTGCAAAATGTATGCCCTTAGTCGCGGAGGCAATATGGCCAGGACTATCCAAGGGAAACTGGATGCAACCGGATGTCGATTTGCGATCGTCATCAGCCGATTCAACTCTTTTGTCAGTGATCGTCTGCTAAGCGGCGCCCTCGATGCTCTGGAGCGCAATGGTGCTGTCCAGGACGACATCACCATAGCCTGGGTGCCCGGCTCTTTTGAAATTCTCCTGGCAGCCAAAAAGATGGCGCTCTCGCGCAAATACGATGCCGTCATTTGCCTGGGTGCATTGTTGCAGGGGGAGACCCCGCATTTCGAGTACCTCTCCTCGACGGTCACCAAGGGGATCGGAAATGTCAGCTTGGAATCCGGGATTCCGGTCATCTATGGCGTCCTGACATGCAATACTCTGGAACAGGCAATCGAGCGAGCCGGTCTCAAATCTGGAAATCGAGGATTTGACGCAGCTCTTTCGGCGATAGAGATGATTCAGGTTTTGAAGCAGTTATAGAGCCGCAAACGCGTCAGCGCATCCCTTTTACCGCATCCTTGGACCGTATCATCTAAAATGGGACTCAGAAGAACCGCGCGTGAATGCGCGCTCCAAATGCTCTACGAACATGACGTGGGGAAACATGCACCTGCTGTAATCCTGGAAGCTTTCTGGGAAATGAACGAACAGCCTGAGAAAGTGCGCGAATTTGCCTGCGATCTGTTCCGGGGAACCATCCAACGCATGAAAGAGATCGATCGCCTCATTCAGGGCCACACCAAGAACTGGCGCCTGAGCCGGATGGCCGCAGTCGACCGGAATATCCTGCGCCTGGCGGTTTTTGAATTGGTCTCCGATGTCAAAACGCCCGACACGGTCGTTATCAATGAGGCGCTGGAAATTGCCAAGAAATTTTCGACCAACGAGTCCGCGCAATTCGTGAACGGCATCCTTGACAGCATCAAGAACGACCTCTCGCGAGAAAGGGTGAAGGAGTGATGGAGCACGAGACTAATCCCCTGGTCCAACGCCGCTTGAAACTGGAAGAATTGAAGCGCCGGGGCTACGATCCCTATCCTCACAAATTCGACTTCAGCCATACGCTGGGCAAGATACATCGCCTCTTCGACTCAACCCCGGCGCTGGAATTGGAGGAGCGGAAGGAGACCGTGCGCGTTTGCGGCCGGATCATGGCTCTGCGGCCGCACGGCAAGGCCGGCTTCCTGGATCTCTCCGACGGCGAGCACCGGCTGCAGGTTTACGTGCGGCGCGACCGCGTCGAACCCGGAGTTTTCGAACTCTTCGAGCTTTTCGATCTTGGCGATATTGTGGGCGCGGAGGGAACGCTGTTTCGTACGCGCACCAACGAGCTGACGGTTCTGGCCTCTTCCCTGCAGCACCTTTCAAAGAACCTGCTGCCCCTGCCGGAGAAATGGCACGGCCTGGTGGATGTCGAAACCCGTTTTCGTCATCGTTATGTCGACCTCATTGTCAATCACGAAGTGCGCGATACTTTCGTAAAGCGCGGCAAGATCATCCGGGAGATCCGCAATTTCCTTGATGAGCGGGGCTACCTCGAGGTGGAGACTCCGGTGCTGCAGACGATCGCGGGCGGCGCTCTGGCGCGCCCTTTCCAGACGCACCACAATGCCCTGGACATCGAGTTGTATCTGCGCATCGCGCTCGAGCTTTACCTCAAGCGCCTGATTGTCGGCGGCATCTCACGGGTCTACGAGCTGAGCCGGATCTTCCGCAACGAGGGGATCTCGACACAGCACAATCCCGAATTTACCATGCTCGAGTTCTACCAGGCGTACAGCGACTTTCGCGATCTGATGGAGATGACTGAGGAGATGATCACCAAGATCGCAGAGACCGTCACCGGTTCGCGCCAGGTGCCATACCAGGAACACGTTCTCGATTTCTCCAACTGGCAGCGCTTCAAGATGAAGGATGCAATCCTGCATTTCTGGCCCGCATCGGTGCCAAAACCCTCGGAGGAGGATTTACGCTCGGAGGCGAGGCTGCGCGAACTGGCCGGCGCACTAGGCGCTGAATTCGAACCAGGCAGTACGGCCGGCAAGCTCCTGGCTGCAGTTTTCGAGCACGTCGTCGAGCCCAATCTCATACAGCCCACATTCATCTACGACTACCCGACCGAGGTCTCGCCTCTATCCAAAACCCGGGCCGATGACCCAAGCATGGTGGAACGATTTGAACTCTATATCGCCGGCATGGAGATCGCCAATGCCTACTCTGAGCTGAATGACCCGGTCGAGCAGCGGGCGCGCTTCGAGGAACAGCTCAAGGCACGGGGCCGGGGAGACGAAGAAGCCCACATGATGGATGATGATTATATCCGCGCGTTGAGCTACGGCATGCCGCCCACGGCCGGCGAAGGAATAGGGATCGACCGGCTCACTATGGTCTTGACCAACTCGCGCTCCATCCGTGACGTGATCCTGTTCCCGTTGCTGCGGCCTGAGGCCGGAGGAGAAGTTTAAGAATAAAACCATGAATGACGCGGGGTACATGAGATGGCGTTCAGGCCTCTCATGTATTTCGTGGCTGATGAATCGGTCAAACCAATTGAATGAAATTTGAACTGTTCGTTGCGCTCCGATACCTGAAAGCCAAACGAAAACAGACCATGGTATCGGTGATCTCCGCCATCTCGGGGCTTGGCATCACGGCCGGCGTCATGGCCCTGGTGATCGCACTGGCCCTGTCCACCGGATTTCGGGAGGTCATCCAGACCAGAATCGTGGGCGCAACTTCCTACATCAATCTCCTGCACATCGATAATGCCCCCCTCCTCAATTACCAGGATATGCTGACCGGATTGCGCCGCGTGCCCCATGTGACCGGCGTCGCGCCGGCGATTTTCAATCAGGTATTTGTCGCCGGCCCCATTCGCAATCAGGGCGCCGTGCTCAAGGGAATCGACCCGGTGCGCGAGCGGGAGATTTCCGACTTCTTCTCCTACCTGGTCGAGGGCGATCCCCATGCTTTCGATGCCCATGAAGCTGCGGCGGCTCCGGACCCAGAGGCGCCTCCCCCACCAGCCAACATGATCATCGGAAGAGAAATGGCACGGTCGCTCGGCGTGAAGCTTGGAGATTCGCTGCGAATTCTCTTTCCCAAAGGTCAATTAACTCCTCTGTTCGGTTTTGCGCCCTCGGTCAAAACATTTCGGATCGCGGGCATCTTTGAATCGGGCCTCTGGGATTATGACGCCAACTGGGTCTATACCGACATGTCGGCCGCACGCAGGTTGTTCAACTTGCCGGCAGATTCTGCATCAGTCCTGCAATTCAAAACCGACAACCTGGAGGATGTTGCATCCGTTGCCGCCGCCATCCGCACCGCTGCCGGCCCCCAGTACATTACAACCACCTGGATTGATCTCAATAAGCCTCTCTTCTCCGCGCTGAAACTGGAAAAGATCGCCTTATTTCTCACCATCGGCCTGATTGTATTTGTCGCGGCTCTGAACATCGTGACCACCCTGATCATGATGGTCCTGGAGAAACAGCGGGATATCGCGATTCTCTCCGCCATGGGGGCGACACAAAAAACCATCATGTGGGTGTTCATGCTCCAGGGGCTGATTGTGGGCCTCATTGGCACCACCATGGGTGCCCTGCTGGGTACAGGCGCGAGCTGGATCCTCGACCGCTACAAACTGATCCAACTTCAAGCCGAGGTCTATAGCATCTCGTACATCCCTTTTCATATAAAAACCTGGGACGTTGTCCTTGTCTGCTGCACCGCTTTGCTGATCAGTTTTGCGGCAACCCTCTACCCGGCGCGCAACGCCTCGCGTCTCGATCCCGTGGAGGTCCTGCGTCATGAGTGATCTCCTCAAGGTGCGCGGCTTGCGCAAAAGTTACCGTTCCGGGACAGAGCTGATCGAAGTGCTCGTGGACTTGAGCCTGGACCTTCAGGATGGGGAAATGATGGCGGTAACCGGAGTATCCGGATCAGGTAAAAGCACCTTGCTGCACCTGATCGGCGGGATGGATCGCCCCGATCAAGGATCCATTCTCATTCAAGGAACCGAGATCACAACACTCGGTTTGCATGAGCTCTCGCGTTTCCGCAACCAGACCGTTGGTTTCGTATTCCAGTTCCACCATCTGCTGCCGGAGTTCACCGCCCTCGAAAACGTCATGATGCCGCTCCTGCTGCGCGGAGAGCCACCCGCGCGAGCTCAGGAGTGCGCCCGCACCGCACTCGCCGACGTCCAAATGGACCATCGCATTCATCATCGCCCCGGCGAATTGTCCGGCGGGGAGCAGCAGCGAGTGGCGATCGCTAGGGCCCTAGTGGGGAAACCAAAGCTCCTGCTGGCAGACGAACCCACCGGAGATCTGGATCCGCACACAGGCCTGGCCATCGGACAACTTCTTCATCGTCTCCACAAACAACACGGCCTAACCTCCATCCTGGTGACACATAACGAGAAGCTGGCAGCCATCTGCACGCGCAGCTGCCGATTGGAGGACGGGCAGCTCAAGGATCCGGCATCGAACCTTTTGCCTTAGGACAGAATTTAGAATATAGAATTCAGAATAATTGCCCACATTACATTCACCGTTATGGTGGGCTGGGTTGGCGCGCCGTATCCCAGTAAATCTCACGTATTTATTCTGAATTCTGAATTTCCCATGCCACTTCCGGGTTTTCGACGCACACAGCATTCGCTATACTTGCTCCATGACTCTGTGGATTGTTGCAGCGATTGTTTTTCTCTTAAACCTGCCGTTCGGCTATTGGCGAGCGCGGGTACGAAAATTCTCTACGCAGTGGATTCTTGCGATTCACCTTCCGGTCCCTCTGATCATCGCTTGCCGCATCTTCTCGGGTTTGGGTTGGCAGCTCATCAGCTTCCCGGTCATGATCGGAGCTTTCTTCTGCGGTCAGTTCCTGGGCGGCAAACTCGGCGGTAACCGCTAACCTCGAAAAACCGCGTCACAGATTATAAGGCTACAAGAATCAATGGATTTGATCGCATCTGCGTCCTCGGAATCCTGGAGTTACCCAGTTCTGGAAGTCGCCGTTGAGGGCATTGACTGAGCCCTTTTCGTCTTTACGGGTTCCCGGTCAGTCCGTATAATAGATTAGCAGTTACTGGTCGGGTTTTACGCTATGTTTGAAAAGTACACCGAAAAAGCGCGCAGGGTCATCTTCTTCGCGCGCTATGAAGCCAGCCAGTTTGGCAGCCCCTTCATTGAGACCGAGCATCTCCTTCTGGGATTGATCCGTGAAGACAAGAATCTGACGAACCGATTCTTCCCCAAGGCAAATGCCTCTATCGACAGTATTCGCAAAGAGATAGAGGGCCGTACGATGATTCGCGACAAGGTTTCGACTTCGGTGGAGCTGCCGTTCTCGGACGAGAGCAAACGCGCGCTGAACGCGGCGGCCGAGGAATCGGAACGCCTCGCGCACAAGCATATCGGGACGGAGCACATGCTCCTCGGATTGATGCGTGAAGAAAGATCTATTGCCGCCGAGATCCTCAAGGAGCGTGGACTCCGCCTTTCGATGATCCGCGAAGAACTCGGACGCAGTATGCCCGAGAAGCATACCCAGGGCCGGGCAAAAGAGGCGCTCAGCCTGGCGGAGTTTTCGCGCGACCTCACGGAAGCGGCGGCCAACGACACCCTTGACCCTCTGATCGGCAGGAACAATGAGATCGAGCGCATGATCCAGATCCTCTGTCGGAGAACGAAGAACAATCCCGTTCTCATCGGGGAGCCCGGAGTCGGCAAGACCGCCATTGTCGAGGGCCTGGCACAGAGAATCGTGAACGGCAATGTCCCGCCCCCGCTCATGGACAAACGGATCCTGGCACTGGACATATCTCTGATCGTCGCCGGCACGAAATACCGCGGACAATTTGAAGAGCGGCTCAAGACGATCATGAAGGAGCTGGTCGAGAACCGGAACCTGGTGGTATTCATCGACGAGTTGCACACGCTGGTCGGCGCCGGGTCTGCCGAGGGCTCGCTCGACGCAGCGAACATCCTGAAGCCGGCGTTGTCGCGGGGGGAGATCCAATGCATCGGGTCGACCACTCCTTACGAGTACCGGCGTTCGATCGAAAAAGACCGTTCTCTGGAGCGGCGCTTTCAATCGATCAAGGTCGCCCCTCCCACCGAAGCCGACAGCATCCAGATCCTACAGGGCGTCAAGGAAAAGTACGAGAGTTTCCACCAGCTCAAGTACACGGATGAGGCTCTGGAAAATGCCGTGTACCTTTCCAACCGCTATATTTCGGACCGCTTCCTGCCCGACAAGGCCATCGATCTTGTCGATGAGGCCGGGGCGCGCGTAAAGCTGCGCTCCATATCCGTGCCGGAGGAGCTGATCAATATCCAGCGGCGGATCCGCATCATCGGTGGCCGCATCGAGACCGCGATTTCCGCGCAGGAATTCGAAAAGGCGGCGCGTTATCGGCTGGAGGAGGATGTAGAACAGGAGAATCTCCAGGTCGTTAAGGAACGGTGGCGGCTCAGGAGCATCGTCCCATTGAAAGTGACGCGCGAGGATATCGAGGAAGTCATCTCAAAATGGACGGGCATTCCGGTCTCATCTATCCATGAGGAAGAGAAAATGAAGCTCTTGCGCATGGAGGAGGAGCTTCACAAAAGAATTGTCAGCCAGGAGAAGGCGATTTCCGCGCTCAGCAAGGCAATCCGGCGTTCCCGTGCGGGGCTGAAGTCCCCGAAGCGGCCCGTCGGCTCATTCCTGTTCCTCGGCCCCACGGGGGTCGGCAAGACTGAAATGGCACGATCGCTGGCAGCCTTTCTATTTGGCAGCGAGAATTCCATGATCCGCCTTGATATGTCGGAGTATATGGAAAAGCACTCGGTCTCCAAGCTTATCGGGTCGCCTCCCGGTTACGTGGGGCACGAAGAGGGGGGGCAACTTACAGAGAAAGTGAAGCGCAATCCCTACTCGGTGTTGCTGCTGGACGAGATCGAAAAAGCGCACCCGGACGTTTACAACATCCTGCTCCAGGTTTTCGAGGATGGGCAGCTCACCGACTCGCTTGGTAATACCATCGATTTCAAGAACTGCCTCATCATCATGACCTCCAATCTCGGAGCAAGATTCCTGGAGAAGCGCGGCCACCTGGGCTTCCGCACAACCTCCGAATCCGATGCCAAGAAAACCGAGGACATGATTCTGGCTGAGGTAAAAAGGCTGTTTAACCCGGAATTCCTCAATCGGCTGGATGAGATCATCCTATTTGAAGCTCTTACTGCCGAAGACCTGGAAAAGATTGTCGAATTGCTCATTAGCCAGGGGAATGAGGTTCTCAAGCAAAAGAAGATTGCGATCCAGCTTCACCCCGACGCGTGTAAATGGATCGTGGAAAAGACATGCGCCGATCGCTCCTACGGGGCTCGCCCGCTGCGCCGCGCCATCCAAAAGTATATCGAGGACCCGCTGTCCGAAGCCCTCATCAAGAACCAGTTCAAGCCGGAAACTCTTCTCAGGATTTACCTGGACGGCGACACACTCTACTACCAACCTGCCGGTGACACCGTCGAAAGCGGGGTAAAATTGAGTATTTAGCCGGCGCCCGATTTTCAAAGGTGGCTGTGAGAGCCCGGAAAGGCCAATCCGGAAAGTATTCGCGCTCTTTTCAGGCGATGGCTCCGTTTCGAGGCATCCCCGCCGGGACGCCCGACTTAGCCAGGGTTGGCAAAATTTGGAACCCGCCGCAAGGGGGTGGAGTATAGTACGCAGACGAATCTCATGCTGGATTTGGATCCCCGTTTAATTTAAGATATGCGCTTCGTCTAACATACTGCAATGGCAGCGGATTGGCACAACCGGATGCGGTTGGGTGAAGTTGGAGGATGGATGCCGAAGTTGGTCAGGCCGGGAATCGGGTATTTGCTTGGGATTTTGCTCGCAGGTTCGCCACTGATTGCCCAGCAACTCCAGAGCCAGCAGCCCCAGAAGCAAAAGGAAATATTGATCGAGAGGATCGACATCCGCGGCAACCGCCGGATGAAGGAAGAAGATATCCGATCCTACATTCAGTCACGTCCCGGCGACGTTTACGACGAAGATCGTTTGCAGTTTGACCTCAGGTCAATCTACAAAGAGGCAAAGTGGTTTGAAAACGTCGAAGTGACTTCCATGGACGGCGACACCGGCAAGATCGTCACCTTCCTGCTGCAAGAAAAGCCACTGATTCGCGAGATCAAATATACTGGCAACAAGTCCTTCACGGAATCCAATATCCTGGATCATTATAAGGAGCGCAAGGTCGGCATAGTTCAGGACTCCATATACGAGCCCGCCAAGATCCGCGCGGCCGAAAAAGCGCTCAAGGAACTGCTGCTTCAAAACGGCAGGCCTCTGGGCACGGTGCACTCCGAGATCGAGCAGGTCCCCCCAAGCAGCGTGCGGCTGACATTCGTCATCGATGAAGGCCCGAAGGTCCGCATAGGAGACATCCGGTTCATCGGCACCACGATCTTCCCTGAAGAAGAGCTGAAAACAGCCTTGAAGCTCACCAAGGAGCGGGGGCCGGTCTCCATTTTCAAAGGAACGGACAAATACTACGAGGACAAGCTGAATTACGACCTTGAAACCAACCTCAGGGCCTACTATCAGGAGAGGGGGTACTTGCAGGTTCAGATTGGAGCACCTATCACTCGCATTTTCGAAGGGCCTCGGGGGAAAATCCCCATGCTTCGAAAAACCAAGGAGCAGTTCCTGGTCGAGATTCCGATCGATGCCGGGGATCAATACAAGATGGGCGAGTTGAAGATGGACAACTGCGGCATCTTCAAATGCGATTTCCTGGTCAACCTGTTCCAGATGAAGAAGGGCGACGTCCTCAATTACAAGAAGGTCAAAACCACCATCGACAACATCAAAAAGCTCTTCGGAGACTACGGCTTTATCGATGTGGATCTCATCCAGGACCAGGCTCCGCACCCCGAAACCAAGACGGTGGACCTCACTTTCAATTTGCAGCCGGGCAAGCAATTCACGGTGCACCGCATCAACTTCGAGGGTAACACCAAGACGCGCGACAAGGTAATGCGGCGCGAATTTGTCATTGAAGAGGGAAAGATCTTCAGCACCCGGCTGCTGGACACCTCCGTGCAGCGTTTGAACATGCTGGGCTTCTTCGAGAAGATTGAAGACAAGGATTACAACGTCACACCGGACCAGAAAACTGCGATGGTGGACGTCACTCTCAAGGTGAAAGAAAAAAGCATGCAGTCGATCGGATTGCAGGGTGGGGTCAGCGGCATTTCGGGCAGCTTCATCGGCATGAACTATCAGACCAACAATCTGATGGGGCGGGGCGAGAGCATAGAATTCAGCTTCACTGCCGGTACGCGGACGACCGATTTTGTCGTGTCGTTCAACGAACCCTACCTGCTTGACACCCGCTGGAATATGGGCCTGTCAGTTTTCAACTCGCGCAACCGGTTCGACACCTACAGCGTGTTCGGTTACACCAATCTCACAACCGGACAGCCGAGCCAGTTGTTCACGCAACGCACGAGCGGTGTGACCCTGAATCTGAGCCGGCCGATCGGCCTGACCTGGTGGCGGCTGGGGACGAGCTACACGTACCAGAAGATCTCAGTCGCCGACATCGCGGCAGGCTTCGAACCTTTCGCCCTGGGGCAATTCACAGGCTTTGCCCCGGGCGGTAATGCATCGGCCGCACTGAATGGGATCATCCGCAGCGAAGTCACGCCGACTCTCTCCTACAACTCCACCAACGCCTATTTCAATCCGACACGGGGTCATAGCATAACCTTATCGTTGGGCGTCGCGGGGAGTGTGCTGGGAGGGGATTTCAATCTGGTCCGCCCCTCGGTGGAGTACCGGCAGTTTTTCCCGGACAAATTGATCAGCAACCGGCGCAATACCTGGGGCTTCCGCCTGATCGGGCAATATGTAAGAGCTTTCAGCAATTCCTCGGTGCCGTTCTTCGACCGGTTTTTCATCGGCGGTGAGACCACGATCCGCGGATTTGACATCCGTTCGATCAGCCCGCTTGTTGTCACAGCCACACGCAAGCTGGATGCCCAGGGCAATCCCGTCATCGATCTCAATACCGGTCTGGCAAGGATTGACCGCAGCATCAACCCGATCGGCGGCGATACCAGTATAATCTTCAACGGGGAATATCGTGTTCCCATCGCCGGCCCGCTGATGATATCGGCTTTCCTGGACATGGGTATAGCAACCGTAACCGACAGGAGTGTGCTGGGCACTTTCGGCACGACGACAACCAATACCCTGATCGACTCCACGAATCGGGTCATTCGCAGTTCAGCCGGTTTGGAGTTGTCGTTTATGCTGCCGATGGTCAACGCGCCCTTCCGCCTGATCTTCGCCTACAATCCGCAGATCTATCAAAACACAGTCATGATCGGTACGATCCCATTCTTCATAAAGGAGCCTCGCCACGATATCAAGTTCACGATCGGACGCAGCTTCTAATTCCAATTTGTCAAAGTATCTGAAGTATAGTAGATTTTGACATTTATCTGACTGCAATCAGAGTTTTGTTTGCGTCCGTCGCGCAATCGAAAGGATCGCCAAGGTTTAGCATCTATAAGAGAGCAAAGGAGAGTACATTTGATGAGTCGAAAAACCATGCTGTTTCTGGCAACAATGTTGGCCCTGCCGGTTTTGTGCGCAGCGCAAAATCCGCCCGCCACGCCCCCGGCCCCGGCTGCCCAGGCAACCGCCCCCGTAACAATCGGCCCGGCTAAGATCGCTTTCATCAACATTCAACAGGCCATTGCCACGTGCGACGAGGGGAAGAAGGAGGCGGTCATCCTGCAGCAATACGTGGATCAGAAGAGCGCCGAGCTGCAAAAGCAGCAAAAAACCCTGGAAGCGCTCAAAACCCAGCTCGACGTGCAGGGTTCAAAGCTGACGGACGAAGCGCGAGCTGATCTCGCAGATCAGATTGAAAGCCTTGATACCGCTATCCAGCGCTTCCAGCAGGACACCCAGAAAGACATCGACGGCCGCCGGCAGAAGCTCCAGAACGCCATCGCTCGCAAGATGCTGCCCACCATCGAGAAGGTAGCCAAGGAGAAAGGTGTGAACGTGGTTCAGTTCCTCGACGTCGCCCAGATCTTTGGATACGTCGATCCGACCCTGGTTGTCACCGACGATGTGGTCAAGGCCTACAATGTTGCATATCCGGCGGTCGCGGTGAATCCGGCAGTGAAGAAATAGCCGGACATCCTTGCTTCGCCCGCAGCCTGGGCATGCAGGTGCCGGGTTTCAATGGATAGGATCCTGGGGATGACGCGGGCGTCATCCCCTTTTTCCATCTCCCAGCTGAATTCGTACCTGAGGAATCATGAAAAGCACTTTCACCCCGATGATGATTCGCGAAATTCTGCAGGTCATGCCCCATCGCCACCCGTTTCTGCTCGTCGACCGCATCGTCGAATACGACGGCAAGCGCCGTATGGTCGGCATTAAGAATGTGACTTACAATGAAGCGTTTTTTCAGGGTCACTTCCCGGAGCAGCCGGTAATGCCAGGTGTCATGATTGTGGAAGCCATGGCGCAGGTCGGCGTGATCCTCCTTTTCAGTTCAGACGCGAGCTGCAATTCCAAGCTGGTCTACTTCTCGGCCATCGACAAATGCCGTTTCCGCCAGCCCGTACTGCCAGGGGATCAGATCCGCCTGGAGGTTACGGTGATCAAACGCAGGGGCAACTATTTCAAGACCAAATGCGAGGCCCTGGTGAACGGCACGCTTGTAGCCGAGGCGGAATTGTCCTGTGCACTTGTAGATCGCAACTGAATCTCGGATCTCCTGGCGCCCATCACGAAATTGAGTGGATATGGAATCAGTATGAACATTCATGCGACAGCTATCATCGATCCGCAGGCGGAGATCGGCTCGGATGTCCGGGTTGGCCCCTACTGCGTCGTGGCGCCTGGCGTTCGGATCGGAAACGGCACGGAACTGGGACCCTATGTAAGCGTACAGAGCGGCACCGTCATCGGAGAACACTGCCGTTTCTACAGCCATGCGTCGGTCGGCAGCGATCCTCAGGACCTCAAGTACAGAGGAGAGCCGACACGTCTTGAGATCGGCGACCGTAACGTGTTTCGCGAATTCGTCTCCATCAATCGCGGCTCCTCGCATGGAGGCGGCGCTACCACGATCGGGAATGACGGCCTGTTCATGGCCTACAGTCACGTGGCACACGACTGCTCCGTGGGCAACCATGTCATTTTCGCCAATGCCGCCACCCTGGCGGGACATGTGACAGTGAGCGAACACGCGCAGGTCGGAGCCTTCAGCGCCGTGCACCAGTTTTGCCGGGTCGGTCCCCATGCCTTCATAGGTGGGTTTTCGGTGATCACCCGCGATGCTCTCCCTTACATCAAGACGGTCGGCCCGCGGAACGAAGCCAAGATTTATGGCATCAACACGATTGGATTGCAGCGCAAAGGCTTCGCTGAAAACTCGATCGAGGAATTGAAAAAGGTGTACCGGATTCTGTTCCGTTCGCGACTCAACACCGGTGATGCCCTGGCCCGAGTGCGGGAAGAAAAATGGACCGCTCCCGAAGTTGCGGTATTGATCGAATTTGTGGAAAGCTCCGAACGAGGCTTTATTCGTTGAATTTTGGATTTTGGATTGGGGGTTTTGGATTGCAGACCCGTTCCCTTGGGTTCTGCCGAAAGCGACGCTGACTTGAATCGGTATGCTGCTTGTCAATCCAAAATCCCCAATCCAAAATCCAAAATCGAAGGCGCGTAGCTGCAATGAGCGAGGGAATCGTTAAATACGGGCTGATCGCGGGAAATGGCAAGTTTCCTTTTATGGTTCTCGAATCGGCGCGCGAGCGGAACCTGGACATGATCGTTGCCGCCATCAGGGAAGAGACCTTTCCGGAGATCGAATCGTGCGGCTATCCAGTGCACTGGCTTGGACTGGGACAGCTCGGCAAACTCATCCGCTTGTTCCGCAAGGTCGGCGTCAGCAAAGCCATCATGGCAGGCCAGGTCAGGCATGTTCAGATTTTCGGATCTTCCCTTCCCGACCTGACGATGCTCAAGCTGCTCGCCGGTCTGAAACACAAGAGCACGGACGCCTTGATAGGGGCGGTCGCCCAGGTGCTCGAGGAGTCAGGGATCGAGCTGCTCGATTCCACGGAGTTCCTGAAACCGCACATGGCTCCTGAGGGAACGCTGACCCGCCGGGGACTCAACTCGCACGAGCAGGCCGATGTCGAGTTTGGCAGGCCTGTGGCGCATAAAACTGCGCTCATGGACATCGGGCAAACCATCGTGGTCCGGGATAGGGCGGTCGTAGCCGTGGAAGCGATGGAGGGTACGGACGCAACCATTCGCCGTGCCGGCGAGTTGGCCGGGGGGAAGGATCTGACCATCATCAAGGTGAGCAAACCCAAACAGGACATGCGGTTCGACGTGCCGGTGATCGGGCCGTCCACCATTCGGAGTATGATCGATGCCGGTGCCACCGCGCTGGTGTTGGATGCAGGCCGGACTTTGCTGGTCGACCGGCGCCAGCTGGTGGAAATGGCGGACGCCGAAGGCGTGGCCATCGTGGGATTGCCTCCCATCGAATGAAGAGCCGAGCAAGACGGCTAAGGAGTAAATCGTGAACAATATCCGAGTCGGCGTAGTAGGAGTGGGAGCCCTCGGGCAGCACCACGCCCGTGTTTATTCCACCCTGCCGGACACCAAACTTGTCGGCGTGGTCGACACTCATCCGGGTCGAGCCGAGGAGATTGCCGGGCCTCTCGGTACGAAACCATTTGCGGATTACCGACAACTCTTCGGCAAGGTTGATGCCGTCAGTATTGCCACGCCGACTACGTTGCACGCGGAAATCGGGGAGCAATTTCTGAACCGGGGCGTGAGCGTGCTGGTAGAAAAACCGATCAGCCATACCCTGGCCGATGCCGACAGGCTTATCCGGGCTGCCGAGGCGAGCCGCTGCGTGCTGCAGGTAGGGCACCTGGAGCGCTTCAACCCGGCCATCCAGGCTGTGCGTGAGATCGTCAACCGGCCGCGATTTTTTGAAGCCCACCGCATGGGAGTGTTCTCCCCGCGCAGTCTCGATATCGATGTAATCCTCGACCTGATGATTCACGATCTGGATATTATTTCCCTTCTCGTTCCGGCACCGCCGGTGCACATCGAGGCTGTGGGCATAGCGATATTGACTCAACGCATCGACATTGCCAACGCACGCATCCAATTTGCCGACGGTTGCGTGGCCAATGTGACCGCCAGTCGAGTTTCTATGGAGAAGATACGCAAGCTCAGGTTTTTCCAGGCGCGCGAGTACATCTCCGTTGATTATTCCAGGCAGGATGTCGCGGTCTTCCGTCTCGATCGCCCACCGGCCGGCGCCTCCCAGATTGTCTCTCAAAAGCTCACCCCCCCGCGTCATGAGCCGCTGGATGCTGAGTTGCGCTCTTTCCTGGATGCCGTCCGGGGACGCTCCCCAGTGGCATGCACGGGGGTCGAAGGTCGAAAGACACTGGAATTGGCTCTCCAGGTTCTGGAAAAAGCGGAAAGGGCGCAGGCCCAGGCTTTGAATAGGACAACCACTGGAAGCCCCTAGAATTGACAGAAGTTAGCTTGCTTCTCTATACTTGGGAAGCCAGGGTCGGTCAGAGACGATGTTTGATTATGCAATCGGCCACTACCAGACGCATCCACCCAGCAGGCGGATGCTTGTCTCCTGGGTCCTCAGCATTCTGAGCCATGCCACCGCAGTCCTTCTCCTCTACCAATATCCTGAGTTGTTGCAGGATGGCATTCATATTTGGGTTCAGCGGCCGGCGCCTCCTCGGTCCCCTATGCAGGTTCAGAAGTGGCGCAACCTGGCTTCCATCAGCACCAAGATGGAAATGCCGCCCCTCGAGGAAATAAAGAAAAACCTCTACGATTGGAACCGGGCCAAGGTGACAGAAGGAACTCATCTGCCCATTCACATTAACCTGCCCCCCAGCATCGTTGAGGATGTCTCGGCGCCAGTTCCCAAGCCTCAGCCAAGTACACACTCCTCGCCGGCCAATCCGTCGACTCCCGTAGCCGGAACTGCCGCCGCCGGCATCACCGTGACCGCAACCCCCGATGCGCTGCGCACTGAGCCGGCACCGGCGAAAAAAGCAGCTGCTGCCAGCCCGCCCGACACGGCGCCCAAGCAGATTCCAAAGGGCATAAACGAGCCTCCTGCGGCCTCGGCTAATCTGACGGCATCGTCAGGTTCGGGCAATGCGAACCAGGCCGGTTCCCAGAGTCCGGGCAAGAAGGACACGAAGGACCCGGCACAGCAAATTCGTGCGCAGGGACCGATATTTTTCGACGACAAAGGATTCAATCTTGAGGTTTATGCCAACCTGGTAAGGGAACGCGTCAAAGCGAACTGGTTCATCCCTTCGAACTTGCGTAATTACCAGGGAAGCGCCACAATTATTTTTTACATCAACAAGGACGGCCAGGTTACCGGCGCCAAGATCGATGTGCCGTCGGGAAATGATTCTCTGAATCTCTCGGCGCTCAGCGCTGTCTTTGGATCGAATCCGTTTCCGCCCCTGCCCAGAGGCTTTCCTGCAGATCGTGTAGGGGCTCGATTGGTTTTCGCTTACAACGAACGACAGTGACCGTGCTGTGAGATAGGCGCGGACGTTAAGACCGTAGGGGGACATGCGAGGAGCTGCGGCCAACTCATTTCGAACCGCCCCCGGCATCCTGGTTCTCCTTTGTAGCCTTCTGGCCGCAGCTTGCGGGCACAAGACCGCAGTAGTGCGACCGCCCGTCGCTCAACCTCCACGAGCCAATGTACCCGCCACCAAACCTGTGCCTCCTCCTGTTACACCTGCACCTCCACCTAAGACCGGGACCGTGACCACAGCCAAGCGGCCGACCCCTCCAACGCCCGTTTCTGTAAGCCCCGATCTTCGGGGCCCTTCGATCCGAATCGGTTTGACCGTCCCGTCAGAAGAACTCCGGATTTCCGCGGCCGGCGAGTTCATCCTCGTCGAGAAATCGCCGGAAGCCGCGCGACAGACCCTGACCGGGCAGGTACAGGTTCGTATGGAGCGCCCGCTCGCCGAGGCCGGTGAAATCTATCGCGTCCAGGTCGCATCTCTCGCCAATCAGGCGGCCGCCGAGAAGCTAGGGCAGCAACTGAGCGAGCAGTTTTCCCAGCCTTCCGTCGTGCGTGAAACCACGTCTACCGGCATGAACCAGGTGCGCCTCGGACGTTTTGCCAAGCGCGACGAAGCCCAGATGTTCGCGTCCGGACCGCTTGGCTCTGCAGGCTATCGTGACGCGTTCGTCGTTCGCGAGGTTGGCGAGGCAAGCAAGGGGGAGCCGACGCTTGCTCTGCGCGGACCGGAAAACCTCTTCCGTGTCAGCCGCGCGGGCTATCTGTTCCTGCCGAGTTCGGAGCTCACTTTCCTGCGTCTGAACGGCAAACCATACCGGGGAGTGTTGGATGTCAGTCTCGGGAGAGATGGTCGCCTGCTTGTCGTGAACCAACTTGGCATGGAAGAATATCTGCTCGGTGTCGTGCCCGCTGAGTTGAGCCCGGCAACCTACCCGGAAGAAGCCGCCCTTGAAGCGCAAGCGATCGCGGCGCGCACTTATGCGCTCAAAAACATGGGCAGGTTCCGCGCCGACGGGTACGACCTGACAGACAACGCCGCAACCCAGGTTTATGGAGGCGTTTCCCTGGAAAAAGAAATCTCCAATGATGCGGTGCGGAAAACTCTGGGCATCGCCATTTATTACAATGGTAAACTCATCGACGCTATGTACATGTCGACCTGCGGCGGACGCACGGAGGATTTCTCCAACGTTTTTGACACCGCGCCGGTGCCCTATCTGAAAAGCGTATTCTGCACCGTGGAGAACTCCCCCGCCGAAATGCCCGAGGCCAACCTGGGAGGCAGCCACGATTTGAAGCAGGTTCTCTTTGTCGATGACGGCACGCTTGCCAATCGCGAGTTGGAGCTTGCGCAAGCCCTCGGCCTGACCGATCTGAGCCGGATCACACCGGAGGTGGTTGCCGGTTATCCCAGCGCGGATGAAATCAAGGGCTGGCTCGAGAAGAGCCGCAGCCTGGCCGGCAAGACCGAGGCGCCGGGCAACATTCGGGCAACAGACCTCGGCTCGCGTGCCGGTTTTCTTCGTTACGCCGCGGGATGCTTTTTCGGCGAGCGAGAGATCGACCGCAGCGTATCTGAATCCGACACCGCATACTATCTAAGCAATTTCAACGACGGGTCGAGCGTTCCAGACTACGCCAGACGCACGATCGCCTACCTCGTCCATCGCAAGCTCTGGCAACCGTACCCGGACAACAGCATTCGGGCCACACAGCCAATCTTGCGCAGTGACGCGCTTGCCCTCCTGGTCCGATGGATCTTGTCAGCTCGCCCAGAAATTCTCAAAACGGGGGTAACCGCAGAACCAAGCGCCGAAATTTCCGCCGGTAATTCTAAGAATACGCTCGCCGTCAAGCGCGGCAGCCGCGCCGAGCCGCTTCGCCTCGCCCAGGATGTCCGACTGTTCAAAACCATGAGCGGCAGGAGCATGCCCGTCGTCAACCTGCATATCATCGGCGGCGAAAAGGTGGCCTACCATCAACGGACGAACAGCGAGGTTGATTTTCTGGAAGTGGAGCTCAGTCCGACTGGGGCTTCAAGTGACCGTTTCTCTCCCGTCGCGACCTGGCAGACCTCCATCCCAAGAGCCGTGGTGGCGGAAAAACTCCGTTCACTGGCCGGGAATATAGGGGAGATCCAGGATTTGAAACCTGCCCGCCTGGGCACCTCAGGCCGCGTCGTCCAATTGGAGATCATTGGCAGCCGCGGCTCGGCAGTCGTCAATGGGTACAAAGTGCGCGGTGCTCTCGGGCTGAAAGATACGCTTTACACCTTGTCGCGCTCGCGCACTGAAGAAGGCAAAATCGCCAGCTTCAACTTTGACGGGCGCGGTTGGGGACATGGCGTAGGGCTCTGTCAGACAGGGGCGGTCGGCATGGCGCGGGCGGGGCGCAGTGCAGAAGAGATTCTGATGACCTACTATCAAGGCGTCAAACTGCGCAAAGCGTACTAGGAGCCCGTCCGAGAATTAGGAGGGGTCGCGCGCATGGGGCTTGCGGGGCGAGCTCAAGGCGCGAGGAGGAGGCGATGTCGGTGCACATCGTTGACGACGAGCAACGCGGAGATCGCCCCGCAAGCCCCATGCGCCCTTCGGGTTCCGGCGGCGCTCGGAACGCGGCCCCTCCTAATTCTCGGACGGGCTCCTAGCCCCAGCGACGAATGCCGATGAACCGGCGACCATTGCGGAGCCGCAGGATGATCGATCGTCAGCGTTCTCAGCTTCTCGGCATCATCGTGCTGGCAATCATCATTCTGCTCGTTGCCTGCATCCGCTACTACTTTGGACTCGGCTAGCGGCCCCCCGATCGATGTTCAGGGACACGAAGAAGTTTCGGTCCACGCGCTCCAGGAGATGGGATTCAACATCGGTTTCATGCCGCCTCCACATGAATGGATTGTGCCACTGGTAAGGCCCGTCGAGGATTTCCTTTCCCAGACGCTCCAGGATCTGCAGAACGCAGTCGGTCTGCGTTTCGACAATGCGAACAAGCAGGTCTATTACGAGCCGGAGGACATCCGGATCAACACGATTGCCGCCTTCAATACGAGTGCGACCACAACGACCGGATACAGCACCAGCTTTGGTGTTCCCACCGGCCGCTACAGAGCGCCTGCCAATACCCAGGATTGTATCCAGGTGTACGGCGGACAGTGCGCTCTGCTAACTAATTATATTAGAGGCCCGGTGTTCTTCCGTACGGACCTTAGCCTTGTAAAGAGGACCCGGTTTTCGGAGACCAAGAACTTCGAGCTGCGTGGGGAATTCCTGAATGCCTTCAACAACATCAACTTCTTTGGCACAACTTGTGCCAGCAGCAGCCAGAGTTACGGCCAGATAACGTCGGCTTACACCAATCCGAACCAGCAGCAGGATCTGGGTGGACGCCTGATCCAGCTCGTGCTGCGCATCAACTTCTAATTCGCTTTTCGTTTGGGGGACGCGGCAATCCGTGTCCCCCCTTCAAACCGCGCACGCTTCCACGACACGTGAGGGTTGGTGAGGGCGGGGGTCGGAAGCGTCTTATTTTGCGCCTGGCCCCCCTCGACACCCAAGGCTCGCGGACCAATTCAATTCTTCCTGATCCACATAGTTTCCCATCAGTGTTTGATGTCTTCACTGTCGACGAGTTTGCCGTCCGGAGCTACGGTGATCTCTACCTGCTTCCCGCCCTTTTCAATGACCGCCGCGAAAACCGTCTTGCCCTCTTCCAGGACCTTCTTTATCGAGATGATCTTGCCGCCCGCGGCCTTGGCGTTGATGGTCTTGCGTGCCGCTTCCGGCACTTCCGTAAGAGGTATTTCCTCCTCAGAACCGACTACTTTCCCGTCCAGGCTGAAGGCAATCATGGATTGCTTCCCGCCCTTTTCGATGACGGCCTCGAAGACCATTTTGCCATTTTCAAAGACTTTTTCTGTCGAAACGATCTTGCTGCCAGCTGCCTTAGCGTTGATCGACCGACGCGCCACATCAGGAATCTCCGTAAGCGGAATCTCCTCCTCCGTGGTGAGCACCTTGCCGTCGGGGGTTATCGCCACTTCGGATTTTCTTCCACCCTTCTCGATCTGGAATTCATAGGCCTTCGTGCCATCCACGTCGCCCATAGTGATCTGCTTGATCTCGGCAGCCGAGGCGTATGTCTTGATGGTTTGTTGAACTCTTGCTGGAACCTGAGACATCTTCAGGATTTGATCCTTCTCCTCCTGTTTTTCCTGCGGCAATCCATACGCGGCAATTACTAAAATGGACATACTAAGCAGCATGATCTGACGCAATTTCATAGTCACTCTCTTTCGTATTGTTCGTTGCGATTTTCCATGTCTGCATCGGGCGCGGATCGCATAGTTTAGTACAACACGCCTACATGCTGCCACACGAAACATTAGAACACGATGAGTAGAGGCCTAAGTTAGGTCATGCCCGGCAATTGGGGGAAGAGGGGTCAGGCCTGGAAACTTTCATTTTGCTGCGAATCTTGAGTCTCAGTGGAAGAGTCAGGGCAAAATGAAATTTTCCAGGCCTGACCCCTGGAACGTGAAGGACTAAAAGCTAAGCATCCGATGATCGTCGAATCCGGCAAGGTTTGCGACACGCCGTCCTGTCCGCTGCGAATCTTTCTACTTCGCCGGAGAGATTTTGAGCAACAGGCATCCGTGACGTGGCAGTTCGCTTGTGTACTCGGTGCTGAACGTGCCAAGGTCCTTCTGCCGCCACACATCGCGCAGCACCTGCTTGCTGCTGATACCCAGGTCGGCCCACTTGGCCGTTACCCGCATCGGCATCTCTTCAAGATTGAAAAGGCCGACCGCCCTGGAACCGTCCGACAGCGGGCGCGCCCAGACTTGCAGGCCGCCGTTCGGAGACCTGTAAACGGCCTTGGCGCCTCTGCCCATCGGATCCTGATCGATCGCCAGCACTTCGTCGTTGGTGAGCAGACCGACGGTAAAATCATCGGCCTGCGCCAGGTCACAACCCAGAATGAGCGGCGCGGCGTGAAGCGCCCAGAGCGAGATGTGGCTGAGTTGCTCGGCGGGCGTCAGGTTTGCCTCGTGCTGAGGTTCGTAGCTCCAGCCGACAACTCCGACGACGAGCATGTCGACGTCGTTCCAGTGACCGGGTCCGCCGTACTGGCCGATGTCGATCTCCGTCCAGCGGGGGTTGAAGCCAATCTGCATGGTTTGGGGCCAGTTGTCGCGGATATCGCCGGTCGTACGCCAGGAGTTGCCGCCAATACCCGGCTCGGCGCCCCATTCCCAGACGTTGCCGTTGCCATACTGGCAGATGCTGTACACGATATCTCGTGGAGCCTTATCTAGCAAAGCGCGCATCAGCTGGTAGGGCTTCTGCAGCCCCGCCAAGCCCGGAGCATCCGCCCGATAGCTGCACCAGTCATACTTCAGATAATCAACACCCCACGAGCACCACTGCATCGCGTCCTTTTCCTCGTGCTGAAAGCTCGCCTCCAGGCCTTGGCAGGTGGTCGGACCAGGGCTGCTGTAGATGCCGAACTTGAGTCCCTTGCTGTGGATATAGTCCCCGAGAGCCTTCATGTCGGGGAATTTCTTGTTGGGAATAAAGTTCCCATTCACGTCGCGGGTCGGACCTTCGAACAATTCGTCGGTCTGGCGCGGACTGCGCTCCCAGCCGTCGTCGATGCAGATGTAAGTCCAGCCGTGATCGATGAGGCCCTTGTCCACGAAGGCATCGGCCGTGCGGCGCACGAGCGCCTCGGTAACATTGCGACCGCGGGCATTCCAACTGTTCCAGCCGAGCGCCGGGGTCAGGGACAGTTGGCCTTCGGCCACAAATTTGAATTCCCTGCGAGCCTCGCCCGCAGAGTTCCGAGCACGGAGGGTGACGACGTAAGTTCCCTTATCCTTGATCGCGCCGGTAATGATGCCGGTGGCCGGATCGACCTTAAGACCAGCGGGGAGCTTATCGACTGCATAGGTAATGGGCCTGGTTCCCGTCGCCGGAATCTTGTAGAGCACAGATCTGCCGGGAGTGACACCGGTTAGCACTGGGCCGTTGATTTTGGGTTTGGGGCCGGGCTTCGGCGTCAGGACTTCCCTGGCCTCGCCGGGAATGTCTACTACAGCTGGCTTTGCCCCCGACACTTCGAACCTTGCCTCTGCTAAGTCGTAGTGCACGGAGACTGACCCGGCGCCGGAGGCGCCGCGACCTCCGCGGCCGCTTGCGCCGTTGTTAACGATGATCGCCATCAATTTAACGCCTTTGGCGTCAACTTCAATCGGCACGCCGTTGCTGCCGATCGGAATGGCATTGTTTTCATAGAGAACCTTGCTCTCATCCGCCAGGATACGCACGCTCATCGAGGGCGGCGCAGCGCCTCCTCGACCAGCTGCGCCTTGGCCCGCACCCGCGCGCCCCGCTGCGTCGGCGCCCCCGGCGGGAGGTTGCGGGCTCAGCGCGCTTTCATCGTCAACGCCCAGGATGGCCGAGAACTTGTCACTGCCGCCGTTCAATTGAACGTAGAAGATCGTCAAGCCGTTCACGCAAACACCCCGGCTATAGGTCTGCTTGTTGATGGTCAGCACCTTGCCGTCGATGGTCTTGTCAACCGCCGGCCTGATCTTGTCCGTCACCTTGGCCTTGGCAAGATCGAGCGACGAAAACCAGATCGTCTCGGCCCGGGGCACTGCCACGGCGAATCCAATCGCCGCGCTGATGGTCCAAAAGCGTACAAGCCAGGGTAAGCGAGAATGCCGCATCATAGCCATCTTCCCCATTTGAAGTCATAAATTGTGATGATCATTAGCGCCTAGGCTTGCCGGATCAATTGGCCCATCCTAAAGAATCAGCCCGCAATAGTCCAGACAGAACCGCAACCTGCCGGGTACCATCATTGCCGATCTGTTTCGCAAACGGGAAGCGCCTGGACTCTAGGGAAACGGAAAGCTCTTCAGCAGACTTTGACGCGGTGACGACAGCCCACGCCTGGGCTGTCCGGGCTTCCACCCTTGATGCAGCGAGCGCCTATGGAAAGTAAGTACCTGATCTTCGCATTCGAGCATCGAGCGACGTACAGACCGGGCCTGACATAGAATCCCGGTCTGTACGGCGCTCCATGCCTCATCGAATGGAACTGAATCGGAAAACTCTCCACGGTGCCATGGTTTCGGGCACACTGAGTAGATCTGTCGTTGTCTCGCTCTTCTAGGCCCTCTATCGCAAGCTGAGCCCCCGCCCCGTGCTCGGGGCCGGATTTGCACGGGGAGGCAGAAAATCGTGCCTTGAAGCGCGCCCGCGGCTAGGAGCCCGTCCGAGAATTAGGAGGGGTCGCGCGCATGGGGCTTGCGGGGTGAGCTCAAGGCGCGAGGAGGAGGCGATGTCGGTGCACATCGTTGACGACGAGCAACGCGGAGATCGCCCCGCAATCCCCATGCGCCCTTCGGGTTCCGGCGGCGCTCGGAACGCGGCCCCTCCTAATTCTCGGACGGGCTC